>JAAFIU010000024.1 GCA_013298805.1 Cytophagales bacterium | reverse complement strand
TAAGCACCAAGAACATATTTTTGTGGGCGAAAAAACAGCGGCAGAAGCATAAGTGAAAAGTGTAAATTAGGGATGACAAAGTAATTTATCCCTAATTTACACTTATTTAATTTAGAATTAATTTCATTTCATGGTAATGCTCATTAAATGTCAAAAATTACATTTACTAAAAACCTCAAACTTATGAGCCATTTAGTAAAGGATAGCTTTTTTATCTTTGAAAACCTATATTTGTCAGGAAATACAATTTTTCTCTTGATACCCGTAACCAATAAGACCTTAAAATGTCCTTATCCGCTTCAAATAAGATTCACCTTGTCAAAGAATCTATTTTTAAATTAGCCAATTTTTCTTCGGAAGAATGGGATTTTTATCAAAATATTATTGAAGAAGTTTCATTTAAAAAGAAAGCATTTTTGACCAAAAGAGGTGAGGTTGAAAAATATGCTTATTTTATTTTAGAAGGAGCCGTAAAATACGAAGCTGTTACAGAAGAAGGTAAAGAAATTTGCGTAGATTTAGGTTTTCAGGGAAATTTGGTGAGTTCATTTGCGGCCTGTTTATCGCAAATGCCTTCAACTATTGCTATTCAAGCCGTAACTAACATAAAAGCTTTTAGATTATACTACCCTCCAATTTTAGAACTGTTAGAAACCTCTAAAAATGCAGAGCGTTTTCATCGTCATATCGCAGAACAATTGTACATTCGTGAAACACGAAGAACTTATACTTTGATTTCGAAAACTGCCGAAAATCGTTATTTGCATCTCCTCGAAAATCAACCAGATGCTTTACGTTTAATCCCAATAAAAGACTTAGCTTCTTATTTGGGTATTCATCCAGATAGCTTGAGTAGAATACGGAATAGTATAAAGGGGTAGATGTGAGTTATGAATTATGAGGTAGGAATTATGGGGTAAGTGGTAAAGTGTGTAATTGCAAAGAAAAAAAACCTGATAACCTACCTTTTCCTGCTTCTCGGATGAAAATCTACGATGGTTTGTTGTAAATATTCACGGTCGAGGTGGGTATAAATTTCGGTCGTTGTGATGGATTCATGCCCTAACATTTCTTGAACGGCTCTTAAATCGGCTCCACCTTCAATTAAATGTGTGGCAAAAGAATGTCTAAATGTATGTGGACTAATATTTTTCTGCACCCCAGCTTTTGCTGCTAAATCTTTGATAATCAGAAAAATCATTACTCTGGTTAATTTATTTCCCCTTCTATTTAAAAAAACATGATTCTCAGCTTCGGGTTTTACGTCTTGTTGATTTCGGATATTTTCTAAGTAAATTTTTAAGTAATGTAAAGCATCTCGACCGATGGGAACAAGTCTGACTTTATCACCTTTTCCGATAATTCTGAGAAAACCAATATCAAAAAAACATTCCGTTAGTTTCATCTCTACCAATTCAGAAACCCGCAAACCCGAACTGTAAAGCACTTCCAATATTGCCCGATTACGAGTACCTTCATTTGTAGAAAGGTCGATTGCTTCTAACATTCTTTCAATTTCTGGGAAACTCAAAGTTGCGGGTAATTTTCTGCCAATTTTTGGAGAGACAATCAATGCCATTGGGTCATTTTTGATAATATCTTCCAATAATAAATACTTGAAAAATGCTTTCAAACCCGATAACATTCTGGCTTGAGAAGTGGCTTCTAAACCCAATTCTCCAACGTAATAAAAGAAATTGAAAATGTGTTTATCCGTTACCGTTTCGGGCTGAATATCCAATTCTCCCGCTATTTCGAGGTATTCCCAAAGCTTTTGAACGTCACGTAAATACGCCTCAATCGAATTTTCTGAAAGAGAACGCTCTAAAGTGAGGTAGCTTTTGAAATTTTTTAAATAGCTTTGCCAATTCATTGGGAATTTGGGTTTAAGGTTTAGGAATTAGTGATTAGAGAATTAGTGATTAGGTTAGATAAAAGCAAAGATAATTTATAATTGCTTTTTTAAGACAATAAAAATTATTTTGATTTTTTTGACCAATCTAAGATTACTTAATCCAACATTATCTACTACCTACTACCTAATACCTACTACTTAAAAAACGATGTCAAAGAAAAAAATAATCATTATCAATGGCCCTAATTTGAATTTATTGGGCAAACGTGAACCCGAAATTTACGGACACCAAACTTTTGAGCAATATTTTGAAGTATTGAAAGATAAATATTCTGACATGGTCGATTTGGAATATTTCCAGTCTAATCACGAAGGATTTTTGATTGATAAAATCCATGAAATCGGTTTTTCTTACGATGGAATTGTGATGAATGCAGGTGCATTTACGCATACCTCCATTGCTCTTGCAGATGCCATTTCAGGCGTGAAAACGCCAGTTATTGAGGTTCACATTTCCAATGTATATGCCCGTGAAGAATTCCGACATAAGAGTTACATTAGCAAAAAAGCAATGGGGATTATTATCGGTTTTGGTCTTCGTGGGTATGATTTTGCCATTCAAGCGTTTTTATAATAGGTGTTAGGTGAATTATTTAACATAATTACGATTTACGAATGACTTGATTTACGATTGCAACTTTAATCGTCAATCAAGTCATTCGTAAATCGTCAATTCCCCAACACCCAACCCCCAAAATATGATAACTTTCTATCCAGGGCCGTCAAAAGTCTATCCACAAGTAGCTCAATATCTGCAAGATGCCTTTGCGGAGGGGATTCTTAGTGTCAATCACCGAAGTCCCGAATGTATGAAAATTACTCGTGGAGCAATTGAAGGTTTGCATCAAAAACTCAATATCCCTGAAGACTATTTTATCTATTTTATTTCGTCTGCAACGGAGGCTTGGGAGATTATTGCACAATCTTTGACGGTAAAGGAAAGTGCCCATATTTATAACGGAGCATTTGGCGAAAAATGGGCAGATTATGCCGAAAAGCTCGTTTCAAAAGTTGAACGAATAACTTTTGATATTGAGAAACTTCCTGATTTAGAGCCAATTAATGCGTGTGAAGATGTCGTTTGTGTCACGCAAAATGAAACGTCAAACGGAACTCAAATTAAAGACTTAAAGCCTTTTAGAGATACTTTCTCCGAAGCCATTATTGCTGTTGATGCAACTTCGTCTTTGGGAGGGATTGAATTAGATTGGCAGTACGGTGATGTTTGGTTTGCTTCAGTTCAGAAGTGTTTGGGTTTGCCTGCGGGCATGGCAGTGATGGTTTGTTCTCCCCAAGCAATTCAGCGAGCCGAGCAAATCAACGACCGAAAATATTACAATAGTTTATTATTTATTCATGATAATTTTCAGAAATTTCAAACGCATTATACCCCCAATGTTTTGAATATTTATCTTCTAAATAAGATAATGGCTGACGTTGCTAATATTTCAATAATTTCGGAAAGAATAAAGCGTCAAGCTGGAAGTTGGTATGATTTTTTTGATAAAGATGTACCACAGACTTTAGTTTGTGGTACAAAACCGTTAATTCAAAACTCAACCGTGCGTTCAGATACGGTAATTGCCATTGCTGGAAATGAAAGTCAAATCAAGGAGATAAAAGCCATTAGTAAAGAGGAGGGGATAACCGTTGGAAATGGCTACGGTGAGTGGAATAATACCACTTTTAGAATTGCGAATTTCCCTGCTATTGAAGCCAATGAAATAGCTATCTTACAAAGATTATTTCAAAATTTTCCCTGCTCTACTTCTAAATCCTGCTGATTGAAAGGGAAATTGTTCTTCTAAAATAAACCGCAATTCTTCTTTTAATTCGGGATAAAATTTGGTCAAATTATCAATAATCGTCATCGAAAAAACCTTGATTGCCACCGCCTCAGCAGGATTTTTTAGATAATTAAAACATATTTCAGCAATGATTCCGTGCAAATCTTCTGGAATGTCGGCATTCTGTAAAACCCTTACCGTATTTCTTTTAATGGCATCGTGCAAACCGTCATTTTGTAGATTCAAAATGAGCTTTTCGATGTATGGCGTAATCAGAAAACTCCAACGGTCAATACAATGAATCATCACTCCTGCTGCGTATTGATTTTTACGAGTATTTCCATCAAAAAATATCTGCATTAATTCTGCAAAATATTCAGGAGAACCATCAATCCAATTAAGAATTCGTTTCGTTTCAACTTGTGAATGATATTCGGGAAGAGATTCTTTGAGGTTCATTATATTTTACTGAAAATTGTATTTATTTATTCAGTAAAGTTAATGTTTGTTTACAGGAAGAAAACAATAAAGATTTGAAAAAATACCTCAGCTCGAAAATGAACTTTGATATGTTGTACTCATATTTTCAAAGTCCAAATCGAGCTAAGGTAAATTAGTCTCTATCGTTGAGCAACCAATGCCAATGGGGCAATCGTTGGTTTTTTCAGAATATATTGAGCCATTACAGGAAAATGGTCAGAGAAATTGATAGTCGGAATGGTTTTACAAGATTGTACTTGCCAATCTGAACTGAAAAACTGTTGGTCGATACGCACGCAATATGGGTGACGATTGAGCGTAAAACCAAGCCCTTGTCCTGCTTCTTCAAAAGCATTTCCGAAATTCAAACTCAGTTTCCCGTAAGTGTAACTAAATGGGGTTTCATTAAAATCTCCACAAATTATCACAGGATATTTACTGCCAACCACGTAAGATTCTACTTCTGCCACTTGCTTATCACGAGCATTGAAACCATCTTTCAGGCGAGTTATCGTATCTGAAATTTCAAAAAAGAAACGCTTGATTTCTCCATGTTTGAACGCATCAAAGGCTTTATTTATTCTCACACCCATCGACCAAAGGTGCGTATTTACAATTCTAACGGTATCATTTTGATAAACAATATCGGCACAGATAAAACCATTGATATTGGGTGCTGCCGTTCGACTCCAGATTTTACCGTATTGTTTTACAATTGGATATTTGGTGAAAATTGCCAAGCCAACTTTTCTATTTTCAGAAAAGTTCGTCAGCTTTACAATTTTATGAACATACTGATTTTCAATTTGTTGATTGGGTGCATATTCTTGGAAACAAGCAATGTCTGCCTGCAAAGTGGCTAAACTGTTGTTTTCAATTCTTGAAAAACTTTCACTATTAAAACTTAAAACATTCAAAAAATTGGCAGAAATACGGTGTGTTTTTTCATTACTGACTCCCACAAATCGCTTCATAATGGGCAATGAACACAAAACCCAAACAGCCCCGATGGTTGCAATCATTTTTTGTTTTTTGTAGAATAAATAACCAGAGGCAAATATTCCAAGCAATAAAGCGAAGGGCAATGTCATCATGATAAATCCTGCAATCCAATGATTGAATATTGGATAATAACAAAATGACATCGAAACAAATAAATAAATTAAGGACGAATAAGCTTTGGGGAATTGATTGAAAAAACGATAGGACGATATTAAGCCGTCAAAGGCATTTTGTAATAATCCCTGAAAGAAGTACAAAATTTCACTTTTATAATAATGAATTGACGGCAACATATTTTGGAGTGGTTATTTTTATCAAAAAATGAAATAAGTCCTAAATAATTAATCCTGAGCGTTTAAGCGTGAGATACATTATTTAGGACTCAAAAAATTACGCTTAATTATTTTACTTCAAAAGCTCCGTTTCCAATTTTGAAACCCTCTGAATATAATTCAATGCTATATTTTCCAGCTTTGTAAGCCGACCCTTTTCCGTAAAGAATTTCTACTTTTTGGTCATTATTTTCAAATGGAATACCTTGTTTTACACTATATCCAACTTCTTTTCCATCAAATTGTAAGGTTCCACCTTTTCCATCTTCGCTAATTACTGCACCGTTTTGGTCAAGAATTCTTACGAAAATATCTTTTGTGTTTTTCTCAGCTACGGGGTTTGACGGCATGATGAAAGAGATTTTCAAACGGTCAACTTTAGATGATTTGTACAAACCTCCTTCACGAAGTTTTCCGTTTGATGCCAACGCTGCTACTTGTACGTTTATCGCTTTCATGGCAGTTGCCAAAGTAACTTTACGTTTTAAATCATCATTTTGAGCAGTATAAGAAGCAACCGTTTGTGATAAACCTTCTTTTTCGGTTTTCAAGCCTGTATTCTCCGTAATCACTTGTTGTTTTTCTTCTTCAAGTGTTTTTGTACGAGCCAAAAGTGTACCATTTTCTTCTTTTAATTTTCGGATGTCGTCATCTTTTACGACCAAGAAGTTTTCGTATTCTTTGATTTTAGCATCGTATTTAGCAACTGAGAAATTAAAATCTGACTTCAATTTCTTTTTGTCATCTTCTAATTGAGCTTTTACATTTTCTAATTCTTTAATATTTCCGCCCAATTGTTTTACTTCAGCAATTTTAGTGTCTAATGCACGTGAAATTGAATCAAGCTTAATTTGCGTTGACGATAACTCCTCTACTTTGGTAGTTAGTGATTTTTGAAGTTCAAATGTCTCGTTTCTTGCTCCCATGAACAAATAACTTAATAAAGCGACAACTCCGATTAATACGCCAATGGCAATTTTAAAAATACCTTGATTGTTGTTAGATTCCATATTGATAAGATTGTTTTTTTGATGATACAAAGCAATACCATGGAAGTTAAAGAGGGGTTAAAGCCAAATTAAAATTAGCTTAAAGTAGGATGTATCGTCTGAACTATGCTTAATAGGATTTAGTGATTTTAGGATGAAATGAAATATAAGTATTAATCATAGAGCAGATTTTGTATGAGCTATGATTAATAGGATTTAGTGATTTTAGGATGAAGAGAAATTCTAAAATCAATGAATCCAACAAATTGTAGTATTGCTGATAAAATCCTAAAATCAATGAATCCAACAAATTGTAGTATTGCTGATAAAATCCTAAAATCAATGAATCCAACAAATTGTAGTATTGCTGATAAAATCTTAAAATCAATGAATCCAACAAATTGTAGTATTGCTGATAAAATCTTAAAATCAATGAATCCAACAAATTGTAGTATTGCTGATAAAATCCTAAAATCAATGAATCCAACAAATCATAGTGCAGAACACTACGCACTCAAATTAGGCAACACAACTTTAAACGTTGTGCCTTCTTTTACGGAAGTTACTGAGATTTCTCCTTGATGAAGTCGCAAGATTTGGGCAACGATAGCAAGTCCAACGCCATGTCCTTGTGTAGCTTTGGCGGTGGCATTACTTCTATAAAAAGGACGGAAAATATAAGGTAAATCTGCTTCAGGAATTATCGTCCCTTTATTAAAAATTTCTACAATAATTTGCGAATCTAAAGCCTTGAAATTAACGATTGCAGAATTACTCTCTGAGAATTTACAAGCGTTATCTATCAAATTCATGAAGACGATTTTCAGAGAAGCTTCACTTCCGTGAACAATTAATAATTCTTCATTATCGGGAAAATCATTGAAATTCAACTGAATGTCATAATTTTCGTGCCATTTTTTCAATTGCATTTTGGCATCCCAAAGCAGTTCATCTACTCTGATAGGGGATTTTTGAATACTATCGGGACTAACAACGGTATTAGCTAAATTGAGTAAAGTATTGGTTAATTGAATTAGAGTTCGGGTGTCTTCCTGCAATGAATGTAAACCCTGCTCATAATCTTCAACGCTTCGTTTTTGCAATAAAGTAACTTCAATTTGTGAGTAAATTTTGGTCAATGGGTTTTTCAACTCATGCGAAACATTGGCGATAAACATTTTCTGCATTACCAATGCCTCTTCTGTGCGGTCGAGCAGTTGATTGAAAGTAGCAACTAACAAACCAATTTCATCCGAACGGTTGGGATGTTCCACCCGATTTTCAATATTATCTGGAAAAATCTGATTCACTTGCTTGATAATGCCCGACATGGGTGCAAGTGCTTTATCGGCAAAAAACCAGCCTGAAATCCCCAATAAAAGGATTCCAACCAAAATCATAACGAGTAAAATTTTCCGTAAATCCTCCAAGGCATCATTCCCGTTGGTATCAATCGCACTGACAAAAACCCAATTGGTATCGTTACCATTTTTGACTTTTACCCCAATAATCTGGTACGGACTAAAATGTTTATAAATGGTTTGTGAATTGCCTTGTAATAGAGGAATAAAAGCTTCGGCAGTCAAAGAATTCTTTTGATTGGCGGAGAAAACGACTTTTTTCAGTCGTTCATTATAAACCGCAATACTTTCATCGGTGAGTAATTCTCGGTCGGAAATATTAACCAATTTCATAACCGTTGTGTCAGCCGCTTGGAGGTCAAAAAGTAGCGTTGTGGTGGTGATAGCTCGTTCTTGGAGGCGTTTGTAAAAACGTTTTTCGAGGTATAATCTGCTGAAAAAATAAACACCCACGGAAAAAATCAGCAAAATAGCCGTAGCCAATGCCATGAATTGATAAGTAAGTTTCGAGCGAATATTGAGCATTATGAGACGATTTTTAGCACATAACCCATGCCTATTTGCGTGTGAAGTAGCTTCGGTTCAAAGTCTTTATCAATCTTTTTACGTAAGAAATTCATGTAAACTTCAATTACATTCGTTCCTGTGTCAAAAGTAATATCCCAGATTTTTTCGGCTAATTCTACCTTAGAAATTACTCGACCTTGATGACGGATAAAATATTCTAACAGCGTAAATTCTTTGGCAGTCAATGGAATTTCTTTACCCGCACGTACAACGGTTTTTGTATCTAAATCCATTTCCAAATCGGCAACTTTCAGTAGATTTGTGTGTACGATGCTTCCCATTCTGCGGGTTAAAGCTCGCACCCTTGCCATTAACTCCTTGAATTCAAATGGTTTAGCTAAATAATCGTCTGCTCCTGCATCTAAACCAATAATTTTATCGTCGGTTGTTCCTAAAGCGGTTAAAAGAAGAATTGGCGTATCAACGCCTTCATGTCGAAGTTTTTTGCAGAGTTCCAAACCGTTGAGCATCGGCAGGATAATATCAGAAATAATCAAAGCGTATTGATGACGAGTTGCCAATTGAAAACCCATCGAACCGTCATAGGCAATATCAACCTCCCATTGCTGTTCTTCCAAGCCCTGTTTGATGAGTTGTAGCGTTTTTACTTCGTCTTCAATTACTAAAATTTTCATCTGCTTAATTTGTGCGTTAATAAACTATCGATTAAGTATAATGACGATTCAAGAATTACGATTTACGATTATCAATGATTTATGGAATCTCACAATGACACTTTAATTCATCTCATTACTTAGTCGCTCAAAATTAGACAATTAAATAGAAAAACGGACTCAAATCACTGTGTTTGAGTCCGTTTTTAAGGTAATTTTAATATTGTATTTAACAACCAAAACGTGGGCCATTCCGATTTTTTTTTGAAGTAGGGATTTTAAGGAATTCATATATTTTTGACTTATTCTCGTCCTTACTTTTTAACTGGGCGTTCCCGTCTCAATACAAAAAGTAACCGCAGCGGCGGCCGCAAAAAATCAAGAATTCCTAATCGGAGTGGCGAACCACCTCGCTGCGCTCAAACAGTAGGAATTCCGTGTTCCATCAATCATAAAAGAGGTGTAAATTAGCTTTTGACCGTTTTTATAGTTTAAAATCGGTATGATATATGTTTCGATAGCCTATAACTGTATTCTACAAAAACTTCACCTCAATTCTACGGTTCAATTTTCGGTTTTCGTCGGAAGTGTTGGGTAAATATGGGCGAGTTTTGCCGTAGCCTTCCGATTTGATTTTAGCAGGATTTATTCCCTTCTCAACCAAATAGTTTACAACCGATTTGGCTCTTTTTTGGGATAAAATCATATTATCCGCATCTTTTCCAACGTCGTCGGTATGCCCAGAAATTTCGATGGGAACATCTGGATTGGTTTTGAGCAAAGCCACTAACTTGTCCAATTCAACGGTGGATTCGGGTTTTAAATCCCATTTTGCCGTATCAAAAAAGATATTATTCAAAATCTCTTTAGCATTTTGTTTGATAGGTTCAAGCGGAATATCAAGCACTTTATCTTGACCAATTTTATCGGAAAAATCAAAATTTAAACTCTTGAAAAAATAGCCTTTTTTACTCACAAAAACGGCGTATTCTCCTCCACTTGGCAATACGGAAGTGTATGTTCCTGTTTGCGAATCCGAATTTATTTTACCAACTAACTCGTTGTTTTTCAACAAAATCAACTCAATATCAGCTTGTAATTTTTGCTTGGTTTGAGCATCATAAACGGTTCCTTTCAAAAACGAAGTTGCTCTAAACTTCGCTTGTAAACTTTCGGGAACGTCAATTTCCACAATTTTTGCCCGACGATATTTATCATCTTGGTCTCGCTCCAAAGAATAATAGGCTTTTTTGCCATCTGCGGTAATAAACAAGGCAACTTGGTCTTCGTGAGTGTTAAGAGGGAATCCTAAATTTTCGGGCTTCGTCCATTTACCATTCTGATTTTCAGCGAAATACAAATCTAAACCACCCATTCCAACTAATCCTTCGGAAGAATAAAAAAGCGTTTTTCCGTTGGCATGAATAAATGGAGAAAGGTCGTCTTCAATGGTGTTGATTACGTTTCCTAAATTGGTTGCTTTTCCCCAAGCGTTCGTTGAATCAATTTTAGAAACCCAAATATCCCGTTTTCCCAAACTTCCTTTTCTGTCCGAAACAAAATAAAGCGTGCGGCCATCGGCAGATAATGAGGGCTGAGATTCCCATTCATTGGAATTAATATTTGAACCTAAATTTTGGGGCGAAGTCCAATTTTCACCTTGTTTGTAAGAAATGAATAAATCACAACTGCCAAAGCCCTTACGACCTCCGCAGGAAGTAAAAACTAAAGTACGACCATCGGCAGAAATTGTGGCAGTGCCTTCGTTTTGTGGCGTATTTATTTTATCAGAAATTGAGATGGGAGACGACCAAACGCTGTCTTTTTTTGTGGCAACATACAGGTTTTCCTCACTATCTTGATTTCCTGTAAAAATCAGCGTTTCACGGTCGGCAGTAAGGACAGGAAAATATTGCGATTGAAATCTATTGACCGTTTTAGGTAATTCTAAAGGATTGATAACAAGCGGTTTATTTTTCATCTCCATAGCAAAAAGACAATTTTCTAATTGCTTTGCAACTCGTTTTGTAGGATAACCAAAGCTCATCTTCATTTCTTCCATGTACCTTCTCAAATAAGGTAATGCTCTTTCATAATCACCCTTTTTAACATACAGATTAGCTACATTTTGAATGGCATTAGGTGTAATACTTGAACCATCATAAGAATTAATTGATTTCTCATAATTCAAAATCGCATTCCCAAATTGACGATTTTGTTCATACAATTTTCCTAACTGAAAATACGGTTCGGCAAAGAGTTTATCTCGTTCAATAGCTTCCTCAAATTCAGAAAAAGCCATTTCTAAATTACGATTTTTGAGAGCATCCATGCCTTTTTCGTAGGCATCAATGGCTTTTTTATTGTTGGATGAAAGAGGAACTTGTGATTGAGAATAATGAACAGAGAATACCGAAAAAACGAATAGAAGCGTTATTTTGAAAGTTGATTTCATAGTTTTGAATGTCTCTACCTTTGGAATTGTACAAAAGAATTATGGTTTTATCGAAAATAAGCCTTCCTAAGCGTTTAAAACGCTTAGGAAGGTTAATAGCATTTTAGGATTATAACTCACAAATCTTCTCTACTCAGTTTCACAAACCGATTTACGGAATATCCATAAATTTATGTACTTGTAACGAAATTCTCCACTTCGGATTGTTTTTGATGTACTCAATTATTTCGGGTAACATTGTTTCCATTCTGCTCCATTCGGGTTGAAGGTAGAGCATACAATTTGAAGAAACTACCTCCGCAAAACTTTCTGCCCACTCAAAATCGGATTGATTGTAAATAATTACTTTCAATTCATGTGCTTTCGTATAAATCTCTGGATTCGGCTTTTTAAATTTCTTGGGCGAAAAACAAATCCAATCCCAAGCCCCTGTCACTTGCTCGCATACACCCGAAGTCTCGATATTGGTTTCAAAACCTGCATCGTGCAAAGCATTTGTTAATTCATCTAAATTGTGCATCAAAGGTTCGCCACCCGTAATGACTGCCAAACGCCCTTGATGTTGAGACGCTTCTTCTACAATTTGTTCAATACTCAATTTTGGATGAGCATTTATATCCCACGACTCTTTCACGTCGCACCAATGACAACCGACATCACAACCGCCCAAACGAATAAAATAAGCGGCACGCCCTTGATGAAAACCTTCTCCTTGAAGCGTATAAAATGCTTCCATCACGGGTAAGGCTTGTGTTGTTGTTTCTATATTTTCAATTATCATTTTCTTTTGGAATTATTTATTGTCGTTGATACCCCATTATTGGAGTGCTTTAAACATTTGCTTTTTAGCATATTGTTCAGAAATGTTTATTCTTGCAACATTACAAAATTAACATATTCAAGGTTGAAATCTTATTTTGGAGGAAAAACAAAATATTCATCAACCTTTAATCCTTCAATTTCCACCATTTATACATAAAAGATATTTTTTCCTTATAGTACCTTGCTTTGCATAGTACCTTATTATATCTTTGTATAGTTATTTAGAAAAAAGTGTAAGCTGATTAAGCGAAGAGCTAATTGTGAAAAGCGATTAAAGTAATCAATGTTTTACATACGAATCTGAGTTTTTTCTGTACATTTTTAAAATTTTAAGCGAATTTTCAACAGTCGCTTATTTATCGTGAACCGTTCACCATTTACCGTTAATAAATATGGATTTAGAAAACGCCAAAGTGCAAATGCGAAAAGGAATTCTTGAATTCTGTATTCTGCACATTATTTCAAGAGGTGAAGTGTATGCCTCGGATATGCTTGAAGAACTGACTTCGGCAAAAATTATGGTTGTGGAAGGGACATTATATCCACTACTAACTCGTCTGAAAAACTCTGGGCTTTTAGACTATAAATGGGTTGAATCCGCTTCTGGACCTCCTCGAAAATATTATGTTTTGACTGATACTGGTAAAGTCTTTCTGGCTCAATTTGAGGAAACTTGGACGGAACTACAAACCTCAGTTGCCCAAATAATCCACGATTCATTTCATCATCATAATACACAAGACAAAAGTCAAGCGTAAAATTTTCAATCCACAATGTTCAATCCTCAGTGTTCAAATAATCCGTGAACATTTGAAATTGAGAATTTAAAAATACTCCAATGAAAAAGACTATATCAATCAATATCGCAGGCATCGTATTTTATATCGAAGATGACGGATTCGATAAATTGAATGCCTATCTGAAAGCCATTCAGAAATATTTTTCCTCTTACGAAGGCTCAAAAGAAATCGTTGAGGACATTGAAGCACGCATTGCCGAAAAGTTTTGGGACAAACAAAAGTCTGAGGACAAACAAGCGATTTCTCTGGAAGACGTTGAGAGCTTAATTGCTTCAATGGGTTCAGTTTCTGACTTTGCCGCCATCGAAGAAGATGAAGATTTAGCAATGGCAGGAGATGCTAAAAAAGAAGACGCAAACAACGCTACGGAGTCAAAAACGACCGAAGAAACTCATAATCAACAGCATTTCGACTACAAGCATTACTCAGCTCCGAAAAAATTATACCGTGACACTCGTCGTAAGATTTTAGGCGGTGTTTGTGCAGGTTTAGCCTACAATTTGGGCTTCGACCCACTTTGGGTTCGTTTGGCATTCTTGTTTTTACTTTTAGGAATTGGACCAATCACAGCGGGTGTTTTATCGGGAATTTCGTTGGTTTTATACATTGCTTGTTGGATTGCTTTTCCTGCCAATGCGATGTTGGAAGAAGATGAGCGTATTCGTAAATTTTACCGTAATCCCGACGGAAAAGTATTAGGTGGCGTTGTCAGCGGAATTGCCTCATACACGGGTTGGGATTTAGGAATGTTACGTTTTGTATCCGTTTTGAGTATTTTCATCTTTGGTTCTGGAATTGTTATCTATTTGATTTTGTGGGCAATAGCTCCCGAAGCAAAAACCCTGACCGACAAAATGCAAATGTCTGGCGAGCCAATCACGCTTGAAAATATTGAATCAAATATTAAAAGAACATTCAATGTTGAGAATAAACCAGAAGATTCTGTAACGAAACTTTTATTATTGCCTTTCAGAATTATTTCGCAGGTTTTCAAAGCTTTGGGGCCTTTTGCGGAGTTTTTGATTTCGGCAGGTAAAGTTTTCATTGGTGGTATGATGACCTTCGTTGGTGTAATTTTTATCGTAGCCTTATTCTTCGCTCTTTTTGTAGGAATGACGGCTTTAGAAAATGCCAATGTCTATTTTGGCGACCACGTTCCAGTAGGTTTAATTGGTCGTGATGCTTCTCCGTTGATGTTAATTGGTGGATTTTTAGCCTCAGCAGTTCCTGCATTTGTGGTTGCTTGGGCAGGTTTATCGCTGTTAATTCGTAAAAATTTATTCACGCCAACCGTTTGGCAAAGTGCTTTGGGCGTTTTCATCGTCGGACTTTTAACTACCATGTACACAGGTGTACGTTACGCCCGTAATTTCGCCAAAACTGCCTCAATAGAGAAAGTTACAAACTACACGATTGACCCCAAAATACCATTATTCGAACTTAATTACACTGGTTTAGGTCAGGATTGGGAGCCTTCAACAGAAATGATTGGCTACGATGGCACAAATATTAGAGTTGAGCAGGTTTTCAGAGCTGATGGGCCAGATAAACAAGAAGCCGAAAAAAATGCTTTGGCAGTCAATTATAATATTATTCAGAAAGATTCAATCTTGAAATTTGATGACCGCTTGGAATTTAAAGACAATGCTCGTTTCCGTGACCAACACATCAGAATGAAGGTTTATATTCCTTACGAAAAACCTTTTTCAATGACTCGTGGATTCGCAGAATTTATTGACAATACGCTTGATAGACAATATTGGGAAGATGCAGAAGGTGATAAATTCAAAGGTTCACTTTGGGAATTCACGAAAGATGGCGAATTGGTTTGTATCAATAGAATTTTGAAAGTGGAAGACAATAACAATGATAATACTAATCGGGAGGATGATTTTACAACAGGAACGCCCATTCAAACTCTTGATATAAAAGGTTTTGAGTACGTAAAAACGGATGGTAAAGATGGTACTTGCAATGTAATTATCCGTCAAGGAGGCGAATTTAAAGTAGAAGTGGGCGGCGTTGATAATCTCGACCAAATTAAATATTCCGTTGCCAATAATACTTTACAAATTGAGCAAAAAGATAATCGTATTTTAGAAGTCCACATCACAATGCCAACTTTAAAAGGGATTACGATGAAAGGCGGAAACGGAGAAAGTTCAATTCATGATTTCTCAACCGATAATTTTATGGTTGATTTGTTTGATAACAATACGCTAAATATTACTGGAAATACAAAATCTTTAAATGCTAAATTAGGGGTAAATGCCAAACTACAAGCCTTTGATTTTGAAGCACTTTCTGCAAAAGTTGAAGCAAAGGATAATGCTTCTGCCGAAATTAATGTGAAAGAAAAAATGGAAGCAAAAACGATTGGTTCAGCACAAATTCGTTATCGTGGCGAGCCGTCTGTGAGTCGTTCAGTACAAGAAGGCGGTTCGGTTGAGAAGGAATAGATACACACAAAGGAAGTCGTCCTTTTGAAGGACAACTTCCTTGAATTTTATGTTTTATCTGATAAATTATTTTAAAATCTCTAAATCAAACAAATCGTAGTTCAAATAATTTCCTCAATCTAATGCAACCTTAATCTCTAAACTTGCATCTGATTGAAAACATCAAAACAAAATGAAAATGAAACTCAACCTCCGAAATTTATTTGCCATCACCACTCTGCTATTCGTTACAAACGTATTGATGGCTCAAAACACAAAAGATTATCCATTGAAAGGATTCGACAAATTAGATATGTCAAGCGCCTTTCAAATTGATGTAACGCAAGGCTCAAGTTTTAAAGTATCAGTTGATGCAGAGCGTGCCGAAGACCTTAATGATTTAGAAGTGAAAATTAGTGGCGGAACACTCATCGCTAAATACCGTAGTAGCAAAGGTTGGGGTTGGAACAATAGTCGCAAAAAAGTCATTTTTACCATTGTCATGCCAACGTTAAGAGTCGTAGATTTCTCGGGGGCAACAAAATCTAAAATCTCAGGATTTAATGATTTAGAAGAAATAACCTTGAAATTCTCAGGAGCTTCCAATTCAGAAATCAACATCAAAGCTGATAAAGTAAACTTAGATTGTTCGGGAGCATCGTCCATCAAAATGAACGGAAATACCTCTAAAATGAATTATGACGTATCGGGAGCGAGTAATGTAAACTGTTACAATTTTCCCGCTCGTGATGTAGATGCAGACATTTCAGGAGCAAGTTCAGTAAAAGTCAATGCTTCAAAAACATTAACCGTCGAAGCAAGCGGAGCATCATCTTTGCGTTATCGTGGACAACCATCGGTAAAATCTGATGTCTCTGGAGCGAGTTCGGTGAAGAGTGAGTAATTGTCTGAACAAAGTGAAAATCCTAAAATCCTTTAATCATACAAATCCAAGTTCAGACAGAAAAAATCCCGTCAGAAATGAACCTGATGGGATTTTTTTTTGTTTATTTGTAAGTAGGGCAGTTTTCCAAACTGTCTGTAAATTCTAAAAGACAGTTCGGAAAACTGTCCTACCTCATTAAAAAATGTACGACTTAATTATCATCGGTGGTGGTCCAATTGGCTTAGCGTGTGGACTCGAAGCTCAAACGGCAGGACTCAAATATTTGGTTTTAGAGAAAGGTTGTTTGGTCAATTCGCTCTATAATTATCCCGCCAATATGACTTTTTTCAGCACCTCCGACCGTCTGGAAATTGGCGATGTTCCCTTTGTATCAAATAACGCAAAGCCCACTCGCTCAGAAGCCTTAGAATATTATCGCCGAGTAGCTTTGCATCGCAAATTGAACATGAAGTTGTTTGAAGAAGTAGATAATATTTCGCCCAAATCCGACGGCATTTATACCATTCATACAAAAAAGAGTCAGTACGAAACCAAAAATATCGTAATTGCCACAGGTTTTTATGATATCCCATATTTGATGAATGTAGCGGGAGAAAACCTTCCGAAAGTAACGCATTATTACGAAGAACCACATTTTTACGCTTTGCAAAAAGTGGTCGTTGTCGGAGCGAATAATTCAGCCGTTGATGCCGCCCTCGAAACGTGGCGAAAAGGTGCTGATGTCACCATGATTATTCGGGATTCGGGAATTGGAAGCCGAGTAAAATATTGGGCAAAACCAGATATAGAGAATCGTATTTTAGAAGGTTCAATTAAAGCTTATTATCATTCAGAAGTAGCAGAAATTCGTGAAAATGAAGTAGATATAAAAACACCAGAAGGAATCGTTACCATAGAAAATGATTACGTCATTGCGATGACGGGTTATCAGCCCAATCTTAATTTTTTACATAAAATCGGTATCACTTTATCAGACGATGAAATCTTGAAACCGACCTACGATGATGAAACGCAAGAGACAAATTTACCCAACGTTTTCCTTGCGGGAGTAATTTGTGGAGGTATGAATACGCACTCGTTGTTTATCGAAAATTCAAGAATTCATGCCGTGAAAATTATTGAAAAAATCGTAAATTCACAATAAGATTTACAAGCAACATTATGACAAGTACCGTACAAAGAAAAGTTCCTCGAAAAGTTCCTGCATACCTCATCAAAGAGGTATTAAACGGAATTCCTATCTATTATAAAGGATATAAAGCAGTTTTACGCAAAGAAAAAACATTAGAAAGTATTATGGGAGCAAGTGGCTTACAATCATTTATTTTACGCTATTTTTCGTATTTATTGATTCGTCAATTAGATGAAAATCTATTTTACATTTTCACTGGTGAAACTGGTATGCACCTCGATGTTAACAATAATCTTTCGGGAGATGTGATGATTTATGAGCAAAGTAAATTGCCTGTTTCTAAAATTGACACTCATTATTTAGATGTTCCCCCCAAAATAGATATTGAAATAGATGTCAGTATTGATACCACTGATTTTACGGAACAAACCTATATTTATCAAAAAACTGACCGTCTATTATCTTGGGGAGTAGAGAAAGTGATTTGGGTTTTGAGTGCCTCCAAGAAAATAATTATTGCTGAACAAGGCAAAGATTGGTTATTAGTAGATTGGTCGAAAGACATTGAAATTATAGATGGAATAAAATTTAATATTTCACAATATTTAGAAAAATCAGGAGTTAATTATTAAACAAATAAAACAATGCCAGTAAACGCAAAACACATAGCAACATTTCTTTTAGGTGCAGCCGCAGGAGTTGCCTTAAACAAATATTTACAAACAGAAGAAGGCGAAAAAACGCTTGCCGATTTGAAAGACAAAGCCTCTCAATTAAAAACCGAAGCAGAAGGTGCTATTGATAAAGCTCCCGAATATTTCGAGAAATTGAAAACGGAAGGGGCAGCCGCTTTGAAAGAGCAATTTCCAGATATTGAGAAATTCTTACAGGATTTGATGGGAGGAGCAAAGCCAGCAACAAGTGCTGAGGGAGTTCAATAGATAAAAGTTTTAGAGGCTCAGGTTTTAGAGAGCAGTTCCATTTCTAAGACCTAAAACCTTATTTATCACAACTAATTACTCCAGTGGCAATCAAATATGGCAGGACGATATAAAGAGTAACGCCTTTTATTAAAAAAAAGAAGAAGCCCGCCCAACCAAGTCGTTTGAGCCATGCCATAATCTTATTTTGAGGAGGTTGCTGAGTTTCCAAAATTTTTGTTTTTATTTTCCTAACGCATATCGCACAAATTAGGTTTACTCTTTTTATGAATTTTGTCTTAAATAAGGATTTCAAACTAATTTTGAAATCCTTATTGCTTTTATGCACAACCCGTGAAATATCAATTAATCATTTCCGAAAATTCTAATTCCATGCCTGAAAATCCTTTTGATTTTCAGCGATATTTCTTCAATGAATTTGAACATTTGACGCATCAAGGCGGAGATAATTACTACACTTTTTATTGGCAAAATACAGATAATCAAATCATTGAAGCTCGTTTTAGTGTAGTTATTAAAAATAAAATTGCTTTTTCTCCACTCCGAGCAACTTTTGGTGGCATCGAATTTAGTGAGTCTCTTTCTGAAATTGCATTGAATGATTTTTTAGTACAAGTTCTCCATTTTTTGACAACAAAAGACGTATCACAGATAATCATTAATTCATATCCAGAAAAATATTTATCGGAACAACAAAAGCATATTCTTGAAAATTGTCTTCTAAAATTGAATTTTCAGATAAAATTCATCGAACATAACTATGAAATTGATGTTACCGATAAATCATTTTCGGCAACAATTGCTTCGCCACGAGCAAAACAATTATTGAAAAAAGCGATAAAGAATGGTTTTGTTTTTAGGAAAGAATCCAACCCCGATTTTACAGAAATACATAAATTCATTGCAAATTCTCGAGTACGGAAAAATCGTCCGATGACGATGTCTTTAGAACAATTGACGGAACATTTTCAAAAATTCCCAGATAATTTCCAGGTGTTTTCGGTTTATGATATTGATACTTTAATTGCCGTAGGAGTTACTATCAAAATCAATCAAGATATTTTATATACATTTTACTTTGCAGACAATGAACAATATTTGAAATATAGCCCGACAATTTATTTGCTATCAGGTATTTATGAATATAGCCAACAAGAAAATGTTAAATTATTAGATTTAGGAATTGCCACAGATAGGGGAATTTTAAACGAAGGTTTAGCCCGATTTAAAAGAAGCGTAGGCGGAGAGCTATCTGAAAAAAAAACATATTTTAGAAAAGTTTAAGTTTTTTTCAAACTATCGGTGACTTTAACTATGTACACCCGTATAATAATTAAGAAATACATTTTGTGTTCTTATTAGAATACTTAATTATATTTTGGTGTGTTAGTGATATTTTTAGGCGAGCCTTTATGAGGCTCGCCTAATTTTTTTGTTAGAATTTGAAACCAATACCAATACTTCCAGTTTGTTGCCCAGCTTCAATATTCAAAGAAATTTTCTTGGTTACATAATATTTTGCTCCCACATAAGGACTTAGAATAAATTGTCCATTATTCATACTCTGAAAATAAGTAAAATCATTCTTTATTGGAACTGATGTGGAATTTGGATATTCTTTAAAATAACTCACTAAATAGCTACTTGACTCTCTGAAAACAGTTTTATAACCTACCAATGTTCCAGCATAGAAATCCCATTTCTTGGTTGAATAATGCAGCCCCAAACGAACTCCAGCCATAAAAGTATGCTGCTTCAAATTTAATCCACTTGATACTGCATAAATACTATCTTGTGGATTTCCAATATTAGCAAAATTACCATCAGTACGAACTATTCCTTGAGAAAAAACGGAATAGTTACTTAAAGAATAACTCGCAAAAGCACCAATACTAACAATACCTCTCGTACCTTTCAAACCATAATCAAACGACATTGAGTAAGTAGGAGATGTATGTATATCAGGATTATGAGAATCATTAAAAATAGAATTCCCCAATCCAACCCCAATCGAAAGAATTTTGTCTCCTTCCTTAAATGCTTTCTGCTCGTCTTGAGCCAAGATTGAACCATAATTGGCACAAATAATTGCCATAGTTAAATACGCCAAGCGTATAAATTGAAGGTTACGTAGATTTTGCATGATTTGATTAAAAGAGTTTAGTGAAAATTTTGTTCTTCAACCCTATTA
Organism: Cytophagales bacterium; assembly: GCA_013298805.1. Classification (GTDB taxonomy): domain Bacteria; phylum Bacteroidota; class Bacteroidia; order Cytophagales; family Spirosomataceae; genus Arcicella. Next base: position 8,382 of record JAAFIU010000024.1, on the reverse strand, counting down.
CGCAATTAAGTATCATATTATTTGACAAGCACTTCGCATTTTAACTTCTCTTAACAGTTTTAACAAAAAACTGCAATATTTTAACATTTGGATTAACTTTGTAATATAAAAGTCATAAGTAGAAAAAATAACGGGTTTCTAATTCCATTTTTCTACTTATCAACTGAAAATACTTACGACTTATGACCGAGCGACGGTCGCTTACGACTTAACGAATCTCCATGCAACACTTTTTATCTGTCAAAGATGCTATTGATGTTCAGGCTTTAGTAAAAGAAGCCTTGTTATATAAAAAAACGCCCTACGCCGATAAGCACATCGGTAAAAATCGTACTATGGGACTTTTATTCTTTAATTCCAGTCTTCGCACACGTTTGAGTACACAAAGAGCTGCTCAAAATTTAGGTTTAGAGTTGATGGTAATGAATGTCGGGCAAGATGGTTGGGGACTTGAATTTGAAGACGGTGCAATCATGAATGGCAATAAAGCTGAACACATTAAAGAGGCAGCTCCTGTGGTTGGTCAATATTGTGACATCGTGGGTATTCGTAGTTTCCCTACTTTAGAAAATAGAGAAGAAGATTATTCTGAAAAAGTCTTAAATCAGTTTGTAAAATATACTGGTCGCCCGATTGTGAGTTTAGAATCCGCAACTCGTCACCCTTTACAATCTTTGACGGATTTAATCACGATTGAAGAATTGAAAACCAAGCCCCGTCCGAAAGTTGTACTTTCGTGGGCTCCGCACGTAAAAGCACTTCCACAAGCCGTTCCAAACTCATTTGCAGAATGGATGAACGCCGCTGACGTGGATTTTGTCATTACTCATCCAGAAGGCTACGAACTCGCTCCAGAATTTGCAGGAAACGCCAAGGTGACTCATAATCAAGAAGAAGCATTTAAAGATGCAGATTTTATTTATGCCAAAAACTGGTCGTCGTACAATGACTACGGTAAAATTTTGAGTCAAGACCCATCTTGGAAAATTACGACGGAGAAAATGGCATTAACCAACAATGCTAAATTCATGCACTGCTTGCCAGTTCGTAGAAATATTGTAGTTGATGATGCCGTTTTAGACTCTCCAAATTCGGTAGTTATCCAACAAGCAGGAAACCGTGTTTGGGCTGCCCAAGTGGTTTTAAAGCAGATTTTATTAAAAATTATCAGAGAAGAAAGTCCGTATTTATTTTAGGGACTTATGGCACACAGATGACGCAGATGCTTCGCAACGCAGATTTAAAAGTTTTTTTATAATTCTTTAATTTTAGAATAATTAGGGATTACTATTTATCTGCGAAAATCTGCGTTACCGAAGGTTTCTGCGTTATCTGCGTGCCAATAAATCGCAGTCATGAAATTAACCATTATAAAAATTGGCGGAAACGTTGTTGATAATCCTACTTTAAGGGAAAATTTTCTCAATGATTTCGCTCAAATACCTTCACCGAAAATTTTGGTTCACGGCGGAGGAAAAATTGCTACGCAAGTTGCCGTAAAATTAGACGTTGAAACCGTCATGGTAGACGGTAGAAGAATTACTGACAAAGCCATGTTGGACGTTGTAACGATGGTTTACGGTGGGTTGGTCAATAAAACTTTAGTTGCCCAATTACAAAGCAGAGGTGTAAATGCCATCGGACTCACAGGTGCAGATGCAGGCGTTATTCTTTCTAAAAAGCGTCCTGTAAAAGAGATTGATTACGGTTTTGTGGGCGATATTGAAAAAGTAGATAACGTTTTCATTGACAGTCTTTTAAAGCAAAACTTAGTGCCAATTTTTGCCCCTTTGACCTTCGATAAAGAAGGAAATATGCTCAATACCAATGCCGATACCCAAGCCCAAGCCATAGCCGTGGCAATGGCAAAAGATTATGAGGTAAATCTGGTTTATTGCTTCGAGAAAAAAGGCGTTTTGACCGACGTGGACGATGATAATTCTGTTATTCCAGAACTACAAAAACCTTATTACGAGCAATTAAAAACCGACGGAGCCATTCATACAGGGATGATTCCGAAGTTGGATAATGCTTTTAAAGCGATTTCAGAAGGGGTTTTGCAAGTAACGATTTGCCATGCGGCAGAAGTGATATTAGCGGTAAATGAAGGAACGGCTGGAACTAAGATTATGTAATTATCTTTTTGACAAGTTTTATTAATGATTCTTTTTTGAACGAACTATCCTCTGATTTATCGTACAAAGTAAGAAGATAAACATCACTTGACTCGGGTTCTTGATAAACAATGTAGGTAATTACTCTAAATCCTCCACTTTTACCACCGCCTTTGCTTTCAACAGATAAACGAATTTTGTAAAGCCCTGAACCAAGAGAAGTCCCAAAATGGGCATCTTCTTCTAACTTTTCCGCTAATTCTTCTATTTCATCTAAAATTGAAGGAAATTTCTTAGCAAAACGTTTCAATTTTGATTCAAAAGCATCTGAGTAGATTACATTATTCATTACGAAGACTGGCGATTAAATCTTTAACGTTTCTCTTAGGTTTCAAGCCTTTCTTCATTTGCTGAACTTCGATAAGGCTATTTTCTATTTCAGATAACAAAGGGCTTTCGTCTTTAATAATCATAGAAAAAACCTTACTCTTTACTGAAACGGGCAAAGATTTATAAATTTCAAAATATGCTCTTGCTGTTGTCATAATTGTATTGTTTTCTACTGCAAATCTAAGCATTTTATTTATTTTTGTTTTTCAATGAAAAATTAAATATCAAAATAACCAATAATTAGATGTTATCATCCTTTCTGCGAAAAGCCACTTTGATATTTTTATTGATAATAAATTATTCAGTAAATGGTCAAAAATATATATTATCAAACGAAACTGTCATTTTTTCATTTAATACGCAAAATGGGAAGGTGCTAACAGTGAATAAAGACAAGGAAAATAAGTATATTATTTATAGGTTCGGAACAAAAGATAAGGTAGAATTTGAATATCCAAACAAATTAGAAAGTAGTTGGACTAATTTCAAATATTCATATTATTTACGAGGGGGTGGTGTTCAAAATGAAGCAATGGACATGAACTCTCTCGAATTTGTAAATGCAAAACTTTAAATATGTCATTTACGATACTTATTTTGCAGTTGGTAATAAGATAAATATTGGAATTGAAATAATTAATTTGAAGTCAGATAAAGTAACAAATATAAAAGGTATTCTAAAAACCAGAAAGGGAACTTTGGTAGATTTTAGATATAACAAACTTGTAGAGATTGAGGAAGATTTTTTTAAACAATAAAGAGAAATAACCACTCCCCAAAATGCACACCAAAGGACTCCTTTTCGGCATAGCAATCGGCGACGCATTGGGCGTGCCAGTTGAGTTTATGAGTCGTAAACACTTGCAGGCAAACCCTGTTATCAGTATGCGTGCGTATGGTACGCATCATCAGCCCGCAGGTACTTGGTCGGACGATACGGCGATGTCAATGCTTTTGGTTGAACAATTGATTGAAGGTTACGATATTCAGAAATTAGCCAATCGCTTTTGTCATTGGTATCAATATAATCAATGGACTCCACACGGGGAAATTTTTGACATGGGCGTTGCCACTCGTAATGCCATGGACAAACTCGCAAAAGGTGTATCAGCTTTGGAGTCGGGCGAATGTGATGATTATTCCAACGGAAATGGCTCATTAATGCGAATTTTACCCTTAGCTATTTATCTTCAAAATAAACCAATTGACGAACGTTTTAGGATAGTAAAAGAAGTTTCTTCCGTTACTCATGCTCATATTCGTTCAATTATTGGGTGTTTTTTTGCCGTCGAATTTGTCATTAATCTACTGAAAGAAAAAGATAAGTGTGATGCTTATGCTGAGACTCAGAACATCGTAAGAGATTATTTACATTTAATTAATATTAAAACTTCTGAAATAGAACTTTATAACCGAATTTTGTTCGATGATATTTCAAGGATTCCACAAGAGGATATTTATTCTTCGGGTTATATTCTCCACACGCTCGAAGCCAGTTTATGGGCATTTCTGACGACAGATAATTTTAAAGATGCCGTTTTGAAAGCCGTAAATTTAGGCGATGATGCCGATACAATTGGGTCTGTAACAGGTGGAATGGCAGGACTTTTTTACGGTTTTGAGCAAATCCCAGAAGAATGGATTAATACTTTGGCAAAGAAAGAAGATATTGAGAAGTTAGCTATGAATTATAAGTTATGAATTATGAGTTATATCAGGAACTTTTCTAATTCATAACTCATAATCGCTACGGCGAACCGTTCATAATTCATAATTTAAACATGACCTTACAACAACAAATCACGCAGGATGCAATTGTTCTTTTAAAGCAACTCATTGCTACACAGTCTTTTAGTCGTGAAGAAAATCTTACAGGCGATATTCTCGAAGAGTTTTTCAGAGAACGAAATATTCCCTTCCGCAGAAAAATCAATAACCTTTGGGCAAGAAATAAACACTTCAATCCCGAACTTCCAACGGTTTTATTAAACTCCCACCACGATACCGTAAAACCCAATCCTTCTTGGACATTGAATCCTTTTGAACCATTGGTAAAAGATGGGAAATTGTTCGGTTTAGGCAGCAACGATGCTGGCGGCTGTTTGGTAAGTTTATTGGCTACTTTTTATTATTTTTATAATCGTAGCGATTTGAAATTCAATGTATTATTTGTGGCTTCGGCAGAGGAAGAAATTTCTGGAAAAAACGGTTTAGAATTATTGTTGAAAGAAAATGATTTGCCCGAAATTTCCTTTGCTATCGTGGGCGAACCAACCGAAATGCACTTGGCAATTGCCGAAAAAGGTTTAATGGTGGTTGATTGTACTGCTCACGGTGTAGCAGGTCACGCCGCCCGTGAAGAAGGTGAAAATGCCATTTATAAAGCTATCAAAGACATTAATTGGATTCAAAATTATGAGTTCCCGAAGGTTTCGCCCGTATTGGGGAAAATGAAAATGTCGGTGACAATTATCAATGCAGGAAAACAACATAATGTTGTGCCTGACACTTGTAATTTCACGATTGACTGCCGAGTTACAGAGCAATATACTTTGGAAGAAACGTTAGAAACCATTCGTCAAAATATTGATTCCGAGGCAGATGCCCGTTCTATTCGCTTGAAACCGTCAGCAATCCCGATAGAACATCCAATTGTACAGGCAGGTATTGAAATGGGGAGAAAAACGTATGGCTCACCAACTACTTCCGACCAAGCAGTTTTGGATTGTCAATCCCTAAAAATGGGTCCTGGACATTCAGAACGTTCACATACGGCTGATGAATTTATTTATCTTTCTGAAATTGAAGAAGGTATTGATTTGTATATTAAGATGTTGGGAAAGGTGATTTTGTAGATTATTAGTTAATTTTAAAATAAGAAAAAATTGAGCAAGCTCTGGCAAAAAGATAACGTTTCGGTAAACGAAAAAATTGAAAAATTCACCGTTGGGCGTGACCCCGAATTTGATGTACTTCTCGCCCCTTTTGATGTATTGGGGTCGTTGGCACATACTCGTATGTTGGCGAGCATTGGACTTTTAGAAGAATCCGAATTGGCTGAAATTCAGCAAGAATTAAGACATATTTATCAAGAAATTCAATCGGGAAATTTTGAGATTGAAGAAGGAATTGAAGACGTTCACTCGCAAGTAGAACTTCTTTTGACTCGAAAATTAGGTGAAGCAGGCAAGAAAATCCACTCGGGACGTTCACGCAATGACCAAGTTTTGGTGGATTTAAAACTCTTCACTCGTTCACGTTTGCAAGAAGTTACTGAAGCAACGAACCGTTTGTTTGAATTATTGATTTCTCTGAGCGATAAATTCAAAGATGTACTTCTTCCAGGTTATACCCACCTCCAAATTGCCATGCCATCAAGTTTTGGTTTGTGGTTTGGGGCTTATGCCGAGGCTTTAGTTGACGATACTGAAATGCTTCAAACGGCATACAAAATTGCCAATAAAAACCCATTAGGTTCGGGTGCGGGTTATGGTTCTTCATTTCCTTTGAACCGCACCATGACGACAGAATTGCTTGGTTTTCAGGAGCTTCACTATAACGTTGTGTACGCTCAGATGTCACGAGGGAAGACAGAATTGTTTGCCACCACTGCCATTGCACAAGTTGCGTCAACGCTTTCTCGTTTGGCGATGGACATTTGTTTGTATAATTCTCAGAATTTTGGTTTCATCAAATTACCCGATGAAATGACCACGGGAAGTTCAATTATGCCCCACAAAAAGAATCCAGATGTGGCAGAATTATTGAGAGGAAAAACCAACCGAATGAAAGGCTTACCCAATGAAATTCAATTGGTTATGGGAAATCTTCCTTCGGGTTATCACCGTGAAATGCAGATTTTGAAGGAAGTTTTAATGCCCGCTTTTGACGAAATTTTAAATTGTTTAGACATGACCTATTTCATGCTTTCAAATATTCAAGTGAAAGATGGAATTTTGGACGACCCGAAGTACGATTTGTTGTTTTCAGTTGAGCGAGTAAATGAATTAGTTTTACAAGGTGTTCCATTCCGTGAAGCCTACAAAATTATCGGAAATGAAATTAATGGCGGAACGTATTCACCAAATAGAAACTTAAATCATACGCATGAAGGAAGCATTGGTAATTTATGTAACCCTCAGATTACCAATATGATGCAAGAAGTTTTAGAAAGATTTAATTTTGAAAAAGTAGCAATGGCAATTGATGAATTGCTACAATAGATATTCGGGATTCGATGTTCGGGGTCGAACATCGAAAAAAAAATCGAACTTATTAGCGGTCTGACTATCGTCTGACCGAATTTTAACCTCGGTCAGACGATAGTCAGACTACTAATCATAGAATATTGTTTTACAAAATATCAGACATATTCAAGTATTTTAAACAATAGTAAGCGAATAGTGATTTGTTAGTGGATTCGCTTTTCGCAAATCGCTATTCGCTTACTATAATCTATTTCCCCTGTGCTTCCACAACGGCAATTGCCACCATATTCACAATTTCACGTACCGACGAACCCAACTGTAATACGTGTACAGGCTTACGAAGTCCCAATAAAATTGGTCCAATATACTCAATATCAGAAGTTTCTTTCAATAAATTATAGGCAATATTTGCTGCCGAAAGATTCGGGAAGATAAGCGTATTTGCTCCTTCTTCTGCCAATTTAGAGAATGGATAATTTTCTTTAATTAACTCATTATCAAAGGCTAAGTGTGCTTGCATTTCACCTTCCACAATCATTTCTGGATGTTTTTTCTGCAAAATTGCCGTTGCTTCACGCATTTTTACGGCATCATCACCATCAGCAGTACCAAAGTTAGAATAGGTCAAAAGAGCAATTCTTGGCTTTAAGTTAAACTGCTCAACTGCTTTTGCCGTCAATTCGGTAATTTCTACAATATCTTCAACGCTTGGGTTGAAATTTACGGTTGTATCTGAGAAAAATACAGGACCTTTTTTGGTCAAAAGAATATACATTCCTGATACTTTTTTCACGCCATCTTCACGACCAATAATTTGTAAAGCAGGACGGATAGCATCGGGATAATTACGAGTTAAACCCGAAATTACACAGTCAGCATCGCCAGTTTCGACCATCATTGAGGCAAAATAGCTTCTCACTTGCATTTGCTTATGAGCTTCGTATTTATTGTATCCACGGCGTTTTCTTTTCTCAAAAAACAAATCTCCGTAGTGTTTTAAACGTTCAACTGTTTCTGGCGAACGAGTATCAATGATTTCAACATCAGCTAAATCAAGACTGTTTGTTTCAATAATACTATTAATTTTTTCGGCATCGCCCAATAAAATCGGAATACAAATTCTTTCGTCTTTTGATTGTTGAACGGCTTTTAATACCTTTAAATTTTCGGCATCGGCAAAGACAACCCGTTTTGGAGAACGTTTTGCACGATTGACGATGTATTTCATCAATTGATTGTCAAGACCTAAACGTTTGCTTAATTCTAATTCATAAGCATCCCAATCAGTAATTGGATTTTGAGCAATGCCAGATTCCATTGCCGCACGAGCTACCGCAGGGGCAACCGTTGTAATAAGGCGTGGGTCAACTGGTTTTGGAATAATGTAGGTTCTGCCGAAAGTGAGGTTTTTCTCATTATAAGCCAAATTCACAATATCAGGAACGGGCTTTTTAGCTAATGCCGCTAATGCTTTAGCTGCCGCCATTTTCATATTTTCATCAATTTCAGTGGCACGAACATCTAACGCTCCTCTGAAAATATACGGAAATCCTAAAACGTTATTTACTTGGTTGGGATAATCAGAACGTCCCGTAGCCATGATAATATCTTCACGAGCAGCTACCGCATCTTCGTAAGAAATCTCAGGTGTTGGGTTTGCCATCGCAAAA
>JAAFIU010000003.1 GCA_013298805.1 Cytophagales bacterium | reverse complement strand
GTTATAATTGGTTTGATGCCACAGACCAAGCTCATATTTTAGATTTAGTTGAAGCAGAAGCATCTTCAAGTATAATGATTCACGAACCTAATTATCACGATGCCTATGTGTATGGAAATATTTTTATAAATCCGCCAACAGGACCAAGTACGCCTTTTCATTATAGTGGAGACCATCAAAACTATGCCCTTTACCGACAAGGAACTTTACACTTTTGGAATAATACTTTTGTAAATACCTCAGACCAAACAGGAAATATTAATGCCAAATATAGAATGTCACTATTTCTATTTCCGACAAGTGAAAATACTGGTTCAACAGTTATGACAGAAACGTTGGATGCTCAAAACAATATTATCCTTAACAAAACTGAAACAGTAGGAGCTGCAAAAACAGATTTTTATTTGGTCACATCCGATGGTTCTGCCACTTATAACTACAATAATAATTGGATCTCAGGAGGTTATATGAACGGGTTTTCAGGCAAATGGGATTATGTAAACAGCGTATATGCACCTTTCATTGGTAGTACAAATCATATAAATACCATCAATAACTCACAAAATGACCCAGGTTTTGTAAATATTTCCTCTGAAAACCTTCATTTGAGTCCTTCTGCCCAAGTTATTGATGCAGGTATTGCTCGCAATGAAGTGGATAAGGTTTATATCAAAGACCTTAATTTTGGAATAAGGACAAATATAAACATTATTGATTTAGGTGCGTATGAATACGTATCTGCAGCAAATTGTCCAGACCCAACCCATAATATTCCAGATGGAACAGCGACCATTTGTGCAGGTGAAAGTGTAGATTTGACTTCAAAAATCACCAGTTACGCAACGTATCTAAGTCCTGTTTGGACGGTTGCTACGGCAGGTGGTACATCAGTAGCCACGCCAACAGCCGTTAAACCAACAGTTACAACGACTTATGTTTTAGTAGCCCAAAACGCTTTGGGTTGTAAAGACACCGCCAATGTAGTGATAACTGTCAATGCCAAACCAAACGCAGGTACAGACCAAAGTTTAGTTTGTGCCAATGCAACAACAAATACCTTGACAACCACCACAACCTTAACCCCCAATCCAACGGGAGGAACGTGGTTACAAATCGGAACAAGTCCAGCAACGGCAAGCATCGTAGCCAATGCCGTTTCAGCAATGAGTGTTGCAGGAACTTACCAATTTGAATACAGTTTGAATGGTTGTAAAGACACCGTAGCGGTAAGCGTTCAACTTTGTGCCGTATGTGTAAAACCAAATGCAGGAGCAGATGCAGCAGCGGTATGTCAACCTATCACAACTGCTAAATTAACAGCGGTAACAACGGGTGGAACATGGTCGGCACAAACAGGAAATCCTGCCACTGCCACTATTGACAACAATGGCAATATCTCAGGATTAAGCACCGCAGGAACGTACAAATTTATTTACTCCGTAACAAGCGGTGGAATTACTTGTACAGATACGGCACAAGTAATGGTGAATGCTAAACCAATCATTTCAGATGGAACAGCGACTATTTGTGCAGGTGGAAGCATAGATTTAACAACAAAAATCACCAGTTACGCAACGTATTTAAGTCCCGTTTGGACGGAAGCTACGACAGTTGGTACATCAGTAGCCACGCCAACCGCCGTTAAACCAACAGCAACTACGACTTATGTTTTAGTAGCCCAAAATGCTTTGGGTTGTAAAGACACCGCTAATGTAGTGGTAACTGTCAATGCCAAACCAGTGATTACCGATGGAACAGCGACCATTTGTGCAGGTGAAAGTGTAGATTTGACTTCAAAAATCACCAGTTACGTAACGTATTTAAGTCCCGTTTGGACGGAAGCTACGGCAGTTGGTACATCAGTAGCCACGCCAACCGCCGTTAAACCAACAGCAACTACAACTTATGTTTTAGTAGCCCAAAATGCTTTGGGTTGTAAAGACACCGCTAATGTAGTGATAACGGTAAATGCCAAACCAAACGCAGGCACAGACCAAAGTTTAGCTTGTACCAATGCAGGAACAAATAGTAACAACGGGTGGAACATGGTCAGGACAATCAGTAAATCCACCCACTGCCAATATTGATGTAAATGGCAATATCACAGGATTAAGCACCGCAGGAACGTACAAATTTATTTACTCCGTAACAAGCGGTGGAATTACTTGTACAGATACGGCACAAGTAATGGTGAATGCTAAACCAATCATTTCAGATGGAACAGCGACTATTTGTGCAGGTGGAAGCATAGATTTAACAACAAAAATCACCAGTTACGCAACGTATTTAAGTCCCGTTTGGACGGAAGCTACGGCAGTTGGTACATCAGTAGCCACGCCAACCGCCGTTAAACCAACAGCAACTACGACTTATGTTTTAGTAGCCCAAAATGCTTTGGGTTGTAAGGACACCGCCAATGTAGTGGTAACTGTCGATGCCAAACCAGTGATTACCGATGGAACAGCGACTATTTGTGCAGGTGAAAGTGTAGATTTAACAACAAAAATCACCAGTTACGTAACGTATTTAAGTCCCGTTTGGACGGAAGTCACGGCAGGTGGTACATCAGTAGCCACGGCGACTGCACAAGCGGTTGTAAGTGCCTTAGCTACAACTACGGCAGTTGGTACATCAGTAGCCACGCCAACCGCCGTTAAACCAACAGCAACTACGACTTATGTTTTAGTAGCCCAAAATGCTTTGGGTTGTAAAGACACCGCTAATGTAGTGATAACGGTAAATGCCAAACCAAACGCAGGCACAGACCAAAGTTTAGCTTGTACCAATGCAGGAACAAATACCCTGACAACAAGCACTACTTTAACACCCAATCCAACAGGTGGAATGTGGTTACAAATCGGAACAAGTCCAGCAACAACAAGCATCACAGGCAATGCCGTTTCAGCAATGAGTGTTGCAGGAACTTACCAATTTGAATACAGTTTGAATGGTTGTAAAGACACCATAGTAGTAAATGTTCAACCTTGTACAGGATGTGTGCAACCCAATGCAGGAACAGATGCAACCGTATGCCAACCTATCACAACTGCTAAATTAACAGCGGTAACAACGGGTGGAACATGGTCAGGACAATCAGTAAATCCACCCACTGCCAATATTGATGTAAATGGCAATATCACAGGATTAAGCACCGCAGGAACGTACAAATTTATTTACTCCGTAACAAGCGATGGAATTACTTGTACAGATACGGCACAAGTAATGGTGAATGCCAAGCCAATAATTGCGGATGGTTTAGCGACCATTTGTGCAGGTGAAAGTGTAGATTTAATAACAAAAATTACCAGTTACGCAACGTATTTAAGTCCCGTTTGGACGGAAGCTACGACAGTTGGTACATCAGTAGCCACGCCAACCGCCGTTAAACCAACAGCAACTACGACTTATGTTTTAGTAGCCCAAAATGCTTTGGGTTGTAAAGACACCGCTAATGTAGTGGTAACTGTCAATGCCAAACCAGTGATTACCGATGGAACAGCGACTATTTGTGCAGGTGAAAGTGTAGATTTAATAACAAAAATTACCAGTTACGCAACGTATTTAAGTCCCGTTTGGACGGAAGCTACGACAGTTGGTACATCAGTAGCCACGCCAACCGCCGTTAAACCAACAGCAACTACGACTTATGTTTTAGTAGCCCAAAATGCTTTGGGTTGTAAAGACACCGCTAATGTAGTGGTAACTGTCAATGCCAAACCAGTGATTTCCGATGGAACAGCGACTATTTGTGCAGGTGAAAGTGTAGATCTAACAACAAAAATTACCAGTTACGTAACGTATTTAAGTCCAGTTTGGACGGAAGTCACAGCAGGTGGTGCATCAGTAAGCACGCCAACCGCCGTTAAACCAACAGCAACTACGACTTATGTTTTAGTAGCCCAAAATGCTTTGGGTTGTAAAGACACCGCCAATGTAGTAGTAACTGTCAATGCCAAACCAGTGATTACCGATGGAACAGCGACTATTTGTGCAGGTGAAAGCGTAGATTTAACAACAAAAATCACCAGTTATGCAACGTATTTAAGTCCCGTTTGGACGGTAGCCACGGCAGGAGGTACAGCAGTTAGTACACCAACAGCCGTAAAACCAACAGCAACTACGACTTATGTTTTAGTAGCCCAAAATGCTTTGGGTTGTAAGGACACCGCCAATGTAGTGGTAACTGTCGATGCCAAACCAGTGATTACCGATGGAACAGCGACCATTTGTGCAGGTGAAAGTGTAGATTTAACAACAAAAATTACCAGTTACGTAACGTATTTAAGTCCAGTTTGGACGGAAGTCACAGCAGGTGGTGTATCAGTAAGCACGCCAACAGCCGTTAAACCAAGAGCAACAACGACGTATGTTTTAGTAGCCCAAAATGCTTTGGGTTGTAAGGACACCGCCAATGTAGTGGTAACTGTCAATGCCAAACCAGTGATTACCGATGGAACAGCGACTATTTGTGCAGGTGAAAGTGTAGATTTAACAACAAAAATCACCAGTTACGTAACGTATTTAAGTCCAGTTTGGACGGAAGCCACGGCAGGTGGTGTATCAGTAAGCACGCCAACAGCCGTAAAGCCAACAGCAACGACAACGTATGTATTAGTAGCCCAAAATGCTTTGGGTTGTAAAGACACCGCTAATGTGGTTGTAACAGTCAATGCCAAACCCAACGCAGGTACTGACCAAACTTTAGCTTGTGCCAATGCAGGAACAAATACCCTGACAACAAGCACTACTTTAACACCTAATCCAACAGGTGGAATGTGGTTACAAATCGGAACAAGTCCAGCAACGGCAAGCATCACAGCCAATGCTGTAAGTGGTATGAGTGTAGCAGGAACTTACCAATTTGAATACAGTTTGAATGGTTGTAAAGACACCGTAGTAATAAATGTTCAACCTTGTACAGGATGTGTAAAACCCAACGCAGGAGCAGATGCAGCAGCGATATGTCAACCTATCACAACTGCTAAATTAACAGCAGTAACAACGGGTGGAACATGGTCAGCACAAACAGGAAATCCTGCCACAGCCAATATTGATAATAATGGCAATATCACAGGATTAAGCACCGCAGGAACGTACAAATTTATTTACTCTGTAACAGGTGGTGGAGTTACTTGTACCGATACAGCACAAGTAACTGTCAATACCAAACCAGTCATTACCGATGGAACAGCGACTATTTGTGCAGGCGGAAGTGTAGATTTAACATCAAAAATTACCAGTTACGCAACGTATCTAAGTCCAGTTTGGACGGTAGCCACGGTAGGTGGTGCATCAGTAAGCACACCAACAGCCGTAAAACCAACAGCAACTACGACTTATGTTTTAGTAGCACAAAATGCTTTGGGTTGTAAAGACACCGCCAATGTAGTGGTAACGGTAAACGCCAAACCAAACGCAGGCACAGACCAAGCTTTAGTTTGTGCTAATGCAGGAACAAATACCCTGACAACCACCACTACTTTAACACCCAATCCAACAGGTGGAATGTGGTTACAAATCGGAACAAGTCCAGCAACGGCAAGCATCACTGCCAATGCTGTAAGTGGTATGAGTGTAGTAGGAACGTATCAATTTGAATACAGTTTGAATGGTTGTAGAGACACGGTATCAGTAACTGTAAGTCCTTGTTCGGGTTGTGTGAAACCCAATGCAGGAGTTGACCAAACCCTAATTTGTTCAGTAGCGGGAATAGCTCCAAGTTCAGCGACTCTTGCCCCAATAACATCAGGAGGTATATGGACAGCTCAAACTGGAAATCCAGCAACTACGACCATTAATACCAATGCTATATCAGGAATGACTGTATCTGGAATCTATAAATTCATATATTCAGTCACCAGTGGTGGACAAATTTGTACAGATACCGTTCAAATTTTAGTGCCAACTTGTATTATACCAAAAGGTAGCCTTGGAGATTTTGTTTGGAAAGATGCCAATAACAACGGTATTCAAGATGAAACAACGGCTAATGCAGGTGGAGTTGCCAACGTGATTGTAGAATTATACAAAAACGGAACGCTCTTTAATAAAGATACGACCGATGCAACGGGACATTATTTGTTCACGAACTTGGATGCAGGCACGTACAAAATCAAAATTGTAAGCACTACATTCCCAGCAGGTTGTGAAATCTCACGCAATCCAAATGCAGGAACAGATGATGCTAAAGACTCTGATGTGGATAAAACAACGGGCTTCTCGGGAGATTATGTAATCAATCCGACTGACCCAACCAAGAAAGACATCTTGACCGTCGATGCAGGGGTATCTAATATCTGTGTACAATCACCTCAAACGGTATTCTCAACTTGTATTGATAATGTTCAATTACCAGCTCCAAAAGCGGGGCAAGTATGGAGCGTTATGAGTGGAAATCCAAGTAATGCAATTATCAACCAAAGCGGTATGGTAACAGGTATGACAGCTTTAGGAATTTATCATTTCACCTTGAGCAATGCCAACGGTACTTGTAGCGAAACATTCGACGTCACTCATTCAGATTGTACTAAGAAATATGACCTGAGTTTGAAGAAGAAAGTGAATAACAAACTTCCTCAATTGAACGAAGTGATTAATTATACCATCGTGGTGAAGAACGAAGGCGAAGGAACTGCCACGGGTGTAGAAGTAAGCGATACCCTTCCATCGGGATTACAGTATCAAAGTTTCAATGTCGTTCGAGGAACGGGTGTTTATAGCCCAAGTACAAATGTTTGGAATTTGGGAACTTTAGTACCAGGAGACTCAGCAATATTGACGATTTCGGTAAAAGTAATGGCTCAGGGTGTGATGTTCAATAAAGCTGAAATCAGCAAGATGAATGAGAAGGACATTGACTCAACGCCAGGAAATAACAATGAAAACGAAGATGATTTGGGAAGAGCGTGTATTTCAGTACCTCTTAACATTTGTCAAGGTGAACAAGTACAAGTGACTATCCCTGCGACCTTCCAGAATGTACAATGGTTCAAGACGGTGGGAGCAACCACGGTATTTGTTCAAACAGGCAATACCATTAGTATCTCAACATCAGGAACATACACTTATCTTGCGAGCAATGGAAATTGTCCAGCAGAAGGCTGTTGTCCAGTGATTGTGATTGTGGGAGATTGTTGTAAACCAAATGTTTGTATTCCTTTCAATATTTTAAAAATCAAAGGAAAGAAATAGTTTGTTACCCCTTTCAATAAAAAGATTATATCTTTCTCTTGAAAGGGGTAACATTTTCAATCAAAAGAAGTACCTCCATTTCAAAATATTTCCTTCCCAAATCACCCCTCTTGAAGCTGGTCATTGTTCATTCATAAAATTGATTGAAATTATCAACACACGGACTGATTTAGCTAACATTTTTAATATTTATAAAATTAACTTTGTACTATATAATGTTATAATTATTCAATAAAATATAACTTCTTTACAAAGCAGAATTTTATGAATCGTATCTCAAACCGCCAAATTGTTGAGGAATTTGTTGACATTTTCTATCGTCAGAAAAATGCCCGAAAAGCATTTATGGAATATGTAGTTGAAGAATACATTCAGCACAATCCTAATATTCCTGACGGGAGAGCGGCAGCCATTACATTTCTTGAACCCAAATTCTTAAATCCTGATTCAATTTTTGACATAAAAAGAATTTTAGTTGATGGTGACCTGGCGATGATTCACTTGCATGGACGTATGTCTGCTGATTCATTGGGTGCTGTGGTTGTAGATATATTCAGGTTAGAAAATGGTAAAATTGTTGAACACTGGGATGTACTTCAACAATTCCCAACTGAATGTATCAACCCTCACCCAATGTTTTAGAAACTGTTTAAGTAGAGTTAAAAAGAAACAGATAAATTTTGTATCACCATTTACCATTAAATTTTATTCAACATGAATAATAAAATAAAAAGGGGAGTAAGTCTTTATAGCTATCAGGAAGAGTTCTTTTTAAGAAAAATGAATCTTGAAGAGTGCATTGCCGCTGCTGCCAAGACGGGAGCAACAGGAATAGAAATGATTGGTGAACAAAGTATTGTGGGTTTCCCAAAACTTACCGATGCCTTTGTTGACCAGTGGTTTGGATGGATGGATAAATACGGGACAACGCCAGTGTGTCATGATATGTTTTTGGATACAAAGCGTTTCAAAAACAAAATTATGACTGAGGATGAGCAAGTAGAATCACTGGTTAGAGATATAAAATTTGCGAATCGTTTGGGTTTTAAAGTGATTCGTATAATTGTAAGCACGTCACCTGAAATTATGGAGCGGGCTGCTCCAATTGCTGAAGAATACAACGTGAAGTTGGGTATCGAAATTCATTCACCTTGGCATATTAATTCTGCTTGGATGACTCGTCACCACGAAGTTATGGAAAAAACAGGTTCAAAATATTTAGGTTTTATTCCTGATATGGGGATGTTTACTAAACGCTTGGCAAAAGTAATGACCGACCGTATGATTAGACAAGGAGCTGATGAAAAGATTGTGGAATTCGTTTGTCAGCAACATGAAAAAGCGGTGATGGCAGAATATATTATCGCCGAAGTTCGTCAAATGTCACAACGTCCCATAGATAATGCCGTTGCCGAATTGACAAGGCATAATATATACAACAACCCCAACAGTTTGTTGCCCTTCATGGACAAGATTTTTCATATCCATGCAAAATTTTATGATATGCAGGACGATTATACAGAGTATAGTATTCCATATAAAGAAATTATTGAGGTTTTGAAAAAGGGAGGATTCGATGGTTACTTATCAAGCGAGTATGAGGGGAATCGTCATATTCAAGATGTATTTGAAGTAGATAGTGTAGAACAGGTAAGACGACAACAAGAAATGTTTAAAAGACTTATTTAGTGATGAGTAATGAACGATGTGTGCTTACGACAAATTCACTAAGCAACAGAACAAAAGATTTAAGAATCCTTAAATCGTCACTTTATTTATCTTCCTTAAATCATTTATAACTAAAAAAGATGTTTGAAAAATATATGATAGTCGAAGACGATGTACAGAACATCGTCGAAAACGGACAAAATACAGGTTTCCAATTTGGAGCAAGATTGCCTTATTATCGAGGATTGGGGCTTTCGATGGTTGAAGAAATCATTGTGACCATTGACGGCGAAAAGATTCAGCAAGAAAATGTTTCATTAACTGTCCAAGATAAAAACTACACAATGGCTCAAATGGAAATAGAGCCAGAAGCTCGCTGGGAAATGGGTGAAATTGCTCACGTGCAAGTTCGTAAAAAAGGCGGTTTAACAACAGGAGAACACAAATTACATTTACTATTAAATTTGCGGGTTTCCTATATGCCGTTTCCTTCTATTCGGCAGAGTGAGAAAGTTATAAAATTGTAGCGTCCAAAATTGTAAATCCCTCAATCAAAAATGGGTCCATTAGACAAATATATTTTAACAGAAAATGCTCTAAAAACCAATGAATTGGGTTTTGAGTTACAATTTCAATCGCACTGGTATCGAACCTTACCTCTTTCATGTATGGATTTTAGTCTGAAAATTGATGGAGAAATGATTGACAATAATTTGATAAAGGTAGTAGCTAATAACGTCAGCTATACTTATCAACAGTTGCCCAACTTGGATAAAGAGTTTCTGTTTATTCTTGACAAAGCTACCATTCAATATCCTAAACCACTGAAAGTAGGGCAGAGCTACGAAATCGTTTTTAATCTCGACCTCTATATTCCCTACATTTTAGTAGGAGCAGAGGGCAAGCCTCTTTTGGCTGGTAGTAAGGTTGAAAAAGTATTAATTTGTCAATAAAGTAGTGTTTGGACTTAGGTGAGTTGGTTAGTTATTTGTAAGTACCAAGAATAAATTATTTAATAATATTGATTCCGTTCATTTGGTAGCGGCGTATAGCATACGCCAATGTTATGACGATGTTGGCGTATGCTATACGCCACTACCAAATGTCAAATAATTTATTCCTATTACATACCCAAAAATATTTAAGATTGACTTGATTGACGATTATGGTTTTTAATCTCCATTTGGAGTACAAATAACTAACTGATACAACCAAACTTCTAAATCCAAGCTCCTTACTAATAGTTGAATATCCCCCAAATTGTAACAACCCTAAATCACAAATGATAAAATTAGCAACTTCCTTGTTTTCGTTTGCCTACGAATGGAATTCGGGTGCCTATACACTGGAATCTACCATTGCCAAAACCCGAGAATTAGATTTAGGCTCAGGCTTAGAAATCATTGGTTTTCAGAGCTTAAAGGGTTTTCCGTACATAACTGAACAACAAGTTTCAGAAGTAAGACATTTGTTGGAAAAATATGAATTTGAACCTGTATGTTTAGATACCAATGTGGATGTGGGAATTAGACGAAATGGTATTTTAAGTATTGATGAAACCGTAGATTATATCCTGCCCCAACTTGATGCTGCTCGACGTTTGGGTTTCCCGATGATTCGTGTACAAATGACTGCCAAGCCAGAAGTAATGCGAAAGTTGGTGAGTTATGCCGAAAAAGCCAATGTAAAATTAGGTATGGAATTACACACACCATATCAGGTTGACCATCCCGCAGTGCTTGCCTTGCGTGAACTATATCAAGAAATTGATTCGCCCTATTTAGGGTTCATTCCAGATATGGGTACCTGCATGAGAAATATTCCAGATGCCCTTCTAACGAGCTTTAAATCTGTTGGCGTTACTGATGAAATGATTGCCATAACCAAAGAAATTTGGCAAAAAAATGTGCCAATGCCTTCAAAATTTGGGGAATTGTTCGAGCGAGTTTCTGCATTAGGTGGAACTCCACCACAAATTGGACGTTTGAACATGGCATTTAGCATGAATGGTCGTCAGCCAATCGAAATGTGGAAAGAAGTGATGCCACAGGTTATTCATATTCACGGGAAATTTTATGGTTTTGATGAAAATGGTGATGAACCATCCATTGACTATGCTACCATTTTAAAGACTTTCCATGAAAGTGGTTATAGCGGATATATTGCCAGTGAATACGAAGGTTCAGCATTTACCGATAAATTTGATGCTTTTGACCAAGTAGCAAAACAACATCAATTATTCAAAAAAATTATTTCGACGCTTTGATAAAATCACAAACTGATTCAATATCAATTATTTACGAAAAAATCATTCATAAATGCAAAGTCAAAATCATACTTTCCAAACTAAATACGATGTAATTATTGTTGGCTCGGGACTTGTGGGAGCAACGTATGCTCGTATTATTTCTGAACAAAAACCTTATGTAAAAATCTTAATGATCGATGCAGGGCCGAAAGTTTCGGATAAAATTGGGCAACATATAAAGAATATTTCAGACCCTAAAGTTGCCGAAACAGCTCAAATTCTATCACAAGGGCAAAAAAAGACACCTTATCCGATGATTTCAGTAGCTGAACGTGCAGCAGCCGTACACCGTGGGGACTTAACTCCAGATATTTTGGCTCGTGCAGGTACACATTTGGTAACGGATAATTTAGAAGATTTGGGCGTTAATGAAATGCCAGCCATCTCTATGTCAACGAATGTTGGAGGAATGGGAATTCATTGGACGTGTGCTTGTCCAAGACCAGGAAAAGGAGAACAAATTTCTTTTATTTCAGAAAATGAAATGGATAAGGCTTTTACGGAAGCTGAAAAAATCCTTCATGTTTCTCAAAAGACTTTTCCTCTCTCAAACGAAGGAAAAGCCATTTTGACAATTTTAAATAAAACACTTGGGGAAAATCATTCTGCCAATCGCCATGCTCAACCAATGCCCTTGGCTTGTAAAACAGACGAGCATGGAAATAAATATTGGACTGCCTCAGATTTAATTTTGGGCGATACTTTGAAAAATCCCAATTTTGAACTTCGTTCAGAAACCATTTGTCGGAAGTTAATCAAAAAACAATCCTCAATTTCTGGGGTCCAGATAGAACATTTACCATCGGGAAATATAGAAACAATTGAAGCCAATATCGTAATTGTAGTCGCTGATGCACTCCGAACACCACAATTACTTTGGGCTTCCGAAATAAGACCCAAGGCTATGGGGCATTACCTCAACGAACACCCATTTGTATTTACATTTGTAGAATTGAAAGAAGATTTAGTAAATGAAATTAGAAGGATGGAGAATGCCGTTTCAGCAAATGTCATGTATGACCCTAAAATACGTACTGAGCCTACTGTTGGGGTATTTTGGGTACCTTTTGATGCTCCCAATCACCCTTTTCATGGACAAATTATGCACATGGATTTATCTCCGATGAAAACTACCACCGAAGTAAGCCCCAAACATATTGTGGGTTTAGGTTGGGGCTGTTTGAAGGAATCAAATTTTGACGATAGGATTGTTTTTTCTGAAACAGAAAAAGACTATTTTGGGATGCCAAAAATGAATTTCAAATTTCATTATACCGATAATGACCGAGCAACAATAGAAGCTGCAAAAGTTTTCCAGTCAAATGTAGTGAACTTATTTGGCAAGGAAATAAAAGACGGAGAGCAAACACTCATGCCAGCGGGTACGTCGCTACATTATGAAGGCTCAACCCGCATGGGAGCAGAAAACGATGGTGAATCTGTTTGTGATACCTACTCACAGGTTTGGGGTTTTGATAATTTATTTGTTGGTGGCAATGGTGTCATTCCAATTCCAACAGCTTCAAACCCAACACTTACCAGTATTGCTTTGGCAGTGCGATCATGCGAAAAAGTTGTTCAAAAACTCTAATCGTATTACTCAACCTTATATTTTAGAATACTGTTTATGACAGTATTTTTTTTGTGCTAAGTGTGTCTGTTTTTTGTAAAATATCCAATTTATCATTTTGTATTTATCAGTAGGTTGGCATTATTTTCAATAAATGATTGAAATTGTCAACAAAACGACTGTAATAGTCAATATGAAAATACAATTACAATCTTAACTTTATACAAATAAATAGTATAATAATTCTAAAAAATGCTTAATTTAAAATCAAACCTATTTTAAGAAAACTATTGAAATTTTAAAAGAGAAGAATCACTCATTATAAACCAATATTATGGAAAATACTCATTCAAATCAGTTAGGAACTTTTGTAGGGAGTAAAGTTGCAGGTTTTTGGCAAGCATTTATTGTCATCCTCATCAATCAGCTTCCGATGATGGCAATCGTGTCACTTATGCCAGCTTTGCCAACGTTGATGGCACACTTTAGTGACGTTGAAAATAAAGGTTTACTTGTTCCTATGATTCTGACTGCCCCAGGATTATGTATCGCTATTATTGCTCCATTTGCAGGTTATTTTATTGATAAATATGGTAGAAGAAAATTACTTTTAGTCTTTATTACCCTATATGGTTTGGGTGGAATACTCCCTTTTTTCTTGGATGGATTCAATACTGTTATTACAGGTCGTTTACTTTTGGGGGTAGGGGAGGCTTTTGTTTTGGTAATTGGAAATGCACTTTTGGGTGATTATTTTGCTCCAAACGACCGTGCCAAGTGGTTAATGGTTCAAGGATTTTTTGGTTCAATTGCTGGAAGTTTTTTATTAGCATTAAGCGGAAACTTGGCAAATTTAGGCTGGAATTACCCATTTTTAGTTTATGGTATAGCTTTCATCATTACCGCATTGTCTTTTGTTTTTATTTTTGAACCAACTATCAAAATTACCAGTGCAATAGATGAAGAATCCAATTCAGATGGTTTTCCAACACGAGCTGCACTACAGGCATTTTTGATTACCTTATTCTTCTCAATTTTATATTTTGTATATACTATCCATTTTTCATTAGCATTGGATGCGATGGGCATTAAAGACAAAGTAGAATTGGGCAATATGAGTGCTATTGCCAGTACCGCTGTGCCAATAGGTGCTTTGATTTTTAAATTGGTATCAAAACGTCCATTTTGGCAACAAATGGCATTAATTTTCTTATTTTTTACCATAGGGCTCGTCGGAATTGGAACGGCGAAAGATGTTCAAACGGCCATCGTGGTTGCTTGGGTACAACAATTAGGTTGTGGAATGACAGTACCAGTGTTGGTAGCATGGGCGTTAAATTTGTTTCCTGTAAAATACAGAGGAAGAGGAATGGGATTTTGGACGAGTGCATTTTTCTTAGGACAATTCTTAAACCCCTTTTTTGTTTCAACAATTACGAAATTCTCAAGAGGAGTTCAAGCTACCTTTATGACAGTTGGCGTTATGTGTGGAGTAGTTTTTTTGTTTATTGTTGGTTTAAATTTACTCTTTCAAAAGAAGGATTTAGAGGCATAAATTTTGGATATATAAATAGAAACTGTTTAAATGTAACGCTCATTCAGTCAAAAATAAGCAGCACTCCAATATGAAAAATGAGAAAATACTATCACTTGATGTTGCAGAACTAATTGAGACAGAACTAAAGGCTATTAAAGGTACATCGCTGTACCAACTCACGTCTTTTGCACATAATTATTTTCATATCAATAGGTTAGAAGATTTTTTTAAGCTAATAGATTCCCCTTTGGCTACTGATTTTCGGCCAAGACGAATGAATGTATATTATTTTATTTTTCTGACCAAAGGTTATACCACAAGAAGTATTGGATTAGAGACTTATGAATTTGGAGAAAATACATTCTTTTTTGTGCCTGCTCACGAAATTACGACACATAAGTTTGTTAGAAATGATGTTCAAGGATATTATTGTCATTTTGATATTCAGTTATTAGCCGAACATACCCTTTTAAAAAAAATATACACTAATTTTCCTTTTTTGGAATACAATAGTTTTCCTTTGGTGGAAATAAATGCCGATACTAAAAACCATGTGATTAACTTACTTGAAAGGATGTTATTTGAATATCAGAAAGGAGTTAAAGGTAGGACAGAAGTTTTTGAGACGTATCTATTGGCTCTGTTTACCGAATTACAACCATTTGTAAAACGGTCATCGCATAATTCTATAAGTGCTGCTTTAGAAATTACGAAAGAATTTAAAAAGGCTTTGTCCAAAAATATTACACTCAAAAATAAAGTTTCAGATTATGCAGAATTACTTAATATTTCTCCCAATCATCTAAACAAATGTGTGAAATCTACGACTGGAAAATCTGCCAATGACTTAGTGAATGAAATGATTCTGCTTGAAGCCAAAGTCATGCTTAAACAAACCAATCTTTCAGTAAAGGAAATCGCTTACAATGTTGGCAAAAGTGAAGTTAGCGTTTTTTCGAGGTTTTTTAAAACTCAAATAGGAATCAGTCCAAGTGATTACAGGCTGCTTGAATAGTTGTTTTAAGTAGTTATTCGTATTTCGATGTTCGATATTCGGGAAATAACAAACTGATAATCAAGTATTTAATATAAATAAAACGTAGTTTAATTTGTAGTGATTACTTATGTTAATTTAATTCTTGTAAAAATTACGGAAACCGTTTTTTGAAGGATGATTTCCGCAATTTTTTGTTTAAACTCAAATAATTTGTATTTGAACCGTAAATCTCTCAATTATACCTCTTCATTTACAGCCAAATTTTGTGATTTCTTAGATTTTTCTAACCACAAATAAAGTGGTGGAAGAAGAATTGGAGCGAAAATTAGGGTACTGGTTAAACCTCCAATAATAACAGTTGCCAATGGGCGTTGAACATCCGACCCAATACCAGATGATATAGCCGCAGGTACAAGTCCAACAATGGCAACTACCAAGATAGAAAGTAAGGCTCTTAATTGTTCTTTTGAGGCAATTAATACATTTTGGGTCAATTCTCCTTCCCCAAGTCCTTGTTCCCGATTAATTCCCGAAACTAACAAAACGCCCGCCATTACAGAAATACCAAAAATACTCACAAAGCCAACCCCTGCTGATACATTAAAATAGTATCCTCGCATTAATAAAGCGACAATTCCACCGCCCAACGCAAATAGAATACAACTCATTGTTACCAAAGTATTTGGCAAGTTTTTGAAAAGCATAAACAAGAATACAAATACTAATAGAATAGTAAGAGGAATGGTAAATGCTAATTGTTTTCCTGCTCGTTCAAGATTTTCGTATTGACCGCCATAAATGATATCGTATCCTTTTGGAACACGTATTTTGGCATCAATTTTAGCTTGCAATTCTTTTACAAAGCCCCCTTGGTCACGTCCTTTTATATTTGTCCGCACGGTTGCCATTCTTTTACTACCATAACGATAAATATTCGTTTGCCCTTCTATGAAACTAATATCGGCTAATTGGTTCATCGGGATTAAAGCTCCATTCGCAGACGGCACTAATATTTCTTTAATAGCATCAATGGAATTACGATATTGGGGCAGAAAACGAACCACAATATCATAGCGTTTTGTCCCATCATATAGCGTTGAAATTGCCTTGCCGCCAATGGCCGCTTCAATCATATTCTGAATATCCGCTACATTGATACCAAAACGTGCGGCGGATTCTCGATTAATATTGATGGCTAATTGGTCTTGTGGCCCTTCTTGTTCGATATTTACATTATCAGCACCAGCAGTTTGTTTGACTATTACAGCAATACTATCAGCTTTTTGTCGCATCATTTTTAAATCTTCACCAACAACCGAAATGGCAAGGTCGGCGGCACTACCCGTTACAATTTCCATTACTTGGTCAATAATGGGTTGTCCCGACGAAAAGGTAACAGAAGGCAATTGTTGTTGTAATTCTGTTTTTATTTTGTCCACCAATTCTTTTTTAGAAATGGTTTTGCTCCATAAATCATAGTCTTTTAAGCCTACTAAAATTTCATTTCTATTGGCAGGAAAAGGGTCTGTTCCATCATCATTTCGACCTGTTTGCGTAATGACAAACGCTATTTGAGGGTATTTAGCAATGATTTTTCTGATTTTAGGAGCATAACTTGCATTTTCTTGAATGGTAATTCCCGCAGGAAAATTGCCTCTTAAAAAGATTGAGCCTTCATCTAACGTTGGCAAAAACTCCGTGCCTAATTTCAAGCCAAATAGAATAAGGATAGTTACCACCGCAAACCCTACGATAACCGTTTTTTTGTAATATCGCAGTAGTTTTTCCAATGCTTTTGCGTATATTTTGGCAAGAAAATCCAGCACATAATTCTTATGTTCTTTCATGGGTTTCTCTAAATTTGCCAAATCCTTTTTATAGCTAAACGAAATCAGTACAGGAATAAAGGTTAAAGCTGCCAACATTGAGCCAATTACGGCAAAAGCAAGCGTTAAAGCCATTGGAGAAAAAAGTTTTCCTTCCACTCTGGTCATTAACAAAATGGGCATATATGCCAAAATGATGATTGTAACCGAGAAAAATATTTCTCGTCCTACTTCTTGGGCAGCATGAAGGGTAATCTTAATAATTCCTTGCTTTTTTTCTTCGACTGTTGCCGTTCGATATTTTCTGATAAGGTGTTCTGCCATCAAGCACGCTCCGTCAACAATAATTCCAAAATCAATTGCTCCCAATGAAAGTAAATTGGCAGGAATACCCGTCAGACGCATCAAAATAAAGGCAAATAATAATGAAAACGGAATTGTTAAAGCCACCACAACGGCACTTCTGATGCTTCCCAAAAAGAAAATTAGTAAAATAATAACGATTGAAATTCCTTCAAATAAAGTATGAGCAACAGTTTCCAGAGAGTGGTCAATTAAAAAACTACGGTCGTACAAAGGACGTAATTGAATTCCTTCGGGCAATTCGCTTTCCTTTAATTCCGTCATTTTATCCTTTAAAAGTTTCAATACTTCGCTTGGATTTTGATAACGTCTCAGTAGAACAATTCCTTCAACGCCACTATTAACATCAAGGCTATCTTTGGTAACGGTATAGCCCAAAACGCCGCTCGGTGGGGGAGGGGTGATTTCCACCGTTGCCACATCACGAATAAATACAGGCATTCCGTTATCAGATTTCAGCACGATATTTTGAATATCACGTTCTGTTTTGATTGCCCCTAAGCCACGTACAGCAAAGCCTTGTCCACCACGAGCAACGATATTTCCCCCAGTATTTTGGTTATTAACATTTACTGCATCGGTAATATCTTGAAGGGTTAAATTATATTTTCTAAGTTTCTCTGGAGAGGAAATAATGTGAAATTGTTTGAGAGGGCCACCAAAAGTAACAACGTCTGCAATGCCTGGAACTTGCAAAAGGGCTGGTTTGATGACCCAATCTTGCAAATCTCGCAATTCTGTTTGGCTAAAATTGGCGGGAGCTTCTACCACATAACGGTATATTTCACCAACAGCGGTACTTAAAGGAGCTAATTCTGGTGCAACCCCATTGGGTAGTGAAGCACTACTTAGTCGCTCAAGAACTTGCTGACGAGCAAAATAATCGTCAGTACCGTCTTTAAACGTCAATTGTACAACCGATAGTCCAAAAATTGTGCGACTTCTTCGGTCTAATACATTGGGGGTATTTTGCAAAGCACGTTCAATCGGAACGGTTACTTGTTGTTCTACTTCTTCGGCGGCTCTGCCTTCGTATTGTGCCACCACAATTACGCAAGTATCAGCAATATCTGGGTAGGCTTCTATTTTCAACTGGGTAAAACACCAGTACCCGATAGCCATAAGCACCGTACTGATTGCAATAACAATCCATCTATTGCGTAAACTGAATATTAGTAAATTCTTTATCATTTATTTCCACTGTTCAACTTCGTTGGTAATTATAAATCCGCCACTAAATTTTGTTCTTAGTGCGGTTAAGGCTGCTTTTACTTTTTCGGTATCGTCGATAAAAGTGATTAAAATGGGTATTTCATCAAAACTGAATAAGTCATTCGGGCGATTGAAGTGCTGAGTAGAACCAAAGCCTGAGATACCTTTAAAGACGGTTAAGCCTTTCACTTTTTGTGAAATCAAGAATCGAATAATGTACTCCTGAGAAGTTATTTCATCGAGCATATCGTCTTGGTCAATGAATATTTGAGCTTGAAGCATATCTTATTTATTAAACAGTGTACTAAGGAATGAAAATTAGACAAATATTAATACCCAAAACTTAATCCTTTCAATTGCATAACTCCTTTAGTGGCAACTGCTACACCGTTGCTTAATCCGCTAAAAACGATGATTCTGTCTCCGATTTGATTGCCAATGGCTATTTCTTTGCGTTCAAAAGTTAAAGCACCATTTTTTATAAATACGTAGTTTTTCCCTTGTACTGTGATAAGGGAGTTTTTATTGATATTGATATTTTTGCCTTCACTAACTCCGAATGATACCGTTGCAAACATTCCAGCTTTGAGCTTTTGACTGGTATTGTTAAGACTTACTCTAAGTTTCATCATACGGGTAGATTGGTCAATCATATCAGCGACATCTTCAATTTTACCAGTAAATTTTTCATTGGGGAATGCGGTAAATTGTAAGATACAAGTACCGCCTTCTTTGATTTTACTAATCTGATTTTCGGGAATATCACAAATGATAAAAGCTTTTCCTGCGGGAGCTTTCAACAAAACTTGTGGGTTAAATCCTCCTGTTTTTAGTTTCGTTTCGTGTTCGATGATGGCAGTTTTTTCGTTCGCCAAATCATTCTGTACTAAGGCCAATTCAGTATCGGCACTCAATAAATCTACCTGAGCATTGGCTAAGTCCTTACCCGTACCTGCTCCGTTTTTTAATAAATCTTCAAAACGATTTACTTCCACTTTTTTACGAGCAATTACCGCTTGTTTTTGTTGAATGATTACGCCTTTTTGCTTGATATTTTGAATATGTTGAATCAGCGAGGTATAATTCGTTGCCAATTCTGCATCTTCAAACAAAATAATATTTTGTGAAGCACCTTCTCTTGAAGCCACAACCGTGGCAGATACCTTTGCAGGAGCTGATATTTCAGCATTTAGGGAAGAGCTTCCAATCGTTTCTGTTTCAAAAAACAAGGCACTTTGCGTACTTGGAAATATAATTTCCTTGCCATTGTCTTTTACTTGGGGTAATAAATTTTCTTTCTTAACATTTTTGTTTTCTTTAGCTCCACAAGCCAACAGAAAAAATGAACAAAGAAAACAGATAATGAAGTGTTTTTTCATAATGAAGCTGTTTAAACTTTCCGTTTCTGAGGTGAAAGTATTGTATTTTTGAATTGATTTTTTTAAAATTTGAAGCCCCAGTGGAACTGCATAGCATCACTACGTTGAGTAAATTTTGGAACAAGCTATTCTAAAAGACTTAGTTTAATCCGAAAGGGAAAGTTTAAACAGTTTCAATATTATTGAGCCATTTTACTGATATGTCCTGATGTATAAAGTAACCTAATATAGCTTTCACGGTATTGTTGTAAGTTGTTATAATATTGTTGCTGGGTTTCTAACCAACTCCGCTGTGCTTCCAAAAAATCGACAATTGTTGTGCCTCCGTGTAAGTAAGAGTATTTTACGCTACTCAAAATGGTTTCTGATTTGGATAATAAATCTTTGAAAGATTGGATATTTTGTTTTTGAACAACGTAATTTTTATAGGCAACCGACAATTCGGTTTCTACTTGAAATTGAATTGTTTTTAGGTCTTGTTCCGCACGCAGTTTCAACACTTTCGATTTCTGGATTTCTCCTTGATTTCGATTAAAAAAAGGTAAATCAATGGTTCCATATACTCCAAAATAGGGAACTGAGTTTTGTGGATTGTAAATAACACCCAATTCTGGTTGTGGGGTAGCAAGTGCTTTTTGGAGATTAATATTAGCTTCAGTTACTTTAATGGTTGTTTTAGAAACCAATATGTCGGCTCTATCCAAAAGTGTTTGTTCTAAAAGCGAATCTAAATTTGCGTGAGAATCAAAGGAGAAATCATCATTAAAATCTATGCTAATGCTTTCGTCAGTTCCCAATAAAAACTTCAAATTACTGATTTCACTTTTATAGATTTGTTCATTATTTTTCTGTTGTAAAGCATATTGACTTGCCAATAATTCGGTACGAATAAGGTCGGTTGAAGTAATCACTTCTTTTGCTAATCTTATCCTATTAATTTTTGCTAAACTATCCG
This sequence comes from Cytophagales bacterium, assembly GCA_013298805.1. Lineage (GTDB taxonomy): Bacteria > Bacteroidota > Bacteroidia > Cytophagales > Spirosomataceae > Arcicella. Next base: position 51,198 of record JAAFIU010000003.1, on the reverse strand, counting down.
TATTGTTGATGGCAATTTGTAAAATATCCAACTGTTTTTTAGCAACCCACACATCGAGCCATTTTAGGGCAACAACTTGTAGTATATTCCTTTCGGTTTCGTGATAGTTTTTTTGAGACAATATGCTGTTTTGTTGAAAATATTCAATTCTTGATTTTCGAACAGCAGGAGTTTGAATAACCTTTGTTAATTGCCACCAAACTTGTCTGTTTTGTGGACTGAACCAGTCTGTATTATTCGGAAATGAAGTTGGTTTGGCTAAGAATAATGTTTGATTATTAAGCTTTGGGTTTGGGCGAAGTTTTGACGTAATAATATCTGCCTCTGCAACAATGCTATTAAATTGTTGGGTTTTGAGAATTGGGTTATTCTCTTTCGCTGTACGCAAAGCATTTTGGAGATTGTACTTATTTTGGGCAGAAATGGGTGAAATACTTGATAGGAAAGAAATACCTACAATTACCAATAAAACTTTGAACCTCATGTCTGATATTTAATATTAAAGATTAAACAACAAATGTCAGTCATTGGCAAGGAATAGGCTGTTAGACAACTTTTAGAAAATTATTAGAAAATTATTAGAGTTTTAGATGTGCGGAATTTCAATGGTAAAAATTGAGCCATCTTTGGGTACAGACTGAACACTGATATTACCTTTATGAAGGTTTATTATTTTTTGGGTAAGTGACAAACCAATGCCATGTCCATCGGCATATTTTTTATTGTTTCCTCTAAAAAATGGCGTAAAAATATTAGGCAAATCTTCGGGTTGAATGCCAACGCCACTATCTGTAAAATGTAATTTCACATACTCGTTTTTTATACTGATGGTCACAGAGCTACTCTTGTTTGATGAAAATTTACACCCATTTTCAAAAATATTGGCAAAAGCAACTTTCAGTAAGTATTCATTTCCTCTAACCGAAATATCACTATCATCTTCAAATTCGGTTTCATAGTGTATGTCAAGTTGATAGGAGGGGTTTTGTCGTCCTACTTGTTGGCGGGCATCCAATAAAACTTCGTCTAAACGAATATCTCGAAAAGATATTTCGGACGGGTCATAACTGGCTTTTGCAAAATCGAGTAAGCTGTTAGAAAGGCGTGCCAGTTTTTGGGCATCTTGAAGCGTATTCTGAATAACCGCCTGATATTCTTTAATGCTTCTTTCCTTATTAGTAGATAGGTCAAGTTCTGAAATGATGGAAGAAAGTGGTGTTCTTAATTCATGCGAAATATTGGAAACAAACTGTTGTTGAGCATTAAAAGAGTGTTCCAAACGGTCAAGCATTTGATTAAATGTATTTGATAGTTGGGATAACTCATCTTTTCCTTCAGTATTATTGAGTCTTAAATCAAGGTTTAAAGCACTGATTTTTTTTACTTTATTAACAATATCACTTACAGGCGATAATACCTTTGTTGAAAAAAAACGCCCAGCCATGTAGATAATTGCCATTGAACAAGCCAATATCATTAACATCGTATCTCGCAAACTTTGCATTTTTCTGTAACCATATTGGTCATAAGCAGTAGCAAATATGATGTAATTCTTTTGTTCAAAAGGAAATAAAATACCGACCACTTGCCAATCATTCTGATAAAAATTCAAAAAACGTTTTTTTTGTATTTTCGTAATCATTTGTGGCGTTTCTTTCACGACATCAATTTCAACAGCATCATGGTACAATAAACTAAAAGCTATATCATAAATTGAAACTTCTACTTCGTTGATGGTTTCACGATTGTTTTTGTAGATAGTTTGTAGGGTTTGAGCGTCAACTTTTGCAGTAAAAAATAGATTTGCCTTTGTAATGGCTTCACTTTTGAGCCTATTATAAAATTCAGTTTCACGATTTTGAGCGGCAGAGTAATAAATCAGGGCAGCAAAAATCATCAAGATTGCTCCTGCCAAGATGGTAAATAGAATGCTCAGTTTTTCCCTTATTTTCATTCTTCCTTAAATATAAAACCCATGCCAGATTTAGTATGAATCAACTTTGGCTCATAGTCACGGTCTATTTTTTTGCGTAAGTAGTTGATATACACATCAATAAAGTTAGTTCCTGTGTCAAAGTGAGTTTCCCATACTTTTTCGGCGATTTCAGTTCTGGATAAAATACGTTCACAATTTTGCATCATGTACTCCAATAGCTTAAACTCTTTAGGAGTTAAGTTTATATTTGTTCCAGAACGGCTTACCGTTTTTGTTTGATTATTGAGTTCAAGGTTTGCGTATTTAAGTAAGAATCCATGATTTTTAACGGTTCTGTTTGGACGGTTTACCAATGCTCGTATTCGCACGTGTAATTCTCTAAAATCAAATGGTTTTACCAAATAATCATTTGCTCCTGCATCAAAGCCTTCTACTTTTTCATCGGTTGTTCCCAAGGCAGTTAGCATGATAATCAGCATTTCGGGTTTTACGGCTCTTATTTCCTTGCAAAGCTCCAGACCATTTAATTTAGGCAAAATAATATCTGTAATTACGAGGTCATAGTCATTTTGTAGGGCTAATTTTTTTCCCATTTCTCCATCATAAGCAACGATTACTTCATAATCATTTTCTTCTAATCCCCGTTTTACCAATGATGCAATTCGTTCATCATCTTCAACTAATAGTATTTTCATTTTTTTCAACTTTTGGGTATGACCCAGTTTGGGCAACCCCGTTTATGAAACCCCGTTTGAGAGGTAATAAATAGCTTTAATGATTTCTATATTTTACAGGGCTGATTTCTACGTGCTTTTTGAAGAAATTATTAAAATGGGTAACTTCTGTAAAACCCAAGGCGTAAGCAATTTCAGAAATATTCCATTTACTGTGTTTCAACATAATTTTAGCCTCTTGCAAAATACGTTCCGCAATCAATTGAGTAGTTGTTTTTTGAGTTGTTTCTTTAATCGCTCTATTCAGGTGGTTGACGTGAATATTTAACTGATTAGCAAAGTTCGAGGCAGAACGAAGACTTATGTTTTGATGGTTTTCGTCAATCGGGAATTGCCTTTCTAATAATTCCAAAAATAAGGTTGAAATCCGCTGAGAAGCATTAATTTGAGTTTTGTCGTGTGGAGAAATTGGCTGTATTTTCATGGCAAAATGAATGAGTTCAAAAACCAAATTTCGTAGCACATCATATTTATGAACGTAATCTGACTTTATTTCTTCATTCATTTTTTGGTAAATAATCAGTGCTTGTGCTGCTTGTTCGTCCGTCAGTTCAAATACATGATTGCCAGTTGGTTGAAATACCATATATTGACTTAAATCTCCAAACCTGAGGAAGAAATTACTATTGAAAATACAATAGATGCCTTCTTCAATTCGCTCCAAATTGCCACAAGAATATGGAATTTGTGGGTTAGAAAAGAATAGAGCCTGTTTTTTGACTGCCACTACTTTATCGGCATAACTCATTTCTATATCGCCCCGAACAAACATTATTTTATAAAAATCTCGTCTTTTATAAGAAAGAGTTTTCGTTTTTCCTACTTCTGTTACTTCGTGCGAGAATACATTGAAATGCCCGATTTCATTACGAATACTTTCTGGCATCCAATCAAATTTTCTCTTATAAAATTCTTCTAATGATTCTACTTTTTCCATAAACTAAACAGGTTCATTTGTAAATTGGTTAGTACGAATAAACCAAGCTGACATTCCAGACAAAATCTTCACTTGGAATGGTTGATTGTATTTTTTTATTGACAACAGATGAAATCGACAAAGGAAAATCTTTTTTAGCCAAGGTAAAAGATGATGTTGCGTAATAACCTTCACTATCATCCATCCGTAAATAATAAACTTGAGGAGCAACCTTCATATAAATATCGTCACTTAATTTGATATTTGAAAAATTACTACTCAATGCTATAAAATTGGTATTTCGGGTAGCATCGGCAAGCCCACGAGAATACAAATAATATACGCCAACACTTATATTTTTTGCAATAAAATAGGTAGGTGTTAATTCTGCTGCCCAATAACGTTTTACAGAAATAAAGTCTTTTGAAACACCATTAACCATTGCGGTTGTATTTGAAAAAACCGTTGAAGGGTGAGCCCCAATACCCATTTTGAATTTTTCGGTTTGGATGAGTTTATATCTCATCCAAAAAACAAAAGACCACGGTTTGACATCTTCAATGGCAAAACGAAATTGAGGTTCAAAGCTAAAATTTTTCTTACGAACAACAAGGTCAAATATGGTAGCTGGTTTTCCTAACATGAATGTCGGAATTACGGAAATACCGTTATTGGTAACACTAATAGCACCTGAAACTTGGATTTTAGGCTTGAGACTATCAGCTTTTTGAGCAAAGGAAATGCGGGTAAGATTGATAATAATAAGTAAAAGTACGCTACTTTTTATGTGTTTGAGGAGATTTATTGAATTCATCTGAATGGTTATTGTCGCATTTTATAATTCTACAAAATTATTTGAAATTTATGGTTTATTTCAATAAAATTCAAACGAATACTTACGAAATTCAAACAATGAAATGTGGATAAAATTTAATGTAATTTATCCTAAATAGAGAAATAGCATGCTTTTGTGTTTTCTTGAAAAGTTTTCTAAAGTTGTTTCTTGAAATTTAATATTGTTTGAAAATCGTAAGTTCTCGTTTGCTTTTCGTTGTTTTTTGCACGAGTTAACCAGTAATTTTACTTTAAATTTTTAACTGTATTATAAATATGCAAACGAGAAAATTAGGAAATCAAGGATTAGAAGTCTCTGCGTTGGGACTTGGCTGTATGGGAATGAGTTTTGGCTATGGCCCAGCAGGAGAAAAATCGGAAATGATAAAAGTGATTCGTGCTGCCGTAGAACAGGGAATTACATTTTTTGATACTGCCGAAGTATATGGCCCTTTTACGAACGAAGAATTGGTGGGCGAAGCCTTAGAGCCATTTAAAGGAAAAATCAAGATTGCTACCAAATTTGGTTTTAAAATTGACCGTGTAAATATGACGTATGGTGGTGTAAATAGCCGCCCTGAAAACATCAGATTGGTGGCAGAAGAATCACTGAAAAGATTAAAAATTGATGTTATCGACCTTTTTTATCAGCACCGTGTTGACCCAAGTGTACCCATCGAAGACGTAGCAGGAACGGTAAAAAACCTGATTCAAGAAGGAAAAGTAAAGTATTTTGGACTTTCGGAGGCTGGAGCAAATACCATACGTAAAGCTCATGCAGAACAACCTGTCACAGCACTACAAAGTGAATATTCTCTTTGGACACGGCAACATGAAAAAGAGATTATTCCAACTATCCAAGAATTGGGTATTGGTTTAGTTGCGTATAGTCCACTTGGTAAAGGATTTTTGACTGGGAAAATTGATGCAGCTACTACCTTTGCCGTAGGTGATATCCGAAATGTTTTGCCTCGATATACCGAGGAAGCCCGTAATGCTAATCAATCTTTATTGGATATTATCAATCGTTTTGCTCAAGAAAAAAATGCAACGAATGCCCAAATTGCCTTGGCTTGGGTATTGGCTCAAAAACCTTGGATTGTACCCATTCCAGGAACTACAAAAATTCACCGTTTAACCGAGAATAATGGAGCCGTAAATATTGAACTGAGTGCAGATGAATTGAATGAAATCGAAATTGCTTCTGCTCAAATTTCTATCGTGGGTACTCGATATACAGAGGCAATGGAAAAATCAACGGGTTTGTAGTATTATTTTGTTTTACCTTTGCTTGCTCAAATAATTTTTCATGGCTATTTGGGCAATTTTTTCTTTTATTTAATAACAACGAATGAACTACAATCGAACTCTTCTAATCCTAATTCTTGGTGTGCTCTCTGCTATTGGTCCTTTTTCAATTGATACCTATTTGTCAGGATTTCCGAGTATCGCCACTGATTTGAATGTTACCGTAGATGACGTTTCTTACTCACTGTCCAGTTTCTTTATTGGTATTTCCGTAGGACAGTTAATTTATGGCCCATTACTCGACCGTTTTGGACGTAAAACCCCGCTAATTATTGGATTAGTCATTTATTTTTTGGCTTCGGTGGGTTGTGCTTTAGCAACGTCAATTGAAATGTTGATTGCCTTACGCTTTTTGCAAGCCTTGGGCGGTTGTGTGGGAATGGTTGCACCGAGAGCCATCGTGCGTGATAGTTTTCCCGTAGAAGAAAGTGCCAAAATATTTTCTACGTTGATTTTAATTTTAGGTGTATCTCCAATTATTGCTCCGACTGTGGGTAGTTATATGATTACGGCATTGGGGTGGCATTCAGTATTTTGGTTGCAAGCAGGAATGGGCATTTTATTATTTTTAGCCGTTACTTTTAGGTTGGCAGAAAGTAAGAAACCAGACCATAGTATATCATTAAAGCCACAACATATTATCCCAACTTTCTTTAATATTTTCCGAAATCCACAATTTTTTACTTATGCTTTTGCAGGTTCAATGGTTTCTGGCGGGGTATATGCCTATTTATCGGGTTCGCCTTTTGTATTTATGAAAATTTATAAAGTTACCGAACAACAATATGGTTGGATATTTGGCTTGTTGGCGGGCGGACTGATTTTGAGTAGTCAACTAAATAATTTAGCCCTCCGAAAATACCGTTCCGAACAAATCGTAAGAGTCGTTTTAACGGTACAAACCATTATTGGCATTATTTTATGCGTAGGAAGTTCACTTGACTGGCTAAATTTATACAGTACGATTTTTTTTATTTTCTTTTTTTTGTGTTGTCAAGGCTTCAGTTTTCCCAATTCATCAGCACTTTCCTTAGTGCCGTTTTCAAAAGAAGCAGGGAGTGCTTCGGCACTTTTGGGTGCAATTCAAATGGGCATTGGTTCATTGGCTGCGGCTTTGGTCGGCTTATTGAGCAACGGCACAAGTTTACCCATGACAGGTGTAATGGCCGGTTGTGCTTTATTGGGGTTGATTATTTTTAGGGCTGGGCGATTGGTGTTGGAGAATAATGAAAAAATTGTATCGAACTGAATAAATACGATACTTTGTTAATTTAGTCCCCGATATTCATTAGGAGAAATTCCCACTTTTTGCTTAAATAATCTGGTAAAATGTTGGGGGTATTTAAAGCCCAATTCGTAAGCAATTTCACTGACTGATTTGGTGGTATCTAAAATCTTTTCTTTGGCTATATCCAATAATTTTAGATGAATAAACTCTAAAGCTGACTTACCTGTTTCTTTTTTGATTAAATCGCCAAAATAATTGGCAGAAAGATTTAATTCATCTGCAAAATAGGCAACCGATGGTAAACCTTCAGTTTTGAGCTTTTCACCAAAAACATACTCATTTAGCAACGATTCAAACTGCTCGATTATTCCACTATTGGCATTTTCACGAGTAATAAACTGACGGTCATAAAATCTTGAACAATATTTTAAAAGTAATTCAAGATTGGCTACAATTAATTTTTTGCTATGTCGGTCAATGTTTTGTCCGATTTCAGTAGCAACGTTTTCAAAACAATGATTAACAATTTCCTTCTCATTTGCCGAAAGGTGTAATGCCTCATTAGATTGGTAACTAAAGAAAGAATATTCGTGGATTTGCTTGCCCAAATTCGTGCCTTTAATAAGGTCTGGATGAAATATAAGTGCAATACCATAAGGCTGATGTAATTCGCCTTCGGGTTCACTTATAACTATCTGATTTGGAGCAAAAAATACCATACTACCCTCATCGTAGTCATAGTATTTATTGCCATATCGAATATCTCCACAGCGAGTTTCCTTGATAACAATGGCATAAAAATTCAATGTAAACTTACTTCTTGGTAACCGGTTCGATTTATTCAAATCTACCAAACTGATGAGCGGATGCAAAGTTTGGTTATTAAACATTTCATTGTATTGCTTTATCGTTTCGTATTTTATCATAGCGATTTCTTCCAGATTCAATTGTGATTCGAAGATATGTAAATAGTTGTTATGCTTAGCTTCAAACTGTAAAATTGGTAGGTAAAACTGTAATATGTATAAAAAATTGGCTTCGTTGATAAGTTAATTTTGTAGATATTTATTCTGATATACTTTTTAAATTTCTAAAAATGAACATCTTAAAGCTATTGACAATATTTTTGTTTTCTACTTTTATTACCAAAATAAGTTACGGTCAGCAAACAGATAGCACGGGAACAACTACCAATTTTTCGGGTTCTGTGGGTATTACGAACAACGGTTTTTCTATTATTCCAACCTTCTCATTAAATAGCCCAGCGGTGATTATGAATTATTTTGTAAGAAAAAATAAATTCAGTTTTGACCCCGACATTCGCCTTGTTCCAGATGCCAGTAAAGGTGGGTTGATATTTTGGTTTAGGTATTATGCCATCGAAAAAAAGAAATTTAGTTTACGAGTTGGTGTGCATCCAGCTTTTACACTTATCAAAAATACGATTAATGACAATGGTACGAGTACTGAAATAACAGAAATGCTGCGTTTTGCGGCAGGAGAAATTGTTCCCAATTACCAAATTACGCCTAACTGGAGCATAGGAGCAGTATTTTTACATGGAAGTGGGCTTCAAAAGCATGGGCCGCAAAATACGAATGTATTATTTTTAAACAGTTCAATATCAAATATTAAGGTAGTAGGAGATTTTAAACTTCAATTAATTCCAATGATTTATTTCTTGAACACAGACGGTTTCACTGGTAAATATTTCTCAACCACAGGAATTTTTTCTCATAAAAAATCACCATTTTCACTACAAGGGACTATTAATCAAACACTTAACTCAGATATTCCAGACAATAAAGATTTTATGTGGAATGTAATGTTGGCTTATAATTTTAGGAAGATTTTAAAGCGTGTGAAATAATTTAAACTCAAGATTGTCAAATAATTTGAACTCTGACAATCTTGAAAAACGGATTTTATTAATTATTTGAATTTTCGATTAAATATCTAATTTTCTACTCCCCATCCATTTAATAATTTCGGGATTTCGATGGTCAAAAAATAGACTTGTTTTGGTATCTAAGTTTTTAATATTTTCCATATCAACCGCATCCAGTTCAAAATCAAAAATGTTAAAATTTTCAACCATTCTTTCTTTTTTTATAGTTTTTGGAATCACTACTACACCTCGTTGCGTGAGCCATTTCAAAATGATTTGAGCGACACTTTTACAGTATTTTACGGATAAAGCAAGCAATAATTCATTCTTAAAAATATCATTTTTCCCTTCTGCAAAAGGTCCCCAAGATTCGATTTGAATGTTATTTTCTTGCAGAAAAATTTGATTGTCAATCTGTTGGCAAAATGGATGTGTTTCTACTTGATTTATTGCAGGAGGCGTTTCTCCACCAAACATCAATAAATCCATAATTCTATCAGGTTGAAAATTGGAAACACCAATGGCTCTAATTTTGCCTGCTTTGTAAAGCTCTTCCATAGCTCGCCAAGAGCCAAATATATCGCCATACGGCTGGTGAATCAAATACAAATCCAAATAGTCTAATTGCAATCGGTCTAAGGATTTTTGGAATGCCGCTTTCGTTTTTTCATAGCCTGTATCCTGTACCCAAAGTTTTGTCGTGATAAATAATTCCTCTCTTGCTACGTGACTGTTTTTAATAGCATTTCCTACGGCTTTTTCATTCATATACGAAGCGGCAGTATCAATTAAACGGTAGCCTGTTTCTATCGCACCAATTACACATTTTTCACATTCATTGACATCGGGAATTTGGAAAACACCAAAGCCTAAGATGGGCATTTCAATGCCGTTATTCAGTTTTACAGTTTGCATAATTCTGATTTATTCGATTTACAATTTACGAATTGTTGATTGGCGTAATTTCTCAATCGTAAATCGCTAATTCGTAAATCTAAAATCTTTTTTTAGTTTAAATGTTTAAATTCACTCGGCGAGTACCCCACTTTATCCTTAAATAATCTCGAAAAGTGCTGTGGATATTTAAAGCCTAATTCATACGCAATCTCATTTACGGTCTTCTCACCTTCATAAACTTTTGTTTTGGCTGTATCAATGAGTTTATTCATAATAAATTCTTTGGCAGATTGCCCCGTTTCTTTCTTAATCAAATCACCAAAATAATTGGCGGAAAGGTTTAATTCCTCAGCACAATATGCCACAGATGGAAGTCCGATATTTTGAGGTTTATCGGATTGAAAATAAGTATTCAACAAGTCTTCAAATTTTTCTAAAATACCTTTATGAGCAACTTCACGAGTAATAAACTGGCGGTCATAAAACCGTTGGCAATAATCCAAAAATAATTCAATATGGCTGGCTATCAGTTTCTTGCTGTGCTTGTCGATGGGCTGTTTCAGCTCAAATTCTATTTTAGCAAAGATATCCAGAATCATTTTTCGCTCATCATCCGACAAGTGCAAAGCCTCATGGGTTTGGTAATCAAAAAATTTGTATTGACCAATCACTTTGCCTAAATGCGTTCCAATTAATAAATCAGGGTGAAAAAGCAGCCCAAAACCCAAAGGCTGATAAACGGCTTTTGGATTTTCCATACTTACAAACTGACCTGGAGCATAAAATACCAACGTACCAGCCTGATAATCATAGTAATAGCGACCATATTTCATATCACCGCAGACCACATCTTTCAAAATAACACTATACAATCCGTACTGAAATTTGATAGATTCCACATCGCCCCAATCTCTCGGATTAGCCTTTGAATAATCAACCACAGTTACTAATGGGTGCAATGTTTTGTGATTATTGGCAGCGTTAAATTCGCTAATATTATTAACGTTTACAATCTTTTCCATGTCTGTTTCTTTTGAAATGTTGCCAAATTTAAACGTTTTGAAATAACAATATTCAACCTGATTCTGCAATCAGTAAAAATGGTAGAAATAACCGTAATTTTTATACGTCAAAAGCAAGAATTTGATGGAAATTTGTAATCAAAAAAAACTATAAAAATGAAAACAAACATCAAAATTTTAGCTTTATTGCTTATTTGTTCTATTTCAACTTTCGCTCAAGATACAGCCGAAGAAATCAAAACCCTTTCAAAAAATAAATGGCAATGGATGGCGGATAAAGACGTTGATAAATTGAGCAAACTGTTTGATAATCAAGCCATGTTTGTTCACATGGGTGGCTCTTGGGGCAAAGAGCGTGAATTAGAGATTATTAAATCGGGTTTTATTCATTACAAAAAAGCCGATATTCATGAGGTTTTCGCTCCAATAATTATCGAAAATACAGTTATCTTATTAAACAGAATTACCCTTTTGGCAGTTGTAGGCAGTAATGAAGTAAGTAATCCATTTATGGTAACAGAAGTATATGTAAAAGTTGGTAACGAATGGAAAATGGGGTCGCTTTCATTTTCTAAATTACTTACACCCTAACTTATTTGAAATTCGTAAGTTTTCATTTGAAAAGCATTATTTTTTACTGAATTATTCATATATTTTTGTTAAATTTTAAAAGGACTAAAATAATATCATGGCAAAATATTCTCTAAAAATAAACGGAAAAACAAAACAGGTAGATGTTGACCCGTCAACCCCAGTTTTGTGGGTTTTACGTGACCATCTCAATATGCCAGGCACAAAATTTGGTTGTGGCATGGCTCAGTGCGGAGCTTGTACCATTCATTTAGACGGAAATGCAACTCGTTCATGTGTCTTGCCTGTTTCAGCAATTGGCAAATCAGCCATTACAACTATCGAAGGACTTTCTGAAAATTGCACACACCCAGTTCAAAAAGCATGGTTGGAACACGATGTAGCTCAATGTGGTTATTGTCAAGGTGGGCAAATTATGTCAGCTTCAGCTTTACTAAAAAGTAATCCAAATCCAACAGATGAAGACATTGATATTGCTATGAGTGGAAATATTTGTCGTTGTGGAACGTATTTGAGAATAAAAGAGGCTATTAAAACTGCTGCTAAAAACTAAACTGAATATGAAAAATACATCAAATAGAAGAGATTTTTTAAAGTCTTCGGTTTTGGCTGGAGGCGGATTAATGCTAAGTATCAGTTGGTTTTCGGAAGCAAAAGCTGCTGAAAAAATAGCTACGTTGAACTTGCCCGAACAATGGTCGGAATTGGCGGCATATATCAAAATTACGCCTGAAAATGTTGTTAAAATCCTTTGCCCAAATCCAGAATTTGGACAAAATGTAATGACTTCTCTACCGATGATGGTGGCAGAAGAATTGGATTGCGACTGGAAAAATGTAGTCGTAGAAATGGGTACGCACGACAATGTGAAATATGGCCCTCAATTTACAGGTGGAAGTAACTCCGTAAGAATGTATTGGAGACCATTAAGAACCGCAGGTGCCGCCGCCCGTCAAATGCTTATTGAAGCAGCGGCTCAAACGTGGGGCGTTCCAGCATCTGAAATCATAACAAATGCAGGGGTTTTATCACATTCAAGTGGAAAATCGGCAAAATATGGCGAAATGGCAAGCAAAGCGGCTACGCTTACTGTTCCCAAAGATGTGAAATTGAAAGCACCCAAAGATTTTTCGATTGTAAGAAATTCAAAGAAAAACTCAGAGGGAACAAAAGTAGTTACAGGAAAACCACTTTTCGGAATGGATTACAAAGTAGATGGAATGTTGATTGCCATGATTCAACATCCACCTGCATTTGGTATGAAGTTAAAATCTTTTGACGCCACTGTTGCCAAAAAAATGCCTGGAATCAAAGATATTTTTAGTTTTAAACTCTATGATGATGGTTTTGAACAAGCTGGTTTCGATACCCGTACTTTCAATGAAATGATTGCTGTTGTAGGAAATTCTACTTGGGAAGTAATGAACGCCCGCAAGAAACTAAGCATACAATGGGAAGCCGCTGGCGAAGTGAAAGAAATGATGGTGGGCAGAGGTGGAAAAACTGAGAAAATAGTACCTGGCAGATTAGAAACAACAAGCAAGCAGTTGGAAATGATGGCTGAATTTGCTAATGGGCGGCACTCCGCAAAACCAGCCAAAGAATTAAGAAAAGACGGCAACCCAGAAACTGCTTTCAAAAATGCAGCTCAGGTTATTGAGCGTACATATAATGCTCCTTTCTTAGCACATAATACCATGGAGCCGATGAACTTTTTTGCTCATGTGCAAGATGATAAAGCATTAGTTGCTGGACCATTACAAGCACCGGGTTGGATGGAGCCTACTTTGGCAAAAATTTTAAATTTACCTGCTGACAAAATTGAAATTCAAATGACTCGCATGGGTGGTGGTTTTGGTCGTAGAGCGTATGGGTCGTATGTGTATGAGGCGGCTCGTATTTCTCAAAAATTGAAAGTTCCCATCAAGTTGATTTATACCCGTGAGGATGATATGACTTACGGTATTTATCGTCCAATGTACACGGCAACCTATCGTGCAGCTTTGGATGCCAATAAAAATCTGATTGGTTTTCATGTAACAGGTGGCGGTATTCCCGAAAACCCTATTCATGCCAATCGTTTCCCAGCGGGTGCGGTTGATAATTATTTGGCGGATGGTTGGGAGATTACTTCAAACATTACCATTGGTGCGTTTAGAGCGCCACGTTCAAACTTCAATGCCGCAGCCGAGCAGTCTTTTTTGGATGAAGTTGCCGAAGCAATGGGCAAAGACCCTATTCAAATGCGTCTTGATTTATTGAAACGTGCCAAAGAAAATCCAGTAGGAAAAAACAACGATTATGATGCGAATAGATATATCGGTGTTTTGGAATTATTGAAAGAAAAATCAGGTTGGGGCAAACCAGAAAATGTGGGCAAAAAACGTGGCGTAGCCGCTTATTTCTGTCATGCTTCGTATGCAGGTCACGTAGTTGATATGGTTATGCGAGACGGACAACCGTATGTTGAATCTGTAACAAGTGTCGTTGATTGTGGCGTGGTCGTAAACCCCGATGCAGCTCGAAATATGGTACAAGGTGCCGTTGTAGATGGAATTGGGCAGTCGTTTTATGGTGCATTAACCCACAAAGATGGAGTTCCAGAACAGAATAATTTTCATAATTACCGAATGATTCGCCATAACGAAGCCCCACAAAAAATTGACGTTCATTTTGTAGAAAACGACATCGACCCAACTGGACTTGGCGAGCCACCGTTCCCGCCAGTTTTTGGAGCAGTAGCCAATGCTCTGTATAAATCAACAGGTAAACGTTATTATAATCAGCCATTTACGTCTGAGCAACCAAAATCTTAGTTTGAGTTTTTAAAGTAATTTTCATAAAAACGAGGCTGTCTCAAAAGGATAGCCTCTTTTTATGGTCAATTTTATACAAAACTAAATTTTCCATTCTTGACTTTCCAAAGTCAGATTTGAAGGCTTCTAAATGTTTAAAAAGACGTAAATTGTTGACAAAGTTCATCAACACACTGTCATTTTTCAATTTTTTATTAAGGCTTCTCGCCCATTTTCTAAAATTATGCCCCAGAGCCATCAAGCCAAACTCGACATTGACTTTGTCTAAACCCCTTAAAGTAAATCGGTTGAATTTATTGTTTGATTTCAACTGCCCAAATACGGCTTCCACTTCAACGGGTCGTTTACTTCGCTTTTCTATGCCTTGTGGACTCAGCAATAATGCTCTTGCTTTCTCTTTGAGTTGGTTGAGCCGATGATTGACTTCCATTCGCCGATTTGTTTTAGCTTGATGACACATTCCTCTGAGTGGACAACCTCGGGTGGACAACCTTGGCAGTTTTTTGCCTGATAAATACTAATAGTTGACTCATAACCATTGCTACTGGTGCGTTTGGTATCGCACACTTTCTCCATACGTTGCCCCATCGTACAGACATAAAAGTCTTTTTCTTGGTTGTAAAACAAGTTTTGTATGCCGAAGGGGTCGTTCTTAAAACCCCTCTTTTGTTCTTTGTGAAAATAACTAAACTTGACAAACGCTTCAATATTAGCTTTTTCCAACATTTCATAGTTCTGTTCACTGCCGTAACCCGAATCCGTCACTACTTGCTTACTTTGCTTGTTGTATTTTTGCTTAAAACCCTCTAAATGAGGGAGTAAGGTGGTGGTATCATTAGGCTTTTGGTGAATGCTGTAATGAGTAATGTACTGATTTTCTGTTGATATTTGAGGATTATAAGCGGGTTTTAATTGTCCATTCTTCATGGCATCTTCCTTCATACGCATGAAAGTAGCATCTTCATCAGTTTTACTAAAACTGTTCCTGTTGCCCAACGTTTGGAGTTGTTGTTCATATTTCTCTAAGCGAGGAAGATGCTCCTGTTGCAACTTCTGAATTTGCTTCTGAGTAGATTTGGATGATTCTTTTAACTTCTGATTAATCTCTCCAAGTTTCAGTTTTAGTAGATTAGAGTCAATTTTTTGAGAAATATCCTGTTGATTAGCTTCTTGATTATCTTGTTGAATTTGCTGGTCAATGTCGCCCAATACTTTTTGTATCTTCTCCTCCAATTTAGCCTTATTCTTCTCGACCGAGCCACGCCAAACAAAAGTGTATTTATTTGCAACAGACTCAATTTTTGTACCATCAATATATTGAATATCAAGGCTTAACACTTGCAATTCCTGAAGCATTTTAACCACCTCAGTAAATAAATCATGAATGTGATGTTTAAGTTTTTGCCCCCTAAAATTATTAATCGTCCGAAAATCAGGTGTAGAATTACCCGAAATCCACATAAAGTAGATGTTCTCATTGAGAGCTTTGGCAATCTTACGACAAGAATAAACATTGCTCAAATAACTGTAAAACAGCACTTTAAGCATCATCTTTGGAGCAAAAGCGGTAGTGCCACCTCCTTTATATTCAGCCGTGATGTGAGAAATGTCTAATTTATCAACCACATCACTTATTAAATGAACGGGATGATTTTCGGGAATTCGCTCAAAGATATTGACAGGAAATAGTTCAGGACTATTAAGCGGAAGCGGTTTGAAAAGTGCCTTTGCCATGTTTGAAGATTTACATAGCTAAAATACTAAATATCAGACATATAACAAAACAAAAAAGAGGCTGCCAATTACTTTTTGGACAGCCTCTTTTTGTTTTCAGAAGAGAACAAGGAAGTTTTAAAAGTTAGTTGGAGTTATAATATATTGAAAATTAGCATATTATAAGTTCTCCAATAAAAATTATTACTTACTTAACTCTTTTCGCTTTGGCATCAAACATATTCATTAGTTGCCCTTTTAAATTATCATCGTCTTCTTTTTTCAAGGGTAATGTTAAATCATATCCTGCTGCTGAAAATGAAAGTTCGATTTCCCCATCTTTCTCTTCAATGGCTGTAATTGGAATAATTGGTTTGGTAGAATCAGCTGCGTCCTTTAATTCTCCTGTCAATTTTCCATCTTTACGAATAAGGTCTGTAACCATTTTTACATCACCTTGTGGTGTGCCAAAAATGGATATTTCCCATTTCCCAACAAAGAAATCTGTTGTTGTAGCTGGTGCTGTGGTTTGTGAAAACCCTTTGATGGCAATTCCGAAGAATAGAGCGATTAGAATGATGCTTACTTTTTTCATTGTTTGTTGCGATACGTCGCCACGTTTGTTTGTTTATTGTGGAGTTTATTTAATTCTTACAGCCTTAGTTTTGAACATTCCCATTAAGGAGCCTTTCAGATTGTCGTTGTCTTCTTTTTCAAAAGTTACGTTTAAATCAAAACCCATCATTTTGAAATAAAGTTTTAACTTATCATCATTCTCTTCGATTTTATCAATTGAAATCGCTTTATTATCTGCCTTAGCAGTGATAGTACCTTCAAGTTTTCCGTTGTTACGAACTAAATTTAACAAAAGTTCCGCATCTCCTTGTGGCGTTCCTATGAAAGTTGTCGTCCATTGTCCAACATAAAAATCAGCCGTGGCAGTCGCTGCTTCAACTTTTGGAACTTCAACTGTTTCGCTTTCATTTGCCATTTTAAAATCGAATCCCATCACCAACATTAATGATTGACCTTCCGATTTTGGATTCAAGAATACCACATAGACATCTTGTAATTTGTCCGTCGCAACTCCCGATAAATTGATTGGAACACTTAAAACACTTGGTTTGAAATCCATTTTATCCGAAGGCTCTAAGAATTTAGAAGTACCAATTAATTTCCCAGTCGGGCTACCTAAATGGAGTTCTACCATTCCACCTACAGCATTCACTTGTGGTTTTGGAGCAATAGCCAACAATTGCAATTCTGATAAACCATTCAAATCAATTTGCTTAATTGAAGTATATGCTCCTGATTTTGAAGGAATTGCTAAATTATTTCCACCAAAAGCCATTTTGTTAATATCTACGTATTCATCAAATCCATGTGCATCAACTTTAGCATTTCTTAATACAAAAGTTTGTTCAGATTTCAACGAAGGCAAACCATTTGCACCTTGGTCTTCATAAGAAGCACGAACAATGTAAACGCCTTTTCCCTTATCGCCAGATGGCAATTTCGTAGTATAAGCTCCATTTACTGGCAATGATTTTTCTTTCGGTTTTTCATTGTTGATATTCAAAATATATTTTACCATTTCTGCCGCATCAGCCGTTGCAAGTTGTGGGTGTCCTGCCATTGCTACATCTCCCCAAACGCCACTTCCACCTGCAATAACTTTCTTCGTCAATTTTTCCAAAGCCGTAGCTTCTCCATTATATTTTTTAGAAACATCCCGTAAAGTAGGCCCCACCGATTTTTTCTCTTTGGCGTGACAAGCCATACAATCGCTTGCTTCCATCAATTTTTTACCTGTTGCAAAAGCGGCACTTGCATCCGCCGAACGGTGTCCCATTGCAATCATATTTTTATCAAATCCTTCAGCTAAATAGTCAATACTGACAGCCACTTGCTCAGGCGTGATGCCTTTTGCTAACGTTCCATCTTCTTTATCTTTAACTTTAATTGCGTATGCGAAAGACTTATTAGCCACGTAAAATGATTTATTGTTTTTTGGCATTTCCAAACTCAAAACAGGCGGTTCATTACCTGCTGTAATTTCCATTGATTGCGAATTGATTCCACCTTTTCCATCATTTACAGTCAGAGTTGCTTTATAAACACCTGATTTAAGCAAAGTTACATTGGCATCTGGCGTATTGATAACTTTATTGAAACCTGCTTTTGAAGTAATTTTCCAAGAATATGTCAATAAATCTCCATCAGCATCCACCGTTCCTTTTGAAGTCAATTTCAAATTGAAAGGCGTTGCTCCGCCCATTTGGTTTGCAACCATTGCAATTTGTGGCTTGCGGTTTCCTCCATTATATTCAATGCGAATCAAACGTGCATCGTCATTGGCAGTAAACCAACCTGAACCATATTCAAGCATGTATAAATCGCCATTATCGGCAAATTCCATATCCATTGGGTTACTGAATTTATAGCTTGGCATAAAACGCTCCATCGACTTGTAATTTCCGTCTTTGTCCATCGTAACTGCCATAATCCAACCACGCATCCAGTCATATTCCAAGAATTTCCCATCGTAATATTTAGGGAAAGTTCTTGCTGCCGTTTTGAAATCTTCTGAGTAAAAAACGGGGCCAGCCATTGCATTTCTACCACCGCTACCCACTAATGGAAATTCTTTTGATTCACCATAAGGATACCAAACGAATGCTTTTTGTGCAGGTGGTAATACTTTTAAACCTGTATTATTGGGTGAAGTATTCGTCGGGGCGTTTGCATCTTGATATTCACCCGAAATTTTCGTGGCATAATCATACTTACGGTAGGCTTTGTTATCACCTACAAAATGTGGCCAGCCAAAATTTCCTGGTTTACGTGCTTGTCCAACCTCATCATTTCCTTCGGGTCCTCTGGTAGAATCTGGTTTTGAAGCATCTGGACCAACTTCGCCCCAATAGACAAAACCTGTTTTCTGGTCAACTGAAATACGGAATGGGTTACGGTGTCCCATCGTAAAAATTTCTGGACGAGTCAGTGCTGTTCCTTTTGGGAAAAGATTACCTTCTGGAATGGTGTATGAACCTTCAGCAGTTGGTTTAATTCGGATAATTTTACCCCGTAAATCATTCGTATTTGCGGATGATTTCTGAGCATCAAAACCATATCTTCCTTCACGTTCATCAATTGGATTATAATTATCGGCTCTTGGACTGGTATTATCACCCGTTGACAAATAAAGATTTCCAACTTTATCCCAAGCAATTGAACCACCAGTATGGCAACATTCTTCCCGTTGGGTTCCCACTTCTAACAATACTTTTTTAGAATCAAGTACTAATTCATCACCACGAAGCTCGTATCTGGTCAATACATTTTTGGGTACTTCTGGAATTGAATAATATAGATAAATCCAGTGATTTTGGGCAAAATTTGGGTCTTTGTTTAAGCCCAAAAGTCCATCTTCGCCCATTGATTCAACACCTTCTTTTGTTACGTATTTTGTACTGACTGGAATCTTCGCAATTGTCTTTAATTCTTTTGTTTTGTTATTATAAAGTCTTACCTCTCCTTTACGTTGAATGAAAAGTACACGGTCTTTATCTAATACAGACATTTCCATCGGTTCGTCCAATTTGTCTTGCAAAACCACTTTTGTAAAACGATTTTCTTCGGGACGAGCTTTTGAGAAATCCAAAGGTTTTGGCGTTTCACCACCTGCGGTATATTTAATTCCTGCCCAGAGATGATTCAAAAATAGAGGCTCTGAAAAAGTCTCATCAGTATGTCCCATTCCTGTATAAAACGAACGGCCACCGTCGAATTCTTGGTACCAACTCATCGGGTGATTATCGCCATTTTTTCCACCAACGTAGCTTTTTTCGTCAATTTTCAAGACTACATTGATTTTTGGAGAAATGTTTTTGAAGCTGTAAAATTCATCGCTTCTTTCAAATGTATCGGGCATGCCTGCCGTAAATTCGTTCTTCTGCGTCACAAAATATTTACCTTTCTGCACATTATTTGGCATTGGGTGGTCCAAAAACCAAGCACCCGCCAATTGATTATACCAAGGCCATTCGTATTCAGTATCAGTTGCAGCGTGAATTCCCACGTAACCACCACCCGCTTGGATGTAGCGCTCAAAAACACTTTGCTGTTCTGCATTTAAAATATCTCCTGTGGTATTCAAAAAGATAACCGTATTAAATTTCTTCAGATTGAGTTCCGAAAATTGAGTGGCATCTTCCGTAAAACTTACGTTAAAGCTCTTCTCTTTTGCCATTTTTTCAAGAGCAATTTTTCCTGCACCAATAGATTGATGTCGGAATGCGGCGGTTTTACTGAACACCAAAACATTGATTTTGCTTTGGGCTGTAACGTTTTGGATGACGATTAACATAAAAAGTGCTTGTACGAGCATTTTTAGGTTAATTGAAAATTTGTTTTTCATGAAATTGTAAAATTGAAAGTTAAGTAAATTGGGATAATTAATATTTTGACTACTGTTCTATATAATTTAAATCTTTGTCGAAGGTTTCTTCCAGATTGCTCAAACCCCAAAAGGCAATCAAAATGGCCAATACACCTACAACCATTGCCGCTTTTGGCTCTCCCAAACTTGGTACTAACATTCCAAATAAAAGCGTTTGAGGAATAACAGTTGCTCTCAAGATATTCAAAGATGAGGTTGTAACAGTTGCTCGAATGTTTGTTCCATATTGTTCTGCCGCCAATGTTAAGAGTACGATAGAATATCCTACGCAAAATCCAAGAAATAATAAAAGTCCGTAATAAAGAGTCAGTGATTGATTGGCAACGGTAAAGAAAACAATCGCTCCAACGGTATAAAGTGACAAATACAACCGAATGGCTTTTTTACGACTTTTTAAATATTGACTCACAAAACCGCCTGTCAAGTCGCCGAAAGTAAGACCAATAAAATAGTAAGTAAAAACCGCTGAAACTGAAGGTATTGGGTTCATGCCCCATGCTTTGCCAATTTCGGGAGTAAAGGTCATCACTACGCCATTTACAAACCATACAGGAAAACCCAAAACGCAAATACTCACGTATTTTTTGATGTAATCTTTATTCTTGAACAATAATCGCAAATCTCCTTTGGAAGTTGTGTTTCCTTTCATATTGTTGAATAAACCCGATTCAAGCACGCCAAGTCTTAAAAGTAATAACAAGAAACCCAAGCCACCGCCCAATTGATAGGTAAATTGCCACGAATATTTTCCACCAATGTACGCCCCAAAAATTGCCCCTAACATACCGCAACCACCAATTAATGCAGGGCCAATTCCACGATATTTTTGTGGCATTTGTTCCGTTACCAATGTGATAGCAGCTCCTAATTCTCCTGCTAAACCAATACCAGCTAAGAACCTTAAAAGTAGATATATTTCGAAATTGGGTGCATAAGCATTTGCAAACGTTGCACTTGAGTACAAAATAATTGAACCAAAAAGCACCGAAAGTCGCCCCATTTTATCGCCAATAATTCCCCAAATAAAACCACCAATCAACATGCCAACCATTTGGACGTTTATCAAGGTTACGCCTTTGGAAAGCAATTCCGAGGCAGGAACACCAACCTCCAAAAGGCTTTTGGAACGCACAATACTGAGAATAATAATGTCGTATAAATCAACAAAAAAGCCCATTGCTGAGGCGATAATTGCTAACCAAATGTGTCTTTTCACGTTTAATGAGTGGTTGGGTAAATGATTGAATTAGAGATTTTTTATACACGTAAACTTGGCAAACCAACCCCTGCGGCATCAAAACCACCATCGGCTGCAATGACTTGACCGTTGATATAACTCGCTTGTGGGCTACACAGGAAATACACCATATTTGAAATTTCTTCGGTTGAGCCATATCGAGCCAAAGGAATGGCATCTGCATAAGAGGTTCTAATGTCGGCACTATGCACCAATTTTGCCATTTCTGTTTCCACGGGGCCAGGTGCTACGGCATTTGCTCGAACGCCTTTGTTGCCATATTCTACTGCTTGTTGTTTGGTAAGGTGCATTATCGCCGCCTTGCTCGTCCCGTAGGCGATTCGTAAAGTGCTTGCTCGCAATCCGGAAATACTGGCAATGTTTACAATACTCCCTTGCCCTAAAACTAAAGCTGATAAACAGGCTTGACTACAAAGGAAAGTACCATTCAGATTAGTGGACATTACGGCACTCCAATCTTCAAAAGTGATTTCTTCGGCAGGTTTAAAAATAGCAATACCTGCATTATTTACGAGTGCATGAATGGCAGGAAATTGTTCCGTAATCTTCTCAAAAGTTGTTTTTACCTGTTCAGGATTTGATACATCACATAGAAAATACGAATATCCATTTTCTCCTTCCAAGCGGCTTTGACATTCCTGCATTGTCGTTTTATCATTGTCAATAATAACGACAAGATAACCTTCGGCATGAAATCTTTTGGCAACTTCAAAACCGATACCACGTGCTGCACCTGTAATAACCGCTACTTTTAAGTTTTTATCACTCATAGATTCTGATTGTTTTACCTTCCCAGACAGACCATAAAACAGTTTTTAGTATCTCTCTTGATTAAATTATATTGATTGGGAAAGTATATTTATTTAACAAATGTAAAAACAATTTTCATTTATTGTCTATTTTTAAGACAATATTTTTAATTTTACTATATCTTTGAATATTTATATTTTACAAACGGTAGTATTTAAGGATATAAATTACCTTTATAAGTTTAAAACCGACTAAATGAAATTATTTGACGAACATAACTTTATTCATCAGCTTTCAATTGATTGTGTAATTCTGGGATATAAGGATGCAGCCTTGAAAGTTCTCGTTCCAAAATTGGATTTGAAAGAAAATCTTTGGGCTTTACCAGGTGGTTTTATCATGCAGGAAGAAGGAATTGACGAAGCAGCACTCAGGATTTTGGAAGAAAGAACTGGGATTAGAGATATTTATTTGGAACAATTTAGAGTTTTTGGAGAGCCTCAACGTGTTAATAATGAGATATTTGAGGGAATTAGCGTAGTCAAACAGGAGTTGAGAGAAAAAGGTATTTTTGATGACGAGAATATGAATTGGCTAACCAAAAGATTTGTTTCAATTGGCTATTATGCCTTGGTGGACATCAATAAAGTTAACCCTCAATGTACTGACTTTGATGAATCAATTGATTGGTATAATATCAAGGATTTGCCAAAATTGATAATGGATCATAATGAAATGGTAACTTATGCTTTAGAAACGCTCCGTCAAAATTTGGATGAAAAATTAATTGGGTTCAATCTTTTACCCGAAACTTTTACAATGAGAGAAGTTCAAGAACTTTATGAGGCAGTTTATGATAAGCCTTTTGCCAGAAATAATTTTCAGAAAAAGATGTTGGATATGAATGTTTTGGACCGCCTCGAAAAGAAATTTACGGGTGCAGCCAATAAAGCCCCGTATTTGTACAGGTTCAAAATGTAAAAAACGACCTCTCTGGATTTCTCTCAAACATGAAGTCTATTAACCAACTCTTTGATGCTCTCCGTATTTGAGAATGAAAGTCTTTATTTCATCTCTTTAATATGTTGGGCAACATGAAGCATGGTATCTATATAAATATCTTTTTCGTTTTCTTTCAAATAATGAATTAACTGACTATGTGCTTCTTTGGCAACATTTAAGCCATGTTCACCCCCGACACCATGAAAAAGGAAAACCAATAATTTTCCAGAAATTTGAGCTTGCTTCACTAATTCAATCATTTTTTCTCCAGAAGTTCCCTCCATGCTATAACAGTCAATATCTAAGAGTTTCTGTTCTTCGATGCTGTGCATTTCACTTCGTACTGAGCGTGCTGCTATGAAATCTGAACTGAGCGATTGCATAAATTCTCCTTCAATTACCTTTTTATGTCCGCAAGTAAAGGCAAAAGTTCGTTCATCTTTGCCATCAATAGAATTCAAATAAGCATTACACATTTTGATTTCATCTTGGATTCTTTTCAAGCTGTATTTACTCAAATCGTACTCAGGTTTAACCCAACTCATGCCTGGTAAAGTGGCATCACAAGGGTGATAAAGAGTATGATTCCCCAATTCATGCCCATTATTAGCGGCTCTTCGCCAGTCATTTATTCTTTTAGAACCTGCATCAGACGAAGCCGTCAAATAAAATGTGCCTTTCAGATTTAAAGAATCTAATGCTGGAATTACGTTGTCAAGATGAACATTGAGGGCATCGTCATAAGTTAATACAACGGAGCATTTTTTACCTTTCCACGGCTTATTGTCGTCCCAATTTTGGTTGTCAGTTCTAAAAGGTGATGCGGGCAAACCTTCCGAATTGTAAAAATTCACACCTTCTGGATTATCTTGCCAAGCATAGCGAACATACTTTGGTGTTTTTACGGATTCATTCCATACTTCTATTTTATCTTTCCCTACAATTTTTACTTTTGCCCACACAAATTTCTCAGCATAATCCGCAATCGAAAACCACCGTAATTCCTCATTATCTTTAGAAACAATGCCGTCAGAAACATTATCAAAAGTGATTACAATTCGTTCATTTTCAATGCTTTGAGACTTATAACTTGGTCCAGAATAAACAACATTCTTGTCTTTATAAGCTAAATTTTGAGCTGAAAGTGCCAATCGTTTGCCAATATCTTTTTTGTTTAATGGATGAATATCATTCCATTCGCCTAAATCTATGGTGGTAGTTACGGCAGTATTCGGCAAACTCAAAGCCTTATTTTGTGCCTCTCTTAGCTTTGCCCAATTACTTTCTGTTGGGGTATAATTTACGTCTTGAAAATTAGCCAATTGAACCACCAAAAAAGGGAGGCTATTGTCATTCCAATGTTGTCGCCAATCCTGAATGAGCGTTGGCATATAAGTATAATATGGTCGTGGTGTTTCTGCATTACTTTCACCCTGATACCATAAAAAACCACTTATCTTCATGGGCAAAACAGGAGCAATCATTGCATTAAATAAAGCGGTAGGCTGATTTTGATGAACAAAAGAGTTTTGCCCAAAAACTGCCACATTTAAAGATGAATATACCTCTCCGACTTTATACTGCCACGTGCCTTTTAGGTCTATTTCTTCATCTTCGGCAGTCATAAAATAGGGTTTATCAGGTACAAAGCCCCCTTTTCCTGCCGAATTAGTTACCCTTATCACAAATACATTTTTCCCAGTTTTAAGCAAATTAGCGGGAATTTCATATCGCCTTGGGGGATATTGGTAAGTAATATTTCCAATTTTTGTTCCATTTACATACATTTCATCAGCATCAACGATACGCCCCATGTATAGCTTTATGGATTTTCCTTGCCAATTTTCTGGAATATTAAATGTTCTTCTAAACCAGACAACTCCATTCAAATCTTTGAGTCCTTGGTCTTCCCAATAACCAGGAATATTGAAATTTCTCCATCCTTTCGGTTGATAATCAGGCATTTCCCAATGTTCTATTTTTCCTAAATCGTTGATAGTTGCAGTATTTGGAATAAAAGGGACAAGCGGTTTTTTGAATGAATTGACAAAGTTTGTATCTTTATTTCGAGCAATAATTTTCGGAATATCAGCGAAATTTTTATACCCATCTTCACTAATCCAAGCCTCAATGGGCGTACCACCTACCGAACTATTGATAATACCAATCGGGACTTTGTATTTTTCGTGAATCTCTCGGGCAAAAAAGTAAGTAACCGCTCCGAAAGTAAGTACATCTTTAGGATTGGCAGTTTTCCATTCACCTTTTGGGAAGTCTTCATTTGGCGTTTTTAAGTCGGTAAGTGTTGACACAAAGAAATTACGAATATCAGGAAAATAGGCATTTTTAATGTCTTCAGGGTATTTTTCCTTGACTCTTTCCATTGGTATTACCATATTGGACTGCCCACTGCACAGCCAAACATCGCCCAAAGCAATATTTTTGATACGGATTTCATTTTTACCTTTCAAGAGCATTTCGTAGCCCGTTCCTGCTGACTGCGAAGGAAGGGCTAAGTCCCATTTTCCATTATCAGATGTAATGGTTTTGTAGGATTTTTTATTAAAAATCACGGTAATTTTTTCTTTTGGCGATGCCCAACCCCATATTTTAATGGGCTTGTCTCGTTGCAAAACCATATTATCCGAAATTAGTTTTGGTAAACTAATTTGAGCATTGCTATTCAAACAGTTAGCAAGAAAAAATGTAAGCAGAAGCTTAATAAATCTCATCATTAGGTTTTTGGGAATACTTAGAAGCTGTTTAGGTTAATTTATTCACGTTCAAAAAATTAACCTAAACAGCTTCTTAAATTAAATATCCGAATAATCGGCTGGATAAAGAAAGCGAGTGTCATTTTTTGAAACATTGTGCTGATACTCAGGCATGGCAACTAATTTTTTCCAGTAATCATCGCTTGAAAATGCCTTCCAATGTTCGTCACGAGCGGCTTTATTCTCAAAAGTTGTCATATACATCAAATTAGGCATTTGCCCGCCCGAAATTACTTCCGCATAGAAAACCGCATTGAAACCTAATCTTTTAAACAGCGTAACTTCTCCGCCTCGATTAAACATATCAACTTTATTCAAATAAAGTTTTTCCGTTGGGCCTTCATAACTCCTTAATTCATAAACTCTTTCTGATTTTGGAGAACTCAAAACGGGTAAATTAAAGATTGGAGCTTCGGTAAAAGCAGAAAGCAAAATTGATTCAATCCGACCAAACGGAGCATTATTATAAGCGGCATCAAGATAGTCTTTTCCATCAATGGCATATTGCTTGTCTTCGGCAAGTTTTTTATCAAGTTTAAAAAAATCATCCGACGATTTGAACGGAATAAATACATAAACAAGAATGTCGGTTGGTTCGGGAGCATCTTTTGCCACAATGGGTTTAAAAACACCAACACTGCTAATTCCAGTACGGTGAAGGGCTGGCAAGTAGGCATTTTTTAAAAAAACATCCAGACGAGCTTCTTGGTCTTTCGTTTTGAGATGATAGACTTTCATTTGATAAAAATCTCGTTTGGCTGCAAATGTCATTGAAGATAAGCCCAAGATAATTATGAGTAAAAAAAATAATTTTCGTAATGCCATGGCTGGTGAATGGTGATTGGTTTTCATAATATTTTATGGATGAATATGATGTTAAAAATGAGGGGCTAACGCCATTTAACAAATGTAAATAGACACAAAGTAAAGTTTACCATGCTTTGTACTTGAACCCCTTTGGTGAGGTTATTTCAAATAAAACCCTATTCTATTTTTTTTACAGCAAGCCAATATAAAAGGCAAAATTGGCGTATGCTCATTAAAATCATTCTAAATAGAACATGAACAACAACAAAATGAATTTAAAAACTTCAATTTTTGGTACTGCATTATTAACAATGCTCCTAATTTATAGCTGCAAAACGGAAGATGTTTCTACTATTACAACTACGGCAAGCGTTACGGCATTAAACTGCACCTCAGCAACATTCTCGGCAACTGCCACTGCGGGAACTGCATACACAGGAACCGCCTCTGTACCATATACAGGTGGAAATGCGGGCGTTTATTCTACTGGAACTGCTGTAAGTTCGGTTGGCGTAACAGGTTTAACTGCTACTTTAACGGCTGGGACTTTAGCTTCTGGAACAGGCTCTGCTATTTTTGCCATTACGGGTACGCCTGCATCAAGTGGAACGGCAACCTTTGCCATAACTTTGGGTGGTCAATCATGTACTTTGTCATTAAGTGTGGCAGCGGCGGGGTCAACAGGAGGCTCAACATCTGGAACAGCTTGGTCGGTCGATACTGATATTGCTAACATCGTAAAAATGGCAGAAGCATTTAAAACTTCTTTGACTTCTACTCAAGTAACTTCCCTTCAAGATTCTTATAATAAAACTCACGCTCAAAAATGGTCTAATCTTCCCGAAGGTCTATACAAAGGAAGAGTTGGTTTACAGTCAAGTACCTTTACAACGGCTCAGTGGACGGCATTTTATGATTTATTGAAAGCTGCGACAAGCTCAACATCAAGTGAGGGGAGCGAAGAATATATTGGGATTTTGGCAGCAGATGATTACCTAAATTCAATTGGAGGTGGGTCAGACTATGGTTCTGGTAATTATTATGTTGCCTTTATAGGAACTCCAAGTGCAACGGGCTTATGGTGTTTACAAATTGGTGGTCATCATGGCACAATTATTCATACTTATAATGGTGGTAAAATGACGGGTGGAACACCTTCATTCCGTTCAACAGAACCATTCCCGAATTTTATTTGGAAAAACATTACATATCAGCCAATTGCTCAAGAGTTAAATGCTCTTTCAGCGATGTTAAAAGGTTTGGGGTCTTCTGAACTTACCACTGCCAAACGTTCTGCGGCTCAAAATGATTTAATTGCTGGTCCTCAAAAAGATAGTAGTTTTCCCACTAACAAAACAGGTATAAAAGTTGGTAATTTGACCCAAACCCAAAAAGATTTGGTATTAGCTGCCATCAAAACCTATACTGACGATTTAGATAATAAAGCGGCAACTGCTGTTTATGCCAAGTACAAAACGGATATTGATAATACCTACATTTCATATTATGGTACAACAGATTTGACTTCAAAAGGCGATTATGTTTTGATTGATGGTCCAAATGTTTGGATTGAGTTCTCAATGCAAGGTGGAATTATTGTAAGAAATGCAAATCACCCTCACTCGGTTTGGAGAGATAGATTGGCTGATTACGGTGCAAATTAATTATAGGTCAATACATGAGTTCTAAGCAGGTTGAATGCCAAATGTATTCAGCTTGTTTAAGTTATTATTTGGGTAAAATAGGTTCAATGTCAATCCCTAATTATTAGGTATAAAGCCACTTCAAAATAAATCTTGATGAATAGAATCAAAAACCTTCTTTTACTCGTCTTTGTGCTACAATTTGTAGAATTGAAGAGTTTATTTGCACATCCAATGCCTAATTCTTTGGTTGTTTTGAATATCCATGAAAAACACATTTCTGGAGAAATTCAACTACCATTGAGTGAATTACAATCTGCCATCGGAATGGGGGTAAATGATAATTCAAACCGATTAATTGAACGGTTGGGAGATTCTTTTAGAAGCTATTTGTTGAAACATATTCGCCCAAAAACTTTCGATGGCAAACCTTGGAATGTTGTGCTTGGAAATATGAATCTTGTGGAAATAAAAAGCAGATTAACGGGCGATTATAAAGAACTTAACGTTGAATTTTCAATGACTCCTCCCCCATTTTATGACCTCCGAAATTTCTATTTTGACTATGATGTCATTCTGCATCAAGTAGCAAGTCATAAAATTTTGGTATCTATCAAACAAGATTGGCAACAAGGAATCGTTAGCGAAGACTCTACTTATCAGGAGGTTGGCGTAATTTCTATGGACGTGCCAACAGGAAAAATATTCCCATTTCAAATTAGTTTGCAACAAGGTAGTGCTTGGAAAGGCTTCAAAAATATGGTATCATTGGGCATTAGGCACATCGCTGATGGCACAGACCATACCCTTTTTTTATTGACTTTGCTTCTTCCTGCCATGCTTTTGGTGGAAGATAAAAAATGGGGAAAATTCAGTGGAATTAAATCAAGTGTTTTGAATTTACTCAAAATTGTAACGGCATTCACTATTGGACACTCACTAACGCTCATTTTAGGAACAATTCAATGGTTAAGTTTTCCGAGTAAGCCCATAGAAGTTTTAATTGCCGTCACCATTTTAATTTCAGCTTTTCATGCTTTTCGACCAATTTATCCGAAGAAAGAAATTTTCATTGCTGCAAGTTTTGGTTTAATACATGGTTTGGCTTTTTCTGAAACACTTACCAATTTACAATTATCTGTAAAGCAATTAGTTATGAGTATTTTCGGATTTAATATCGGCATTGAGTTGATGCAATTATTCATCATCTTATTAGTTTTTCCAATACTAATTTTACTTTCAAAAACATCCTATTATAAATTAATTCGACAAATCGGAGCAGTTTTGATGATGATTTTGGCATTTGCATGGCTGATTGAGAGAATTCAAGAAAAACCAAATTTTATTACACAGTTTCTCAACTAAAAAAGGCTTGATAGTTTACGAACTATCAAGCCTTTTTAACTTTATCTATCCAAATCTAAGCCTTTCTTACAAATTCAGACTTCAAGCCCATTGCACCAAAGCCGTCAATTTTGCAATCAATATTATGGTCGCCTTCGGTTAAACGAATATTTTTAACCTTAGTTCCCGCTTTAATAGATTTTGGCGCACCTTTCACGGGTAAGTCCTTGATTACAACGACAGTGTCGCCATCTTTTAATTCATTTCCATTTGAATCTATAACCTTCAAACCTGTATCTTCGGTTTCAGTTTCAACATCCTCAGGATTCCATTCGTGAAAACATTCTGGACAAACTAATAAATTATCGCTTGGATAAGTATATTCACAATTACATTTTGGGCATGGTGAAAATTCTGACATTTGTTTTTTGTTTTAATTTAAAATATCAATAATCCATGTTTAGATAAAACAGCCATTAAAATAAGGATTATTGCCGATTTGAAACTTTCAATCATACAAAGGTAGATACAATTTCTATAAATTTTCAATTCATCGGGTCATTGGCGTACAATCGTACATGGATAATTTCGTATTGAAATAATATTATTTTTACAAATCGCTCATCGCTTAGAATCAACTACTTTCTGTCGTATTTTCGATATTCATTCGGGGACATTCCAACGTATTTTTTGAAGAGTTTGGCAAAGTAGTTCGGATATTCAAATTTGAGTAAAAATGAAATTTCAGAAATAGAATATGATGTATGTATTAAATATTTTTGTGCTTCCCCAATAAGGTTTTGATGCACTAATTCTATGGCAGATTTTCCAGAAACTGCTTTACAAATTCTATTCAAATGAACGGGCGTAATATTCAGTTCTTCAGCAAATGCTGGAATATTTTTGGGATATTCTGAATGTTTGATGTTCTGTTGAAATTTACGAAAATGAGTAATCATCATTGAATCACTGTGTACGGCTTCTTCTTGTTTGGTAAGTCTGTGAAGGCAAATGAAAAATTGAGTGATATACGACCGTAGCATCAAAAACCTTTCAGCGTTGTCATGAAATAATTCATCTTCAATAGTTTTTAAAACCTTCAATAGCTTTTCAAACGAAGAATCTTCATCAAAATGCGTTAAAATTCTAATTTTTTCAAAAGTTTTCCAAATTGGATTGGATGTTTTAAAAATATCCCCAATTATGCTTTCCGATAAGGTAAGAATAGACCCTTCAATATTTGGCGAATAAACCAAACCATGCAACAAAGTGGGTGGTATCAATAATATACAGGGAGCTTCGAGTTTATGGGTTTTTGTGCCATCCAGTAGTGTTAAAGAGCCTTTTTTAACAATAAACACTTGAAATAGGTGGGTATGAATATGAGGTTTAATATTCCAATCGAAAGATTGACTTCGAGTAGCGATAAGTTCTAAAAACACATATTCCGAAGAATACTTTCCTTGAGAATCTCCATATAAACCTTCAAAATTGATTACACTTTTTTCTGACTGCATACAAAATGTTCGATTTTTATCCATAAAAGTAATAATAGTTTCCAACTTTTACACTGAATACCCCCAAATTTGTAATCAAATTAAACCATTAATAAATGGAGAATATCACTTGGGATCTTGCCCATCTCGCACACGTTGAATTACTCACGCCAAAATTGGATGAAAGTATTCGTTTTTTTACGGAAATTCTGGGACTGTCGATTTCTGAAATAAAAGGAGACTCCGCCTATCTTCGTGCGTATGACGATTATGAACATCATTCTCTGAAACTTACTGCTCACAGACATTCGGGAATTGGGCATTTTGCTTGGCGAACTCGAAGTCAACAATCGCTTGAAAATAGAGCAAAAGCTATTCAAGCAAAAGGTTTAGGAATTGGTTGGGAAGACCACGAATGTGGTTACGGAAAAGCTTATAAATTTAGATACCCCGATGGACACGTTTGCGAACTTTATTTTGAGTCAAATAAATACAAAGCCGAAGGTGAAAATAAATCAGCATTGAAAAACACCGCCAGTAAGTTTCCAGGGCGAGGTATGAATGTCAGAAGAATTGACCATTTGAATCTTTTGGCAAGAGATATTGTGGCATTTAGAGATTTTCAATTTGGAGTTTTGGGCGGCAGAATGTCCGAAACCATTATTTTTGACGGAGAACCCAAAGGTGTTTGGGTTTCTGTCAATTCAAAGTCTTACGATTTAGCTATTACTGAAGACCATTTGGGACTTTCGGGTCGTTTTCATCACCTTACTTATGCAGTAAATAGCAGGGAAGAAGTGCTTTTGGCGGCAGATATTGCCCTTGAAAATGGAGTATTTATCGAAACTGGGCCACATAAACACGCCATTCAGCAAACCTTTTTTCTGTATCTCTATGAACCTGGGGGAAATCGCATTGAAATTGCCAATCCAACTGCCCGTTTAATCCTTGACCCAGACTACGAAACGGTTGTTTGGAGCAAAGAAGAACGCATGAAAGGACAAGCCTGGGGACTTAAAACCGTTGAAAGTTTCCATACCAGAGGAACGCCAATGCCAGAAGAGCTTATTTGAGTGCGGTGCGACGTTTCGCTGAATTATGAGTTATGAACGATTAGCAATTTTGAGTACATCTAATTCAAGGTTAAAATCACTTTCAAATATCAAAAAGTATAATTATATGGAAAACTTATCACTCATCGCTCATCACTCATCACTAAAGAATAAACTATTAATAATTTCTGCTCATTCTGCTGATTTTGTCTGGCGTGCAGGTGGTACAATCGCAAAAGCGGTGGAAGATGGTGCTGAAACATTAGTCGTTTGCCTTTCTTTTGGTGAAAGAGGAGAATCGGGTGAACTTTGGAAAGAAGACCCCAATCGTACCGAAGAAAGTGTGAAAATCATCCGAAAAGCACAAGCACAACAAGCGGCAGACATTTTTGGAACTCCCATTCAGTTTTTGGATTGGGGGGATTATCCCATGTTAATTTCTAATGAAAGAATTGCCCAACTAACCAAAATTATTGGTGATTTTGAGCCAACGGTTATTTTAACACACACTGCCAAAGACCCATTTAATCCCGACCATCCTTTGGCTTATCAAGCAACAGAAAGAGCGAGATTATTATCGTGTGGAGCAGGTGTAGCAAGTGCTTTCAAAAATATTGACCCACCCATGTGGTATTCATTTGAACCGCATCAGCCAGAAATTTGCGAGTTTTTACCTGATACATTTATAGATATTTCTTCGGTATTTGGGAAAAAAATTGCCGCTATGAATTGTATGGGAGCTCAAAAATACCTTGTCGATTATTATACCGAATTAGGCGGAAGAAGAGCCAATCATGCCCGTAGAATTTCTGGTAAAAAAGAGGTGAAATATGCTGAAGCACATCAAAGTCATTTACCAAGAGTAATGAATAGTATTTTTTAGTGATTGGTTATTAGTAAATCCCTCATAACCAATAAACCAATTTCCAGTAACCAATTTCCAAAATGTACAAAGAGCTTTCAAAATTCTCAGCTGCAACCATTTGCGAAGCCCTTGGCAATAAAGGATATCTACCGTCTGGCATCAAGCCGATTGCGTCAAATATGAAGGTTTGTGGCCCAGCTTATACCGTTCAAACCATGCCAAGAGACAATGTTTTGTTACATCGTGCGTATGCTTATGCCAATGCTGGCGATGTGCTAATTGTCAATTGTTCAGGATTTTACGAAGCTGGTTATTGGGGTGATTTGATGAGTCTCGGGGCTAAAACCAAAGGAATTAATGGCTTAGTCATTGATGGTTGCGTAAGAGATGCTGACGATATTGAAGCCATGAGTTTTCCTGTTTTTTCAAGAGGTTTGTGTATTCGAGGAACGTCAAATCATGGCGACGGCACACTTAACGAACCCATTATTATCGGTGAAGTTTTGATTAATCCTGGGGATATTATTGTTGGTGACCGTGATGGTGTTGTGGTTGTTCCTTTCGCTAAAATAGAAGAAACCATTGAAAAAGCCATAGCACGAGAAGCCAAAGAAGAACGTACAAGAACAGAATTGAGAAAGGGATTTTCGTCAATCAAAGTTTATGGTTGGGATGAGAAATTTGGATTTTAAAATCTGCAATAAATTATGAGTATTTTAAAAATAGCCGTTTTAGGCTTAGGAGAAGCAGGAAGTCATTTTGCCAATGATTTGGTAAATTTGGGTGTAGAAGTTGTAGGATTTGACCCAAAGCCAATTCGAGTATTACATCCATCTATTGTTGTGGCAGAAAGTAATGCGAAAGCGACTCAAAATGCAGATATAATTTTTAGTGCCAATTTATCTTCAGTTTCTGAAGAAATTGCGGAAGAATTAGTTGACGTTTTAAGGCCACATCAATTTTTCTGTGAAATGAATACTTCTGGCCCAAAAAAAAAGCAAAAAATAGCTTCCATTTTAGCACCTTCAGGCGTAAAAATTATAGATTTAGCCATAATGGCACCCGTTCCGCCAAAAGGAATGATGACGCCGTTATTGGCATCGGGAGAATTTGCAAATGACTTTTCGGAAAAAGTAAAAACATTAAATCTTGATTTATCGGTTCTCGAAAATAGTAAAATTGGAGATGCCGCCACCCGAAAATTATTGCGTTCAATCGTTTATAAGGGTATTGCTGCCGTAGTTTGTGAAGCCATGCAAGCAGGAGAATCTTTTGGCATGGAAACGTATATGCGTGAACAAATCGGGTCATTAATTGGAGGGAAGAATGAGCTTATTGACCGTTTTGTGGAAGGAAGTCGCACCCACGCAGTACGACGTATGCACGAAATGGACGCAGTTATTGAGATGTTAGAGGCACAAGGAATTGAGCCAATCGTAACAAAAGGTACAAGAAATAATTTGGAAAAGCTGAGTTTGAATGAGTAATGGTTAATTCGTCATGATTACAAACTCTTCTTCCCAAATAAATCATTACACACTTAACATTACGCACTAATATGAAAGCCATTCCATTCATGCAATTTAGAGGGGGAAGTTCAAAAGGATTATATTTCAAAGCCGAAGACCTCCCAGCTGACGAAGCAGAAAGAAATCACTATTTGCTTTTAGCAATGGAAGGCACTACTGAGGGCGACCCACGACAAATTGATGGTTTGGGCGGAGCAAATTCGCTAAGCAGTAAAGTCGCTATCATTAGTAAATCTCAAAGTCAATTATCCGATTTGGACTATCTTTTTGTTCAAGTTGTTGTTGGAAAAGGGAAAGTTTCATTAACCCAAACTTGCGGAAATATTTTGGCGGGTGTGCTACCTTTCGCTATTGAATCTGGCATGATTAAAGCAACAGAACCATTAACATCTGCAAAAATCAACATCGTAAATACGGGAGGAATTTGTGAAGTTGTTGTCCAAACCCCAAATGGGAAAGTTCAATACGCAGGCGATGCCAAAGTAGATGGCGTAGTTGGCACATCAGCACCTATTATTTGCAATTATTTAGAAACTGTTGGTTCAACTTGCGGAACATTATTACCAACAGGGAACTCGAAAGACAACATTGACGGCGTTGAAATCACTTGTATTGACAACGGAATGCCCATTATTTTGATGCGAGCTACTGACTTGGGTTTAGTGGGTAATGAAAGTAAAGAGACTTTGGAAGCCAATGAATCCTTGAGACAAAAAATTGAACAAATTAGACTCAAAGCAGGTTTTTTAATGAATTTGGGGGATGTAAGTCAGCAAACAATTCCCAAAATGTGCATAGTTTCTCCTCCCGAAAATGGTGGAATTATCAATACAAGAATGTTCATTCCGCACGTAGTACACGAAGCAATTGGTGTTTTAGCGGCAGTTTCTGTGGCAACGGCTTGTGTTATTCCGCATACGGTCACAAAAGGAGTTTCAAACTACAACACCAAAAATTCAAATTTGAGTATAGAACATCCTTCTGGAGAATTTACGGTGAATTTGGACTATGAATTCAACAATGAAGCAATAACAGTACATAAATCTGGTGTACTGAGGACGGCAAGATTATTAAGTAGTGGCAATCTGTTTATTCCAGATTGAGAAAATAATTTTGAAAACTACCTCATTAAACTTTTATTCTTTTTTGGCAGGAAAAATAATTTTGATTCTGACTTGTTCGTTTTCGGTAGCGTTTGCCACTTTTGCTCAAACAGGAAATAATGAAGTGAGCCAAAAAGTAAGTCATAAAAACCACAAAAAATCAGAGGAAGTAAGTATTTTGACAATTTAAGAACGTTTCGCTGTAACAATTGAAATTTACGATTGCCATTGCCTCGATTATCAATGAATTATGAAATTAAAAAATGGTGCTTTATTTTGACAAATTACTTACTTCTACTTTGGCACTTTAAAGAAATGAACTAATTTTAACTTGGAGAGACATCCAGAAAGTTTTAAACTTTCTGGATGTTGAAGGAGAAACACCTAAATTCTCACCTTTATTTTTAAAGTGCCAAAGTAGAATTACTTAAACAATCTGTTTAAACGACCATTCCCAGAATCAAAAACAATAAGAATCCAAAGAAGAATATAGCAGTATGCCAAGCCGTTTCTTCTTCTTCGTGAGCCTCCAAAAGCAATTCTTCAGTAACTAAAAATAGCAAAGCAGACAAGCCAAATGAAAGCACAATTTCAAGATATTGAGGCGATAAACTACTTAATAATGAAGAGCCTAAAACTGCACTGCTAAAGAAAATCATGGTTAATCCAAAAATTAAACCAATCGTTTTTCCTTTGCTTAATTTGCTTTGTCTCAGCTCCGTAGCAGTGGCAATTCCCAGAGATAATAATTCTAAGCCTAAGGCAATTGCCAATAGTAGCCCTTCTTTTTTGCCTGCATTAAAGCTGATTCCCAATAACAGTCCATCAATAAAAATATCAACCCCCACCGCAACTAATAAACTTAGGGGTAATTTGCTCTCGTTAATATTTACTTGTTCGCCAGTTTTACTTTCTGAAAATCTTTTAATGGCGAGCATCGTAATAAGTCCTAACGAAAACCCAATTATTACCATTAAAGGTTGGTGTTCTTTTACAATATCGGGTAAAATCTCGACAGCTACCACCGAAAAAACAACTCCAGCAGCAAAGTGTAAAATCATGCTTCTTACAGACCCACTTGGCTGACGAATTAGGGCAATGATTCCGCCTAAATTCATGGTGATTACTGGAATCAAGGCAAAAGTGGCTATTTCAATTATAATTTTTGTTGACATAAATATGGTTTTTTACAAAAATAATATTTTAATCTAATATATCGGTCTGGAAAAACGATAGTGATTTAATACGGACTGAAAGCCCATACTTTTCTTAACAAATGATATTATTTTATTTTGAAATTTTCATAAAGGTAGTATTGAGTCACGTTTTCGTAAATCGATTGACCATAATTTTTATTTGAGGATTTTAATATACTAATTATGAATTTTTACTAAATTTCATATAAAATTGAAATAATCGAAGATTGAACTAAATTAAATGATGCTTATTTTTCAAAAAACTATCTTTTATTTTCTTTTATTTGTTTTTGTTTTCGATTTATTTCTTTTAAATTTGATTCAAAATTATGGCAATATTACCAAATCAGCGTCGAGATAAGATTTTAGAACTTCTAAAAGAAGATGGTTCTGCAAAAGTTGTGGATTTATCAAGACTTTTTAAAGTAACAGAAGTTACGATTCGTCAGGACTTAGAAAAACTTGAAAGCGAAGGGCTAATAATCAAAGAACATGGCGGGGCATACCTCAAAAATGTAGAAGACCAAGTGCGAAGTTTTTCATTAGTTCACCAAGAAAATCTCGATAAAAAAGAACGAATTGCCCAAAAGTGTTTAGAATTTATTGAAAGCGGCGATACCATTATTCTGGATTCGGGCAGTACAACTACCGAAATTGCCAAAAAACTGAAAGGGTTAAAAAATTTAACGGTCATAACCAATGCTTTGAATATTGCCTTGATGTTAGGAACGGAATCTGGTATTGAAGTAATCATGACAGGAGGGGAGTTTAAACCACCAACACTTTCATTGACTGGGCAAAAAGCTGCCGATTTTTTCAAAGGATTAAATGTGCAAAAACTGTTTTTGGCCACCGCTGGAATATCGCTTAAATCGGGTTTGACATACCCAAGTATCAGTGATTTAGTAGTTAAAAAAGCGATGATTGATGCCGCCGAAGTTACTTATTTAGTGGCAGATAGCACTAAAATTGGCAAAAAAGCTTTAGCAAGTTTAGGCGCTTTGTCGTTGATTGATTACATCATTACAGATGCAGGAATTGAAGAAAAATATAAGCAAGTTTTTAAGGATAATGAAATAGAATTGATTCTTGCCAATTAAAAGATAATATTTATAGACATCAGGTTCGCAAATTTTTGTGGTTGAAAATCTAAAATTTATTCAAAATGTACTTGTATAATTCCCTCTAAACTACTGAGTATAATCCAAACAGAGCGGTATTATATGACCAATTAAGAATAAGTTTTATGCAAACTTGATGTCTATGGATTTTATCCATGATGCTGTTTAACACAATCTCCTGAAAATCATCAAAATGAAAAAACAACCAATATTTGCTACCTTTCTGGTAATAATTCTTCTCGTAGCGTCTTATCATATATTCTCTCAAAAAGCACCCAATAGCGAAAAAACCCGAACCATTGTAACAACTGATGGTGAATTAGATGATGTTGATTCATTCATCAGATTACTGCTTTATTCCAACGAATTTAGGATTGAAGGTTTGGTTATTTCAAGTTCGCAGTGGCATTATAAAGGCGATGGAAAAGG
Source organism: Cytophagales bacterium (assembly GCA_013298805.1). Taxonomy (GTDB): domain Bacteria; phylum Bacteroidota; class Bacteroidia; order Cytophagales; family Spirosomataceae; genus Arcicella. The sequence continues at coordinate 12,484 of JAAFIU010000003.1, read as the reverse complement.
TACAAAGTTTACCTCTGAAATGGATATGACTAAGAAAATGTACGGTGAAAGAACGGAGTTGCGTTGGCCCGGTACGGATTGGATTTATAACTTGATTGATGCTTATGGAAAAGTGTATCCAAATTTGAAAAAGCATTCAAATAGCTATCCTACTTCTGCACATTTAAAAAGCCTTGTTCATATTGGGAATATTGATTTTGAAGGTGAAATGGAAAAAAATACGGATGGCTCAGATTTTATCAAAAAGAAATTGCTTGATGATGACATGACTCCGCTTTATTTGCAAGTTTGGGGCGGTACAAATACTATCGCCAGAGCCTTAAAATCAATCGAAGACGAATATAAAAACACGGCTAAATGGCAAGAAATTTATGCGAAAGTGTGCAAAAAAGCCATTATTTATGCTATTCTCGACCAAGACGCTACCTACAAAAAGTATATTTCTGCAAACTGGAAAGATATTAAAATTTACTATAATTCAAAACAGTTTTGGTGTTTAGCGTATTTCTGGAAAACGGCTGTTCCCAAGGAATTACATCCGTTTTTGGAAAGTAAATTTATGGGCGAGAAGGTGATAAATAATCACGGAGCTTTAACAAAAATGTATTACAGTTATGGTGATGGCAACCCTGCTGCGGGCGAAATTGATGACATTTACAGTAGCATGGAAAAAGCCAAAAAGAATCAATGGGGAAGTTTTGGTCAATACGATTTTATCTCAGAAGGCGACTCTCCCGCATTTTTACATTTAGTTGATGTTGGTTTAGGAAACCTCGAAAATCCACAAATTGGTGGTTGGGGTGGTCGTTTGGTGCAGTCGAGAATTGCTCCAAATCGCTGGGAAGATGGAGAAGCGGCGGCTGATTATAATCCATTTACTCAAAAAATGGACTTGGCGTATGCTCAAACACGTTGGTTAGAGACTCTTCAAAATGATTTTGCCGCTCGGGCAGATTGGTGCGTAAAGGATTATAAAAATGCCAATCACGAGCCAAAGGTAAAATTAATCACCGCTTCAAAATTGACGGTTGCTCCGAATAGTACCGTACAATTAAGCGGAACTGCCACCGACCCCGACGGCAATAAATTGAATTATCATTGGTGGCAATATGACGAAGTGGATACATACAGTAGTAAAATTTCTATTCAAAATGCCGACAGTAAAAATGCCTCATTCAAAATGCCGAACGATATTAAAAAAGGCGAAACCATCCATTTGATTTTAGAAGTAAAAGACAATGGAACGCCACAATTGACTCGTTATCAGCGAGTTGTTGTAACTGGGAAGTAAAAAAACAACATAGATAAACGATTATTTTAAAAATATGAAACAATTAAGTTTAGGCGTAATTATCGGGAATCGTAATTTTTTCCCTGATAGTTTAGTGGAGTTAGCACGTGTGGAAATCATTGAAGTGCTAACGAAAATGAATATCAAGCCCATTTTATTGGATAGTAATGATACAAAATTAGGGGGCGTTGAAACATTTAACGATGCTCAGAAATGTGCTTCGTTATTCAAAAAACACGCTGATGAAATTGTGGGAGTTTTAGTAATTCTTCCCAATTTTGGTGATGAAAAAGGCGTAGCTGATACATTGAAATTAGCAAATTTGAATGTACCTGTTTTAATTCAAGGTTATCCTGATGATTTGAATAAATTGGATGTTGCTCGCAGACGTGATTCTTGGTGTGGAAAAATTTCGGTTTGCAATAATTTATACCAATACGGCATTAAATTCTCGTTGACTTCGCAACACGTAGTGAGTCCTTCGGATGCAGGTTTTCAACAAGAATTAAAAGACTTCATGGCGGTTTGTAGAGTAGTAAAAGGTTTAAGAAACGTTAGGATTGGAGCAATAGGAGCAAGGCCAACTGCCTTTAATACAGTACGTTACAGTGAAAAAATCTTACAACGCAACGGCATTTCTGTGGTGACTTGCGACCTTTCGGAGATTCTTGGAAAAGCCAATAAATTGACCAAGGATGATTCGGTAGTAAAAGAACGTTTGGAAAAAATTTCAAATTATGCCAAAACGGGGAAAACGCCAAGCGAAGCATTAGTGCAAATTGCCAAATTGGATGTGGTTTTGAACGACTTCATGGCTGAAAATATTTTGGACGCAACGGCTATTCAATGTTGGACATCTTTACAACAAAATTATGGTTGCAATGTGTGTACAAGCATGAGTATGATGTCGGAAAATATGCTTCCAAGTGCTTGTGAGGTAGATGTTACGGGAACTTTGACAATGTATGCTATGCAATTAGCATCGGGTTCGCCGAGTGCTTTGGTGGATTGGAATAATAATTATGCCGATGATGAAAACAAATGCGTTTTATTCCACTGTGGAAACTGGGCGAAATCATTCCTTCCAGACATAGAAATTAGTAACGCTCCAATCTTAGGAACAACGGTTGGCGTAGAAAATACTTACGGAGCGTTAGACGGTAGAACGCCTGCTATGCCATTGACTTATGGACGTTTGAGTACAGATGATTCAAAAGGTATAATTAAGGCGTATATAGGTGAGGGTGACCTTACGGATGATGCCCTTAAAACATTCGGAAACCGTGCGGTTGCTAAAATTCCTGACTTGCAAAAATTGATGCAATACGTTTGTAGAAACGGTTTTGAGCATCATGTAGTAATGAATGCGTCGAGAACAGCGGGTATTTTGAAAGAAGCATTTAAAAATTATATGGGTTGGGAGGTTTATCAACACTAAAATTTACACAGTTTTAACTCTTCCTTAAATAAGGGAGAGTTAAGGATTTTTATTTCAAAATATACGCTCAATTCTTCTATTATGAAAAACTTAGCTCTTTTTATAATACTTTTTTCAAATGCAGTTTTCGCTCAAAATGAAGAGTATAAAATTTATGAAGGTGTAGCTCCAGGTTCTGAAAACTGGAATTGGCAAGAAGAAAAAAACAATCAAAATGTTATAAAATTAATGACTGTTTTTAATGTTGTAACACCCACCGTAACGGTTTTTCGACCTGAAAAACCCAATGGAACAAGCGTTATCGTTTGTCCTGGAGGTGGTTTTCATTTTTTAGCCATTGATAATGAAGGAAATGACGTTGCAAAATGGTTAATCCAAAAAGGCATTACAGTTTTTGTTTTAAAATATAGAGTAGCTCACATTAGCACCAAAGACCCGTTTGCTTTATTACTTGATAGAAATAAGGATATAAAAAAGTGGGATGATGAAAATCAAGCTACCATTCCATTGTCGATATCGGATGGTAGAAATGCCATAAGTTTCGTAAGAAAAAATGCAGAAAAATTTAAAATATCTCCCAATAAAATCGGGATAATAGGGTTTTCTGCGGGCGGTACAGTAACAGCGGGTTCTGCATTTAATTATAATGCTGACAATCGTCCCGATTTTGTTGCACCAATTTATGCTTATATGCCTGATTCTCTTCAAAGTGAGGTTAAAGCAGATGCACCGTTGATGTTTTTGGTTTGTGCAACTAATGATAATTTTGGATTTGCCAACCATAGCATTGAACTATACAAAAAGTGGTATGAGGCTAAAAAGCAACCTGAATTACATCTGTATGCTGAAGGTGGACATGGTTTCGGAATGAATCATCAAAATTTACCTTCTGATAATTGGATTCAAGCTTTTTATGAGTGGATGTTGGCGGAGAAATTGACAATTAATAACTAAAACATGGATTTAATTCTTAAATCAAGAGAATATCGCAAAAAGATATTAAAATACATCTATAAAGCCAAAGCTGGTCATACAGGTGGAAGTTTGTCTTGTATTGACATTTTGAATGTATTGTACAACGATACGATGAATGTTAATCCTGAAAATTTTAAATCCCCCGACCGAGATAGATATATTCAAAGTAAAGGACATTGTGTAGAAGCTTTGTTTGTTGTACTGGCGGATAAAGGCTTTTTCCCAGAAACTGACCTTGAAACACTTTGTCAATATCAGTCGCATTACATTGGGCATCCAACTCGTAAAGTAAATGGCGTAGAGCAAAATACAGGTGCATTGGGACACGGTTTACCCATCAGTGTAGGCACGGCATTAGCGGCAAAAATGGACGAAAAATCATACCGAGTTTTTACTTTATTAGGTGATGGTGAATTACCAGAAGGCTCAAATTGGGAAGCATTTTTATCGGCATCGCACTACAAATTAGATAATTTATGTGCCATTTTGGATTACAATAAATTACAAATTACGGGCAAAAATGCCGATGTTTTAAACACTGAACCCATTGCAGATAAGTTGAAAAGTTTTGGTTGGGCAGTTCGTGAAGTCGATGGAAATGACACTCATAAATTAAAAGAAATATTCGACCAATTACCATTTGAAGCAGGAAAACCAAGTTTTGTCATCGCTCATACCATCAAGGGGAAAGGGGTAAGTTACATGGAAAATCAAATAAAATGGCATCATGGTGTTCCTACTGTGGAACAATATGAATTGGCAATTTCAGAATTATCTTAATGATGAACGATATAAAAATGCTCACGCAAGGGCTTGCAAATCTTGAAGTTTTTGCCGCCACGCTTGAATCGCTTGCGACAGTCGATAGAAATATCACTGTTGTAACAAGCGACTCTCGAGGTTCGGGTAAATTAACGCCTTTTGGTCAGCAATTTCCAAAGCAAATTATTGAAGTAGGAATTGCCGAACAAAATTTGGTTGGTGTTGCAGCTGGTTTAGCTTCGGCAGGAAAAAAGGTGTTTGCGGTTTCTCCTGCTTGTTTTTTAACGGCAAGAGCTTTAGAACAAATTAAAAATGACGTGGCATATTCTGACAATGCCGTCGTGTTGGTAGGCATTAGTGCGGGCGTAAGTTACGGAGCGTTGGGTACAACGCACCATAGTTTGCATGATTACGCAGTTTTGAGAGCCATCAATAATTTAATCGTAGTTGCTCCTGCTGATAATTTTGAAACCGAACAAGCCATTCGACAAGCGGCAGCCTTGAACAAACCGATTTATTTGCGATTTGGGAAAAAGAATATGCCTTTGGACATCGCAAAAAGGTACACAGATGACACGGATATTCCACCTCAGGTTAACACAGATTTATTAAACGAAATCCGTGAAAATCTGTGTTTCGCAGACATCAGTGGCGGACGGCAAGTCTCATCTGTGTCCCAAAACTTTCAATTCGGAAAAGGTCGTATCGTAAGAGAGGGTTCAGGCATAACTTTTATTGGAACGGGAGAGACGGTTTTGCCTGCTTTTGAAGCGGCCGAAAAATTGGCTACTGAACATGGAATTCAAGCGAAAGTAGTGAGTATGCACACGATTAAGCCATTGGATTATGAATTAATAAAAGCCATTGCTTCGGAAGGAAAACCAATCATTACCATTGAAGAACACATGATTAATGGTGGTTTGGGCGAAGCAACGGCCTCTTTTTTAATGCAAAATGGATTTCGTAATTCATTCAAAATCATGGGAATACCTGATGAATATACCGTAACGGGTTCTCAGAATGAAATATTTAATCATTATGGTTTATCAAAAGAAGGAATTTCAAAAGTCGCATTAAACTTGTTAAAATGAGCAATTAAAATGAAACGCAAACTTACTTACTTTTTGATATTTTTACTATTTTTTGGTTTTAGTAACTGCAAAACCAAGCAAGCAGATACTTCTCCCAAAAAAGTGGCGGTGATTATTTCCACACTCAACAATCCTTGGTTTGTTGTATTGGCTGAGGCGGCTTCAGCAAAGGCAAAAGAGTTGGGTTATGAAGCCAAAATATTTGATTCTCAAAACAATACGGCACTCGAAACTGACCATTTCGATAACGCAATCGCTTCAGGATATGATGCCGTTTTGTTCAATCCTACCGATGCTGATGGTTCAGTGGTGAATGTAAAAAAGGCGAAAGCAGCGGGCATCCCTGTTTTTTGTATTGACAGAGAAGTAAATACTGCTGATGCAGCTACCTCTCAAATACTGTCTGATAATTATTCAGGCTGTGTTTCGATTGGAAAATATTTTGTCGAAACCATGAATAAAAAAGGCAAATACGTGGAATTACTCGGTTTGGTGGGCGACAATAATACGTGGAATCGTTCCAAAGGTTTTCATTCGGTGGTTGATAAATTTCCAGAGTTGAAAATGGTTGCACAACAAAGTGCCGATTTTGACCGCAACAAAGGCTTGGAGGTTATGGAGTCGATTTTACAAGCACATCCAGATATTACAGCGGTTTTTTGTGGTAACGATGCGATGGCGATGGGGGCATTTCAAGCCTTAATTTCTTCTGGGAAAGCCAATCAAGTAAAGGTTTTTGGCTTTGACGGAGCGGACGATGTCTTGAGCTCTATTAAAAGCAAAAAGATTTCAGCGACGTGTTTGCAGTTTCCAAAATTGATGGCACAAACAGCCGCCATTTTTGCCGACGAATATTTTAAAGGTAAACTAGAGTTTCCTAAAAAAATGCCCGTAGCCGTTGAATTAGTTACACAAAAAAACATCGCCGACTATGAAACGCCCAACACAAAACTTTGATTTCCAAAGTAATCATCAGGCGTTCCATCTAATACCTTTGAAAATAACTAAACATCATAATTAGATGAATAAATTACTAAAAAATGGACTTGGATTGTTGATTCTTGGCGTTGTTGCTTATAATTCTGTGTATTTCAAAAAATTAGATGAAGTCAAAAAAGGAAATAGCAAAAATACGTTGGATACAAAAGTTTATGCAAACAGTTTTTACCAAGAAAAAATACTGACAAATACAGATAAAGCCATAGCAATTAATAAATTAACGGATAAATTAAAAGCAAATCCAGACGAAACGTTTAAGCAATATGCGCATTCGTTGGGCATTGGAAATATTCGCTATTTTTTGGTAAAAGCAACGGGTAAAATTACTAAAATCAATGAAAACACGCTCGATTTTGATGTGGATGGAAAGCCCTATTCCATTGCTACCGAGTTCATTTTTGGTAATGCCGTTAGAGATGCTTCGGGAATCATTACGATGACGACTTTTGAAAATACGATGGATTTCAACAATGTTTCAGCAGAATTAAATGAGATTATTCGCAATAGAGTTGTGCCAGATTTGAAGAAAAAAGCAACGCTCGGAAGTCAAATTAGTTTGATTGGCGCAGTAGAATTAAATCATAAACACTTGAAATTGAATGAGATAGAGATAGTACCAGTTTTTTTAAGTGATAAATGATGAGTTATGAATGATAAATTTAAACCAAAAAAATATGATTAATGCTGATTTCAAACCAAACCCGTTGAAAGATAAAACATTGAATTTTGCTATTCGAATAGTTAAACTTTATCAATTTCTTTCTAATCAAAAAAAAGAATTTGTGATAGCAAAACAAATTTTAAGATGTGGTACAAATCCTGGTGCAATGGTGAGAGAAGCAAATAATGCAGAATCTGGAATGGATTTCATTCATAAATTAGCAATTGCTCAAAAAGAGTTAAGTGAAACACAATATTGGCTTGAATTACTTCACATGACAGGCTATATAAATGAGACAGAATTCAACTCTATTTATAGAGATGCTGATGAAATTATGAAAATGATAAGAAGTTCTATTTTAACAAAAAAGAAGAATTTAGTTAATAAACAGTGAGAATTTAGCGATAGGCGTAAACAAGGAACATTCATAGTTCATCATTCATAACTCATCATTCAAAAAAGTGATTTTACAAGTTCAAAATATAACCAAACGATTTTCAGGAATTGCGGCACTTGAAAATGTCAATCTTGCTTTTGCAAAAGGGAAAGTAACTGCTGTTTTGGGTGAAAATGGAGCGGGAAAATCAACGTTGATGAAGATTTTATCGGGCGTTTATTCGGATTATGATGGACAAATACTTTACAAAAATCAGCCTATCCATTTTGTTAATACAAAAGCCGCTCAAAATGCTGGAATTGCCATTATTCACCAAGAATTAAATCTGATTCCGTATTTGAGTATTCAAGAGAATATTTTTCTTGGGCGTGAATTAACAAATTCCTGGGGCGTGCTGGATAAAAAAGCGATGTTTGATAAAACGTCGGAATTATTAAAAACGCTCAAATTATCCCTAAATCCCAATTCATTAGTTGCCGACCTTAAAATTGGTCAACAACAAATCATAGAAATTGCCAAAGCTTTATTGCTTGATTCTGAGGTAATTATCATGGACGAACCCACTTCTGCGATTTCAGATGCCGAAGTTGAAGTGCTTTTTAACATCATAAATGACTTATTAATTTCAGGAAAAACTATCATTTATATTTCTCACAAATTAGACGAATTAAGGAAAATAGCTCATAATTATGTCATTCTTCGAGATGGGAAAAGCATTGATTCGGGTGAGTTAAAAGATATGAGTCATGACGCATTAATTGCTAAAATGGTGGGTCGTGAAATCAAAATGATGCAAAGAAACGTGCCAACGTTTTCAGAAAACTATTTATTGAAAGTAGAAAATTTGAGTTTAAAATCGCCTCATAAAAATAAAGATTCGATACTCAAAGACATCGATTTTCATCTTAAAAAAGGTGAAATTTTGGGAATTTGTGGTTTAATGGGAGCAGGAAGAACAGAATTATTGGAAACACTTTTTGGCTTACATCCACAAAATACAACAGGAAATATCACGATAAATGAAGTTGTATGTCAATTCAAAAATCCAGCTGATGCCATTAAATCAGGTTTGGCTTTTGTAACCGAAGACCGCAAACATGAAGGCTTGATTTTGGGAATGACAGTCAGAGAAAATTTAACAATCACAACCCTCAAAGACTTAGAAAAAGGTTTATTTGTCGATAAAAAATCCGAAGAAAATCTCACTGAGAATTATATTAAAACGCTGAATATCAAGACTTCTACCCAAAAACAATTAGTCCAAAATTTAAGCGGCGGCAATCAGCAAAAAATTGTATTAGCAAAATGGTTAGCCACCAAACCACAAATTTTACTGTTGGACGAACCCACACGGGGCGTTGATATTGGAGCAAAAAATGAGATATATAAAACTATTGTCCAGTTGGCAGATGAAGGTTTGGGAATTATTGTCGTGTCTTCTGAATTACCCGAAATCATGTTATTAGCAGACCGCATTTTGGTGATGGCAGAGGGCAAAATCACCGCAGAAATGCGCAAAGAAGATGCCACCGAAGATAAAATTTTGAAAGCAGCAATTTCTTTAAATTATGAATGATGAGTTATGAATTATAAATATTTTAAAATTTTACATGACCGTTTACTTATCCTTCATTCATAACTCATCATATAATTCATCACTAAAAATATGTCTTTTCGCTCTAAAATAACTCAATTCCAGTCACTTATCGCATTATTTATCCTATGCGTTTTGATAAGTTTATTGTCTGATAAATTCCTGACGGTCAATAATGGGTGGAATGTTTTACGTCAAATTTCGGTCAATATTGTCATTTCTGTTGGCATGACCTTGGTTGTCCTCACCGCAGGAATCGACCTTTCAGTAGGTTCAGTTTTGGCATTGAGCGGAGCAATTACCGCAGGATTACTCAAAAATGGCATTTCCATTCCTTCCCTTAATTTGTTCATTGGTTTTTCGTTGTTGGGAGCAATTTTAGCAGGCTTAATCATCGGTTCATTGTCGGGTTTTTTCAGTGGATTTACCATTACTCGTTTCAAAATTCCTCCATTTGTCGCAACGCTCGCCATGCTTACCATTGCACGTGGTTTGACAATGCTTTACACCGAAGGATTCCCAATTTCAGAATTAGGTGAAAACTTCGCTTTCTTCGGCACAGGCTGGTTTTTGGGCATTCCTGTACCCGTTTGGATATCGGGTTTAGTGATTTTGATAACCGTTTTAATGACACAAAAAACACGTCTGGGACGCTATATTTACGCCATCGGAGGCAATGAAAATGCCGCAAGATTATCAGGAATTAACATCAATAAAGTTAAAATTTTCGTTTATTCTGTAGCGGGAATGTTGGCAGCCATTGGCGGTATTTTAGTAACTTCTCGCTTAGATTCTGCCCAACCAAATGCAGGAATTAGCTACGAATTAGATGCCATTGCAGCCGTTGTTATTGGCGGTACTTCGCTTTCAGGCGGAAAGGGAACAATCATGGGAACGGTTTTAGGAGCAATTATTATTGGTGTGTTGAACAACGGTTTAGTCTTACTCGACGTATCGCCATTTTGGCAACAAGTGGTAAAAGGAATGGTCATTTTAGTAGCTGTAATTATTGATAAACAGAATAGTGAAAAATGAAATATATTTTAGCCATAGACCAAGGCACTTCAAGTACCAAAACATTGATTTTTGATAATCAAGGAAAAGCCGTTGCCAAAGGTTGCGTTGACTTAAAAACCAACTATTTTGACGATGGATTTGTAGAACAAAATCCAGAAGATATTTATCAAAATGTATTAGATTCTGTACAGGAATGTCTGATAGATTTTGCCAATCAAGGCTTTGACTTTCAAGATATTGCCTCTTGCGGAATCAGTAATCAGCGAGAAACGTTTGTACTTTGGGATAAAGCAGGAAACGCTCAAAGTCCTGCCGTTGTGTGGGCTTGCAAACGTTCTATTTCCATTTGTGAAGACTTAAAATCTAAAGGTCAAGAACCATTAATTAAGCAAAAAACAGGTTTAATTATCGACCCTTATTTTTCGGGAACAAAGTTACTTTGGCTCATTCAAAACGATGTTAATTTAAAAGCAAAAGTTGAAGCAGGTGAAATATTTTTTGGAACAATTGATTGTTGGCTTTTATACAAAATGACCAATGGAAAATCGTTTAAAACAGATTATACCAATGCTTCCAGAACGCTACTTTTTAATATTCATACGCTGACTTGGGATGCTGAAATTTTAAAACTTTGGGGTTTAGAAAATCTCAATTTACCCGAGGTTTGTCCTTCGTCTCACGATTTTGGATTTTGGATTTACGATTTTAGATTAAACTCGTTTCAAAATAATCTTCAATTAAAAGTTACAACACTCATCGGAGATTCTCACGCTGCTACTTTTGGGGAAGGTTGTTTTGACCAAGGTACGGCAAAAGTAACTTTAGGAACGGGCTGTTCAATTATGATGAATATTGGTCAAAAACCCATTTTATCCTCAAACGGAATGCTGACGACTATTTGTTGGAGTACGCAAAATCGGGTCGATTATGCTTTGGAAGGGGCAATTGTATCATGCGGTTCAACGATTGAATGGCTCAAAAATGAATTAAATCTTTTCCAAAATCCTGCTGAAACGGCAGATATGGCAGAAGCAGTTTCGGATAATTCTGGTGTTTATCTAATTCCGGCATTTAGTGGTTTGGGAGCCCCTCATTGGCAAATGAATCGAAAGGCATCCATCGAAGGCATGACTTTCGGCACGACAAAAAACCACATCGTTCGGGCGGCTTTGGAAAGTATTCCTTATCAGATAAAAGACGTAATAACCGCAATGGAGCAAGATATGCAAGCTCCGTTGAAGTCAATTTCGGTAAATGGGGGCATGACGAAAAACCAATTTGTCATCAAATTTTTAGTCGATTTATTGGGAATATCCTTGAAAAAACAACGAAATGCCGATGTTTCAGCTTTGGGGGCAGCGTATTTATCGGGCTTGAAAAGCGGTGTTTATGAAAGTATTGAGCAAATTAAGAAAATTAATCAAAATCATACACTCGAAATTCTTCCCGATTTAACAAATGAGGTAGCTCAAAAAGGTTATAACTCTTGGAAAAAATTGATTTAATCCTCGTACTGTTTGTGTCTCCTTTATTATTATGTTTCAACTCAAAATCGAATATGCAAAAATAGTAATAATTTTTTGAGGTTATTTGAAATTACCACACGAACGAAGAAGTAATTGACTTATAGAATTATCCATTGTTTGTCGAAATAAATAATTAAACTACAGACAAACCTCGTAATGGAATTGTTATAATTATAGATATAGTATAACCTTATTAGAGGTCACACTTTTTGATATAGACTATTGATTGGTATTTTGATTAAGTGCATTTTTCCTAAAAATTACTTAATCAAATAATTCCGCTTCGTACTAATCATCTGTAAATAAGCCCTTTTGTTGGCATCAGTTAAGTAAGAATGGCTGATGAGCGTTTCTGCCGAAGGATTTTTACTCAAAAATGGGGCTAACAATACGCTTATTCTTGATTCAATTATCCCCAATCTTTTGCCCAATTCTTTAAAATCATCTTGATTGACATGACCCGTAATTTCTTGTCGCTTTGAATGGAAATCATCTTTAAAAAGTCCTTTGTTCAAAGCAAAATCAGTATCATCAACGTGTAAACGTGTGTTGATAAGGTCGTATGCGGGACTCAATACATAATCACCTTTGAGGGTTTCGATTAACGAAGGGTAACTTGGCAAATGCCCAACAGTTTGATATTCAGCATCTTATATACTATTATTAAAGAAAAATGCCCCATAATGACGCTTTTTTAGGCGAAAATGGGGCATTTTTGCATTTTAACTAAAAT
>JAAFIU010000395.1 GCA_013298805.1 Cytophagales bacterium | reverse complement strand
TTTTTTCTGCAATTTTGATATTAACATTCAAATAACCTTTATCTTGAAAGAATTTACGAATAGCTAATTCAATATTTTTCTTAACCGTAGCTGTTACAATTTTTCCTTTGTAAGTTTTGATTTTATCACTTAGTGTTTCTTGTTCACCTTTTTTGATGCCTGAATAGTTAAGTTTAAAAAGTCTTGGGCGTTCTTTGATGGCAAGATTTAACCAAATTTTTGTGCCTTCAATTTTTACCGCATCGACTTCAACATCTTCTAAAATGCCTTGGCCCATTAATTTTTTTATGGCTGAAGAAATGGCATCTCCAGGAACTTTTATTTTATCGCCAACACGTAAGCCAGACAATGAAATCATCGAATTACCATCATAATATTTTGACCCCGTAGTCGTAATTTCAGCGATTTCATACTCTTTGGGTTCGGCATAATTCAATTCTAATTCATTGGCAGAAGCCATTGGACGTTGCCCCAAAGCACCACGCAACTGTGCTTGCGACAGAAACGAAAGGATTAGTAGGGAAAAAAGCAAAGTATATTTTTTCATATTTTTATGTAGCTTTCGGCGGTGTGCTTCTGGCTGTCAGTAGTTCTTTATTGATTCAAAGAAGGGTCTATTTTTACCTCTCTGATTATTTTATTAACTATTATTTACTTGTTCTGATGTTTTTCCAAATCTTCTTTCACGGTCTTGATAATCCAAAATGGCTTCGTGAAGGTGTTCTTTTCGGAAATCAGGCCAGAATAAATCTTCAAAAATGAATAACTCAGAATATGCTAATTGCCATAATAAAAAATTGCTAATTCTGTGGTCACCACCGGTACGAATCATCAAGTCTGGATTTGGAATTCCCTTTGTATCTAATGATTCCTCAAATAGTTGCTCATTAATATCTTCAATGGCTAATTCTCCATTTTGAACTCTCTGTGCTAATTTCTTTGTGGTATTGACAATATCCCATTTTCCACTGTATGATAAAGCCAAAATTACGGTAAGTCCTGTATTATTTTTGGTTTCTTCAATGGCAGCACGAAGTTCTTTTTGCGAAATTTCGGGTAAAGTATGGGTTGCCCCGATAGTCTCTAAGCGAATATTATTCTTCTGCATTTTGGGCAACTCATCTTTGATGGTTTTCACCAAGAGTATCATCAAAGCATCCACTTCTGCTTTAGGACGATTCCAGTTTTCGGTTGAAAAAGCATAAAGTGTTAAATAGGCTATTCCTAATTCGCCACAACCTTCAATTACTTCATTGACAGCTTTGAGTGCGTTTCGATGCCCGAAAATTCTGTCCACAAAACCTTGTTGTTTTGCCCAACGTCCGTTCCCGTCCATGATAACGGCAATATGTTTTGGTAGATTGTTTGAGTCTAATTGTTCCTTCACTGATTTAACACAATTTAACAGAATGTCTTTTTTTGAGTTGGGTATTTAGTGCTTTGCCTTTGTTTTTGTTTTTTTGAGAAACATTTTTGGCATTCATTTCAATTCTAAAATAATAGAGATGTAATTATTTTAGAATATTTATAACTTATTGTTGTATAGGTAGTTATGGATATTTTTAAATGAAAAATAAGTATTTGTATAAACTCAAACCTATCATTTAAAAATGAGAATACAAATTTACGGAATTATGAGTTAGTATAAAAGGTATCGGGCTGTAAGAGGAATAAAAGAAGGGATAAATTATCGTTAGAGAGACGTGATTTTTGGATAAAAATATGTCAAAAATGCTAAACTAAACGTTAGTCAGAACCGCCTGACGACAACCAGTAGTACGATACAACCTCAATCATAAATCAATACTTTTGCATAGCTAATTTATAACGACTTCAAAACTTGTTCTTCCTCACCCTTTGCTTTTAAATCTTCTTTCCCCCAATCACGAATGACTTTAATGACGGGTAATAACGACTCACCATAAGCAGTTAATTGGTATTCAACTCTGGGCGGTACTTCGGCAAAAATAGTGCGTTCAATTATTTTATCGGCTTCTAATTCTCGCAACTGATTGACTAACATTTGCTTACTGATAAAAGGACTTTCTCGTTTCAATAGACTAAAACGGTTGTAACCTTTGCTAATGGCATAAATAATTAAAACTTTCCATTTGCCGCCAATTAAATTTAAAAAGTGAACAACGCCACATTTATGAGGATTAAATTCCTTGTTTTTTCGTTCTGCGTCCATTGGTCTAAAAAAATGTACTATGTGTGAATATATTGACTACTCCTGTTTCTGACACAAATATAATATATTTGAACTACTTTATTCAATTTCTAAAATCAATAAATGTATGTCATTATCAGTTACAGCTTGCCCACTATGTTCAAGAAATTGTGGTTTGGAAGTTGAAATTCAAGACGGAAAATTCTCTAAAATTAAGGGCGATGATAAGCACCCAATTAGTCAAGGCTATATTTGCCAAAAAGCTGCCCGATTAGAATATTATCAAAATCATGATGACCGTTTACGTTATCCACTAAAAAGGCAAGCCGATGGAACATTTGAACGTGTAAGTTGGGAAACTGCATTAAGCGAAATTGCAACGAAACTAAATCATGTAAAAAAGCAACACGGAGGCAAGTCTTTTGCAATAGTAGGCGGTGGCGGACAAGGCAACCATTGGGGAGGTGTTTATAGTAGTCAAATGCTGTCAGCAATGGGTAGCAGGTATATTTATTCGGCTTTAGCACAAGAAAAAACAGGCAATATTTGGGTAAATGGTCGCTTGTTTGGTAGCCAGTTATGCAACGCTACTGAAGACGTAGAACATGCTGATTATGTGATATTTATAGGTACAAATCCTTTTCAGGCACATGGCATTGTGAATGCCCGTGATACGCTGAAAGCCCTTCAAAAAGACCCAAATCGCACAATGGTTGTGATTGACCCTAGAGTAAGCGAAACGGCAAAAATGGCAGATATTCATTTACAACTCAAACCAAGTACAGATGCTTTTTTGATGCTTGTTTTGTTATCAGTAATTGTTCATGAAAATTTACAAGATTCCGCATTTATTGAAGAACATTGCACAGGTTTTGAAGCCTTAAAAACTGAATTATTTGCAATTGATATTGAAGATTATGCACAGCGTTGCGATGTTCCTCTTGCTGAACTTCAAAAAGTGGCAAGAGATTTTGCCAATGCTAAAACCGCCTGCGTAAGGGTAGATTTAGGCACTCAACATTCAAAAAACACCACTTTGAATGCTTACTTAGAGAAATTGCTACCAGTTGTGCTAATTACTTTTTTTGTTAAAAACGAAAAAAAGGGTTATCTCTGAGGTTGCAACCAAAAGAGAAAACCCATGAACCAAGAGAAACGACTCTTAGCATTCAAAGATAATCCCAAAG
>JAAFIU010000015.1 GCA_013298805.1 Cytophagales bacterium | reverse complement strand
GGTCAGCATTACCACCTATATTACGGTTGTTATAGTTGGTTGATTCCCAGTCTTTGGCTTGTAAATAAGAAAAATTCAATTTAAAAGCGAACTTGTTGTTGAATGCCTTCGCAAAACGAAGAGAAAAATCAGTGAACGGTGTATCTTTTGTAGTACGATTACTTGCCGACATGATACCCGTTTTAGCGTTAGCACTTAGCCCTTGATAAAGGAAAGGACTTTTACTGTTCATCAAAATCAAACCATTGATGGCATTAGGGCCATAAAGTGCCGAAGCTGCTCCTGGTAATAATTCAACGCTCTCAACATCTAACTCTGGCATACCAATAATATTATCAACCGCAAAGTTTAAACCAGGGGCAGAGTTGTCCATTCCATCAATCATCTGTACTACACGAGGGTTTCCTGTTGAACCAAACCCTCTCATGTTGATAGACTTAAACAATAAGCCTTGTGTAGCAATGTCCACACCTTTCATGTTTGCCAAGCCATCATAAAAGTTAGATGAAGCTGTTTGCTGAATGGCTTTTAAATCCATTTTTTCAATAGATACTGGAGACTTCATTACGCTTTCCTCAACACGAGAAGCAGAAACAACAATTTCTTGACCTAAAATAGTTTGTTCCGATAGTTTAATATCAAAGTCTGATTTGTTACCTGTAATAGCTACTTCTTGTGTCTGATAGCCAACACTTGATACTGCAATAACAAAGGGAGGTGATGCCGTTGTCGAAAGAGAAAAATTACCTTTTGTGTCTGTAATTGTTCCGATAACCTTTCCTTTTACAGCAATACTTACACCAATAAGGGGTTCTTTGGTTGCCCCATCGCTGACTTTACCCGAAATTTTTGTTTGGGCAAATGCCGATGCCGCAAACAACATGATTGAGGCAATGAAGCCTAATCGTAGTTTTGTAAAAAAATTCTTCATACAATGCCTTTTTAGTGAATTAAGGTTAAAAAATAGTAATTTTGTAATACAAAATTGCAAATTATTCTGCAAAAATTGGGATTAATTTTGAATTTATTATGCAAGCAGAATAATTTTTTTACAATTTTTTAATAAAATTATACAAATCACAGAGGTATGAATCTTAAAAAAAGTATATTTTTTGTCGTAATTGTCTCATTTTCAGGATGTAATAGAACTCCGTTTAAATTGGTAAGTCATTTCTCAGAAAATCTGATTCCTGCTAAACCAGACTACTCAAAAACAGAATATTGGGCGGCTTTGCCAAACAAAATTGATAATGCAGACCAAATTCCGTTAAAATCAGACTTGAAAGATGGACAAGCAGAGGCAAAGGTGGACGTGTTTTTCTTGCATCCAACCATATTTACGGGTAAGCCCCAAACTCAATATGAATGGAATGCCGATGTTAATGATTTGAAAATGAATGAGTCGGTAGATAATTCGACTATTCTGAATCAGGCAACTGTTTTTAATGGTTCTGGCAAAATATATGCTCCTCGTTATCGTCAAGCTCATTACCACGCATTTGTGACGACAGATAAAAATGATAAAAAACAATCGCTTGACATAGCCTATTCAGACATTAAAGAGGCTTTTGAGTATTACTTAAAAAACTATAATCAAGGTCGCCCCATTGTGATTGCCTCTCATAGCCAAGGGACGGTTCATGCAACGAGATTGATTAAGGAATATTTTGATAATAAACCGCTCCAAAATCAATTAGTGGCAGCCTATTTAGTGGGAATTGTCACTCAACCAACTGTTTTTGAAAATATTCAGCCTTGTAAAACAGGAGACGAAACAGGATGTTTTGTTTCTTGGAATACTTACTCAAAAGACTATTATCCAACGTGGTACAATGCAGGATTGAATACCGCCGTAAGTACCAACCCCCTTACATGGACGTTGGACGAAGCTTACGCTTCTGCTTCTTTAAACAAAGGTGGCGTTGGTTTGAAATTTACAATGTACCCCAATTTAGTAGATGCTCAAAACCACCAAGGGATGTTGTGGATAAATAAGCCTAATATTGCAGGAAGTTTTCTATTAAAAACAAAAGTTTGGCATCGTGCCGATATTAATTTTTTCTATACAAATATCAGAGAAAATGTCGCTCTTAGAATAGACAAGTATTTATCAAAAGGCAAATAAGATGATTGGAAACCTCATCATTTTTAAAACCTTACAGACAAAACAATTATGAATAACAACAATTATGTAGTGATTATGGCGGGAGGCGTAGGAACTCGTTTCTGGCCTTTTAGTAGAACCAAAAATCCAAAACAGTTTCATGACGTTCTTGGAACGGGAAGAACACTTCTACAACAAACCGCCGACCGTTTTGAGGATATTTGTCCAAAGGAAAATATCTATATTGTAACCAGTAATGACTATATCGGTCTGATAAAAGAGCAGTTGCCATTTCTTTTGGATAGTCAGATTTTAGCAGAGCCATCACGTAGAAATACCGCTCCTTGTGTGGCGTATGCGTGTTATAAAATTGCGACGCAAAACCCTGAAGCTAATATTGTAGTAGCTCCTGCCGACCATATTATTCTTAGAGAAAAAGAATTTGAAAAAAGAATCAATCTTGCACTTGAAGCCTCTGCCAAAGATGATATTTTGGTTACTTTGGGCATTACACCCACTCGTCCTGATACGGGTTATGGTTATATCCAGTATTTGCAGTCTCAGGATGATGTGAAAAAAGTAAAAACTTTCCGTGAAAAACCAAACTTAGAATTAGCCAAGTTGTTTGTAACCAGTGGTGAATACGTTTGGAATGCAGGTATTTTTATTTGGAATGCTCAGGCGATTAAAAAGGCATTTGCCAACAACAGTCCTAAATTACACGATATTTTCTCATCGGGAGATAATGTGTATTTCACAGAAAAAGAAGGTGATTTTATCAATGAAGTTTACCAAACTTGTGAAAGTATTTCTATTGATTATGCCGTGATGGAAAAAGCCGACAATGTGCATATTGTACTTGGCGATATTGGTTGGTCAGATTTGGGAACTTGGAAATCGTTATACGAAGTTTCGGAAAAAGACGAAAATGAAAATGTTATTGATGGTTCAACAATGCTTTATGGCGTGACCAACAGTATCATCAAAACGCCAAAAGACCGCTTGGTTGTTGTACAAGGATTAGACGGTTATATCGTGGCAGAATATGATAACGTGCTAATGATTTGTGAAAAAGAACAAGAACAGTTTGTGAAGAATTTCGTAGCTGATGCTGGGAAAAAAGACATCAAATTTGTATAAAAATGTTAGAGGGGTTAGACAAGGCAATGTCCTTGTCTAACAAATTATTCTGTTGCAAACTCCATTAAATATTTTATCTGTGTTACAATTTCTACATTGTCTGGACAATCAATGTCTTGTCCAACTACTTGATAACCAGTTAAGAGTATTTTTGAGTCTGGGAAATCTTTCGCTAATTTATAAACATACTTCTGAATTTCATTTTGACTTGGTACTGAAGTGATTACCGTAAAAATAACATCAGGTTTATGTATTTTACAAGCAAAAATTAACTCATTAAAAGGTAAATTTTGACCTAAATAGATTACTTTGTTCTGTCTTGAACGAATGATATAATTAGCAAAAAGTAAACTAATTTCGTGCATTTCTCCTTCTGGTAAATACAAAAGATACTTCTTTGCACCTGGTCTCAAAGACGGCAATTGCCCATCAATTGCAACAATCAATTTTTGTCGAATTAAATTAGAAATAAAATGTTCTTGAGCTGGGCCAATTGAACCTGTAATCCATAACGTTCCAATTCTGTTCAAAAATGGGTAAATGATGTTAATCATCATATTTTCAAAACCAAATTGTAGCGTATTGGTACTAATAATCTTTTCAAAACGCTCCTCATCCAAGTCAAGCATAGCAATGGTTAAAGCATGGATTTGGTCTGGATAATTCAAATGTTTTTCAGAAAGTAACATTACTTCTTTCGACATTTCATCGGAAGACATCTTAGAGATTTCCGAAATCTTATATCCATGATCTTTCAATAAGGAAATATTCAAAACCAATTTCAAATCCTTATCATCATACGTGCGAATATTCGTATCGGTGCGGTCTGGTTTCAAGATGTCGTATCGTTGTTCCCAGATTCGGAGAGTATGAGCCTTAATGCCCGAAAGCTGTTCAAGGTCTTTAATTGAATAATTGCTCATGGTTTGTTTCTATCGTCAGATTTATCCACAGGTCTTTTTTAAATCAAGCTTCTTAGTAAAAACGAAAATCGTTATTATCTAAATAAAAAAATGGAATGAATATAGTGTTAAAATAGCATTAATATATCCTCTGCAAATTAACAACATTTTGTTTAATAAAAAGTTTTAATTATTAGACAGGAAACATTCATTGGACTAAAAATGACACGGCTAATGAATATAGGATGTTGAATTGGTAATGTTTTAAAAAGTAAATCCCTCAAAACAGATGTGTTTTGAGGGATTTGCAACAATACTAAATTCGTTTTTCCAGAAGTTACTTCCAAATAATCTCTACACTCCCATTCTTTTTCGTTGGAAAAACCATATCGGTTAATACTTTCTCTCCATCATTGGCATAAATTTCAACGATAGATTTATCTACTAAAATATCTAATTTCAATTTGCCATTTTTAGGTTTTACGTGCATTGATTCAATACTCTTGAATCGCTCATGGAAATCAACATTTCCAGATTTTGTACGATCAAACGATAAAGTTTCTGTGGCTACATTATAACTTAAAATACTCTTTTCTTCGGCATTTTTTAGTAAGTCTAACGCAAATCCTTTTGAGGCTAATAAGTTGATATTCAGAACCAAACGGTATTGATTATCTTTCATTCTAATCTTTTGTGAATTGATTTTATGGTTAGCATTCAACGTAATTATTTCGGTAAAAATAGATTCGGAAACAATGGGTGTTTGTTTTAATTGATAAACTCCATTTTCTTGAAAAAGTGAGAACTTTCTTGGAACAGAAAAACTACCCCTCCATGTACTCGTTGGAATTTCTCTGGCGTATTCCCAATCATTAATCCAACCAATAATAATTGGGTCTTTTTGCGATTTTGGACGATTATAAAATGGCACTGCTGCATAAAAATCTTTCCCTTCATCAATAAAAAACGGTTCATTTTGTTTTTGCGGCGTAAAAGTTTTACCATCAAAATCGCCAACGAAATATTGCATTCCTAAATAGTTATTTTGGCGATGTCCACTGGAAAGCATCACCACCCATTTTTGTTCATTTGTTCCTTCAACGGGTATTTGAAAAAGTGACGGACATTCCCAGATACGAGTTGTATCACCTTGTTTTCCAAACTCGCTAAGCAAAGTCCAATCCTTTAAATTGGCAGATTCATAAAACTGAATTTTATATTCCAACGCTTTTACAACTGAAACAATCCACTTGTTTTTGGGAGCGTACCAAAAAACATTTGGGTCTCTAAAATTGGTACTGCCAATGTCTAATACAGGATTTTTGGTGTAATATTTCCACGTCCTACCTTTGTCAGAACTGTATGCTAAACTTTGGTGCTGAGCAATATCTTTTTGGTCTTTCGTGACGTGAGAAGTAAACATTGCTACCATTCCTTTTTTAAAACCCTTCGCAAAAAGCCCAGAAGTATTATTTTCATCAACTACTACGCAACCCGAAAAAATCATGGTCTGGCTTCCATCGGTATTATCAAATTCTTTTAAGGCAATTGGTAAAGTTTTCCATGTTTTCAGGTCTTTACTTACAGCGTGTCCCCAACTCATGTGTCCCCATTTTGTTCCAAAGGGGTTATATTGGTAAAAAAGATGATATTCGCCGTCGAGATAAACTAAGCCATTGGGGTCATTTACCCAGTTTTTAGGAGATGTATAATGAAACTGAGGTCGATACTTTTCTTTACCAATCTTATCAATATTTTGGCTCATACCCGTCAAACAAGACCACAAAACCAGTAATATTATTCCTGTTGATGATTTTTGCATAATCATTTCAAAATTAAGTTTAAGAAAATGGTAGTAGAAAGTATCTACTACCATTACAATTTTCCAATCTATACAAATTTTGAGTTAAAACCAATTTTAAAACCCAGGATTTTGCTTATATAACCCATTCGTAAATGTAATTTCAGCCTGCGGAATTGGTAAATATTCATCTCTTCCAGCCGTAAATTTAGCTGTCGATAAATACGTTCTTCTTGTTTTCTCTTTCTCTAAATAAGTGTTTAGTGTCTTCTCTGCAATTCCCCAGCGCACTAAGTCAAAGAAACGATGACCTTCAGTTGCAAATTCTAAACGGCGTTCAAATTGTAAGGCTTTACGAGCATAATCTTGCGTCCAACCAGTGCTTGAATATTCTTTTACATTATATTTTGAAGCAAAAGTGCCATCGGTCTTTTTGAGTCTGCCTGTACTTGCGGCAGCTCTTGTTCTGACTTGGTTAATTAATGGCAATGCTTTTTCTGGTTGTCCTAACTCAATATATGCTTCAGCTTGAATCAATATAATATCGTCATAGCGAAGAATATCATAATTTTTGGCCGTTCCCATAAATGGTCCAAGTTTGAAATAAGAACCACTTGTGGCCAATTGTTGAAAACGCATTGAGTGGAAATTTCCGTACACACCTGGGTCACGCACCCAACTATTACTGAATGGTTTTGTATTATCATATTTGTACGGGTGTCCATCAATCCCAACTGTATGATCAAGACGTGGGTCAACAGTTGTCGTTGCTACATCAATAATTTTATCATTAAATGTATCAAAAAGCGGTAGTCCATTGGCATCCGTAGCGTGAGCATTCACAACGTTTTGACTTGGTGCATGAAAACCACAACATCCGTATTGTGGAGCTCCATGTGGATAATTCAAACCATCTTCATAACTCAAACGACCCGCAGTTGTACCGTCATTAATACTAAATTGAATGGCAAAAATTGATTCTGGACCATTTTCAGTTTCAGGTATGAAGTTCTCAGCAATATCTTTACTCAAACTATATTTACCCGATGAAATAACCGCTTGCGTAAGCGTAACAACTTCTTGTAATCTGGTTTTATTGATATTAACCACCTTATGTTTATCGTCTTGCTCGTAGGCTTGAAACAATCTCAACTTGGCTAAATATGCCTGTGCTGCTACTTTATTGGCTCTTCCAATTTCTGACTGAGTAACAGGTAAATTATCAATGGCAAACTGAAAATCAGCGGCAATTTTATTCCAAGATTCATCATTTTTCAAGTCATTTGATACTTTTAAAATATCTTCACTTGTAGCTGTTTCGTCAAAAATTGGAATATTTTTGTACAAAAGTTTCATCGTGAAATAACTATGAGCTCTCAAAAAGCGTAATTCAGCCAAGCGAACTTTTTTATTCGGGTAATTTGCTTCCGAAAGTGTATTTACAGCACGCAATGCAACATTTGCTCTTGAAATCGACTTGAAAAGGTTTTGCCAAGTTCGGGTTACAAAAGCTCCCATCGTAGGTGTTACTAAGTTGTAATGTTCCAGTGCATCAATTTCGCCAACGTCTCCTGTTCCGCCGCCACCTTTGTAGGCATCATCTGAACGGACACTACCATACGCCCAATTACTATAAATTGGTCCAATCATATCACCATTGCCAATAGCCGCATAAGCCGCTGTTACTAAACCATCAATAGCAGTTGGTGAAGTTAAATCTGCCGATGATAATACGCCCGTTGGAGAGTATTCAAGGGGGTCTTTGCAAGAATCTAATGTCAATAATCCTGCAACGAGTAATAGAGAAAATATTTTATTTTTCATTTTTGAATCTTGTTTAATTATTGGACAGGTTTTTATTCTGCCATGTATTCGCTTTCCCACGACAAGCATAAGCCTGTCTTGCCTATTTAAAATGAGGCATTTACACCAAATGTGAATGTTTTTGGAATTGGCACAGGGTCTAAGTCAATGCGTTCTGGGTCTGGGCTAAGATAATTTGAACTCTTAATCCAGAATAAGTTTTCAGCCATTACATATACACGCAATCTTGAAAATACCGATTTAGGTTGGATATTATAACCTAACTGAATATTACGCATTTTGAAATACGAAGTATTGACCATGAAATAGTCAGAAGTACGTCCTTCGTTATTATTATCCTTTAATGTTAAGGCAGGTACTGAAGTATTAGTATTTTGTGGAGTCCAGCCATTGAATACACCTGACCCTACATTTTCTCTACTCTTCATCAAATTATTGAACAAAGTATAAACATCAAAACCTGTTCTGCCTGCTACGCCCGAACCAAAAATTGACAAATCAAATTTCTTGTAAGTCATGTCAATACGTAAACCATATTCAAGAGTAGGCAAGGTTGTTCCTAACCAAGTTCTGTCTAAGTCATCAATTTTCCCATCGTTATTGGTATCAACATAACGGATTCTACCAGCACCAGCACCCACTTGTTTTGGAGCGGCATCCACTTCTGCTTGAGACTGAAAAAGTCCGTTTGTTTTGTAGCCAAAAATATCAAACTGAGAATGTCCCAAAATTGTATTTACCAAGTTTCCTGCGTAAGCTGGACGAACATTTTCTGGGAGTTCTGTAATTTCGTCTCTAAAATGAGCAAAGTTTGCCGAGATATTATATTTTAAATCGCCATCGGTAGTTCCGTGGTAACCCAATACTAATTCCCATCCTTTATTAGATTTCGATGCACCGTTTACTGCTTTTGATTGACCTTCACCCAAGGCAGAAGCAACTGGCGGAGTAATTAAAATACCTGTTGTATTTCTGGTAAAATAATCGAATGAACCAAAAAGTTTGTTGTTCAAAATAGAGAAATCAATTCCCGCATTTATTTCGTCAGTTGTTTCCCATTTAAGAGCTGAATTGGCCGCTTGTGTTTGCACAAAGCCAGACGGTAATGTACCCGTATTCGCTCCTGATAAAGAATATGCCGTGCCAATATTCATATATTGTTCCCAAAAACCGCCTTGTAATTGTGCCAAAGTTGTTCCGTAACGGGTATCAAATAAACCCAAACGAGCTAAGTCTCCAATTTGTTGATTACCTACTCTACCAACTCCTGCACGAAGTTTTAATTCAGAAAACAACTTATTGTTTTTCATAAAACCCTCTTGGTCTATTTTCCAACCAAAAGATGCCGCAGGGAAAATACCATATTGATTATCAGTACCAAAACGAGAAGAACCATCACGACGAACCGTTACTGCCGCTAAATATTTATCCGAAAAATTATAATCAACTCGTCCAAATTGTGAAAATAAACGGTTGCCTGTCGAACCACCCGAAACAGTAGTATTTCCCGTTCCTGCATTCAACGTAAAATAATCTTCGGTTTGTAAAGCAAAACCTTCTTTTTTAGTATTTTGGAAATCTAAATCTGTCTTGATATATTCCGTTCCGACTAAGAATTTAAAATGACTATTATTCAAATCTAAATTATAGCGTAAAGTATTTGACCAAGTGGTGCTTAAATAATGATTTTGGTCGAACACTAAACTATTGGTAGTACGATTTAATGCCCCTTCTGTGAATGTCGGAGAAATCACTTTGCTCAAGAAATTGTTATTATCGGCCCCAAAATTTGATTTAAAGAACAAGTTTTTAATAGGCTGAATTTCAATAAAGATATTTCCGAAAGTACTCAAACGATTAGCGTTATTCCATTTTGCAAGGTCTTGCATGTGGAGTGGGTTATTTCTGTCTGAATATCCAGCTCCTAACTCACCTGCATACGTAGAGCCATCTTTTTGATAAACAGGAATAGTTGGTGCTAAAGTAACGGCTAAGAAAGTAGTTGATGCTCCGCCTAAATCTCTTGCTGTTAAAGTTTCATTTGAATTTGCCATTCTTAAATTCAAACCAATTCTTACTTTATCATTAAATCCACGAGTCACGGCATTGATACTTCCACTCAAACGCTCATAGCCTGTGTATTTGAGCATACCTGTATTTTTGAGTTGCCCCAAATTGATTTCTAAAGACGAGTTTTTATTTCCTGCCGAAATCGTGAAGTCATTTTTGGTAACGACCGCCGTTTTATACATCACATCTTGCCAATCTGTGTCACCAACTGGTGTGTTTGGGTCGCCGCCAACAAAAGGCTTTAAAGAAACGCCATTCAAAACTGGATTACTATAATTTTTATTCCAATCGAAATTATAGATTTCACCATATCCAGCCGCAGGGTCTTGACCATCGTTTACAGACGCTTGCCATAATGCTTTGCCTCTATCAACAGAATTCAACATTTTTAATCTCATTGATTTTTCAGACTGCATCGAAACACTACTATTGAACTGAAATTCAACTTTTCCGTTGGTATCTCCGCCATTTTTAGTGGTAACGATAATTACTCCATTTGAAGCACGAGAACCGTAGATAGATTCCGCCGAAGCATCTTTCAATACTTGGATATTCTCAATGTTTGCAGGATTCATGTTTTGGAAAACCTCTGGACGAGTCGTTGGAATACCATCAATCACGTAAAGTGGGTCATTGTTTCCCAAAGTGTTTGCTCCACGAATCAATATTCTACTATTTGAACCGTTTGGCGAACCATCTTTTTCGATGTACAAACCTGCCACACGACCTTGTAAAGCCTGCATTGGGTTTCCAGAACTGATGTTTTTGATAGGTTTTAAATCTACCACTGCTACAGCACCCGTTAAATCTTGCTTTCTTGAAGAGGTATAACCAACCACTACAACCTCGCTCAATTCTTTACCTGCAACTAAAGAAATCGTAATATTACTTTGCCCTTTTATTGATACCTCTTTCGTAGTATAGCCAATATATGACACCACTAAATCTGTCACATTTGCATCCGACAAGGTCAGGGTAAAACTCCCTTCAGCATTTGAAGTAGCACCTTTCGATGTTCCTTTAATCAAAATATTCGCTCCGATAAGCGGCTCATTGGTTTCAGCGGTCACTACTTTTCCAGTAATGGTTCGTTGTTGTGCCAACGCAAGTGGAACTGCAATCAGCAAAGCCACCATAGTTAGTAAAAAGTTTTTCATGTTTAAAATTGCTTTTAGTTAAAAAATGGAAAAAATTGGGGTTAAATTCTATTTATGGAATTATCAACTTTAAGTTGCAAAATTCGCAGAACCTCACCCCCACCCCCTCTCCAAAAGAGAGGGGAGTACTCGTCCTCTTTTTCTCCCCTCTCTTTTGGAGAGGGGCGGGGGTGAGGTTCTGCGGCATAAGCTTTATAATTCCGTTTATTTTATTGTTCTTTCATTCAAAAAAGACTGCACATCAAATGCCGAAACAAAAGGCGTTGCACCCTGATAAGTAGCTACTAATGAACCCGTTGCACAAGCAAAATCTAAACTGTCATTCGGGTCATTTTTAGCTAACAAGCCAGTTAATAATGCCGCTAAAAATGAGTCGCCACTACCAATCGTATCAGTTACTTCTACCTCAAAACCAGCGTGTTCGTGAAATTCTCCATTAGTAAAAAGTATTGCCCCTTTCTCGCCACGAGTAACGCAAATGGTGCTAATATTAAAGCGTTTAGCAATTGAGAGAATGGCAGATTTTTCTTCCAAAATCCCTTCATTCCAATCCGAAATCAAGGATAATTCGTGGGAATTCATTTTTACCATATCCGCTTTTTTGAGCAGATTTTCTACGGTTTCTTGGTCATAAAAGGGACTTCTTAAATTGACATCAAAAACCTTGAATTTTGCTTTTGATAATAAATAATGGAGCGTTTCTCTACTTTCTTGACTGCGTGCTATTAGACTTCCAAAAACAAAAACGTCGGCTTGTTCAACTGCTTTTTCAATTGCTTCATTGTGAGTGATATAATCCCAAGCCACTGGATGAACTAACTTATAGGTAACTTCATTTTTGTCACTCACATTAGCTTTTGCAACACCTGTAAGATGGGTTTTGCCATGCTGAACGAAATCGGTTGAAAGTCCGTGACTTGTGATAAAATGAAGCAATTCTTCTCCTAATTCATCATTTCCTACACGACTAATTATCTGTGGATTTAATCCAAAGTTCTTTAAATGAACTCCTACATTCATGGGTGCTCCACCCGCCTGTTTTCCAGTTGGGAGCATATCCCAAAGCATTTCTCCGAAGCAAATTATGTTTGATTGTTTCATTTTTATCATTCTTGTTTTCTTCTACATTTTGGCTGTCATTTTTGAGAAAAAACAGCTTTTTCAATGGGCAAAAACAACTTTTTCAACCCCTTCCAAAGATGTTCCTTTTGTCTCAGGCATGATTTTCCAAACAAAAAGTAATTGCAAAACCATCATCAATGCAAAGAATGAAAAGGTAATGCCACCCCCAAAAGTCTCAGCGATATAAGGGAAAGTAAAAGCGATAATGGCCGCCATTATCCAGTGCGTGAAACTGCCCAATGCTTGTCCATAAGCACGAACCTCATTTGGGAAAATTTCAGATATAAAAACCCAAATAACAGCACCTTGCGAGAATCCAAAAAAGGCAATAAAAAGAAAGAGATAAATAGGGACATTCATGCCCATAGTATTGGTAAAGAAGGCATTAGCAACTAATCCAAGGGATAAAATCAAGCCAAAAGAGCCAACATACATCAGCATTTTTCTACCGTATTTGTCGATTAATGTCAAACCGATAAGCGTGGAGATAAGATTAATCAAACCAATTCCTGCCGATGAAAGTAAAGCGGAATCCTTTCCCAAACCTGCCATTTCAAAAATGCGGGGAGCATAATAAATAATGGCATTGATTCCAGAAACTTGGTTGAATAAGGCAAATAAAACTGCCAACATCACGGGTTTTCGATAAGCAACTTTAAATAACGAAGTGAATTGTAGTGAACTATTATTTTGAGATTGACTTTGAATAGCGGTAATAATCTGTTCAGCAGAAGAAATATCTATAGTTTCGAGGGTTTGACGGGCAGTAAAAATATCACCTCTTTTCAAAATTAGCCATCTTGGGCTTTCAGGAATAAACATGGTAGTAACAACAAACAGAACTGAGGGGACAGCTTGGACACCCAACATCCAACGCCAAGCATTTTCGCCCGAATCGCCCAATAAATAATTGGATAGATAAGCCATCAAAATTCCAAAAACGATATTGAATTGAAATAAAGCTACCAAACGTCCACGTTTTGCGGCTGGAGCAATTTCAGAAATGTACATTGGTGCAACAACCGAAGAAACCCCTACGCCAATACCGCCTAAAAATCTAAAAATTAAAAAGATACTCCAGTCGGCTGCGTAAGCCGTACCAATAGAAGAAAGTAAATAACAAACTGCAATGATAAATAAAGTGGTTCGTCTGCCGTATTTTTCAGCGGGAATTCCACCGATAATTGAGCCTAAAACTGTCCCGACCAAAGCGATAGAAACGGTGACACCATGTTCAAACACACTAAGATGCCATAATTTTTGAAGTGTTTGTTCAACACCCGAAATAACTGCGGTGTCGAACCCGAATAGGAAGCCACCTAAAGCGGCCGAAAGTGACCAAAGGAATATTTTGAAGTTTTGATTCATTTGAAACATTGTGTTTTTGATGAACCAAAATTAGGCAGAAGGGTAAGAAGCGGATTTTAGTATTCTTTCAAAGAATATCAATTTTGATACTGAATTGTAAGTAGTTGTAATTCAGTTTGTTATATAATTTATATCCAGTTTTGTATTAAAAATTGTTACTATATTTCAAGAATTGATACAATATTTTGTAGGAGGGAAGTGAACTCTATCAAGACCAATGATAGGGATGGAAATTTAAGTTTAATAATTGAATCCAAAGAACGTCGGCGAGTGTCAAAACTTCGCCGACTTTAAGTATGCAGTCACATAAATCTTAAAGGTCTTTATTTATAATCAGTAATAAATATAATTTTTTAAATCAGCCATTCCGCCATTCACTTGGGGTTTGGTTAGTCTTTTGTTTGAAGAAAGTGGTAAAGTAACTCGGATTATTGAAACCAGTTTCGTAGGCAATTTCGGCAATATTTTTATCTGAATTTTTTAGTAATATTTTAGCTTTTTGAAGTTTAAATTCAGCAATATAATCCGTCACATTTTTATTGGTAAGAGCCGAAATCTTGCGGAATAATTGAACCCGAGACATTCCTAATTCTTGACTCAATTTCTCAACTGAAAGTGAACTGTCTTTAATATTTTTCTCAATTAATGTTTCAAATTCTACTAAAAACTTCCGTTCACCTTTTTGTGCGTGACTCGGATTCATGACTTCATTAGAAAAACGTCTTCTCATTCGGTCTCTATTCTCTAACAAACCTTTTATTTTCTCCTCCAATAACTGTTGATTAAAAGGTTTTGAAATATAGGCATCCGCTCCTGCACGTGTTCCTTCAATCTGATTTTCAATTTGCCCTTTGGCGGTCAATAAAACAACTGGAATATGGGAAGTTCGGAAGTCATTTTTTACTTTTTGGGTTAAAGTATAACCGTCCATTTCAGGTAACATCACATCACTAATAATTAAATCTGGAATATGAGCGAGAATTTCATCCCAACCATTTTCAGCTGTATGCGTTGCCACAATGTTATAATGTTGGAATAATTTATCTTGCAAAAAGTGATTCAAATCAATATTATCTTCAATCAAAACAATGGTATTATCAGCAGACTTATTAATTCGTTTTTCTAAAACAACTGGCTCATTTTGTACGATATGATATTTAGGAAAATCAACAGTAATTTCATTCATATTTTCTGCTGTTTGCCTATAAGGAAGTACAATTTTGAATGTAGTTCCTTTTCCCTTTTCGGAAGTGAGAATAATTTCTCCACCGTGTAGATTTACAAATTCTTGGGAAAGTGCCAAGCCCAAACCTGTTCCAAATGAAATATTTTGATTGCCCCGATAGAATAAATCAAAAGCATGGGCTTTATCATCTTCATTCATTCCAATACCATTATCGGCAATTGTAATTTCTATTTTCTCAACGTTTTTTAAGATGGTAACATGAATTAAACCACCCTGTGGCGTGTATTTGAAAGCATTAGAAATGATGTTAAAAAATACCTTATCCAATTTTTCGGCATCAAAACTAAAGGGTAGGTTTTGGAAAGGGCAAATAAACTGTAAATCAATATGTTGACTTTTGGCTTTTACATTAAAATCAAGTACAATGTTTTTCACAAATGCTACTAAATCGTGCTTGACCAATTGCAATTCCATCTTTCCAGCATCTAATTTTCGTAATTCGAGCAATTGGTCAACCAAACGCAAAAGTCGATTGGCATTTTTTTGAATTAATTGCAAAGTGCTTCGGGTTTCCTTCGCATCAATAGATTTTTGGAATAATAAATCCTCCGTTGGTGTGAGAATTAAACTCAGGGGTGTTTTAAATTCATGAGAAATGTAGGAGTAAAACCTCATTTTATCCTCCGTTGCTTTTCTGGCAAGATTTGATACTTTCTCAATTTCATTTTTCTGTTCAAGAATTGCTCGATTCTGTTCCTCCAATATCAAATTAGATTCTTGTTTTTCACGTAATAGAAAAAATAATAAAGCTCCCAAAAGTACAACAACCGTTAGCAGTGCTGTTGTAAAATAAAGTCTATTTCTCTGAGATGAAAAGGTTTGATTTAGGGCTGTAATTTTTAATGCTTGTCGTTCAATATCAACCTGCTGTTCTTTTATCTTTTTTATCTGCGACAACATGATGTCCACATTTTCGGAATTGATAACATTGGTGAGGAGTCTATTATCCTTTTCAAAATGCTGTTTTTTAAGAATTTTTACCGCCGTTTGAATCGCCTCCATTCCTCCAGTCGGATAAAGCATTGTTGCATCAAGGATTCCATTTTTCACATTTTGAATACCTCCAGTCTCAGGAATACCATCAATACCAACGAAAAACAATTGCTTATTTCGTCCAATTTCCTTGGTAATTTTATAGGAAGTTGCCGCAATAAGGTCAGTATGAGCAAAAATGATATTTGCTTCTGGATGTTTCTTTAAAATTGTAGGTAAGTGTTTTTGAACATCCTCTAAACCATTAACTGTTTCAATGGCATCAATTATTTTTAAGTTTGGTGCATTGGCAATTGCATCGTGAAAACCTCTATCTCTTTCAATGGCTGGCGAGGTAGTCATGAATAATTTTACTTCAATGATATTACCACCATTTTTAAATTGATTGGCAATATATTTTCCTGCCGTCTTGCCAATTTCATAATTATCCGCTCCAACAAAAGCAGTGTATAATTCAGAATTGACTTTGCGGTCAATCAAAACCACTGGAAGTCCACTCTTCGTAACTTCTTCTATTGCTGATGTTAGCGGTTTGGATTCGTTAGGGGAAATAATGAGTAAATCAACCTTCCGTTTGGATAGTTCTCGAATTTGCTCAATTTGCTTTTGAGTATCCCCATAAGATTCAAGAATTTCTAATTTTATATCTGGATGAAATGCCAATTCTCTCAGCATTTCGCTATTCATTACGTCACGCCAAGAATCGTGACAGCATTGTGCGAAAACAATATGATATTTAGGTTCTTGCTCTTCCGAACAAGAAAAGAGAAAGCACAGAAATGCACAAAAAAGATATTTTACAAAGGCGAGTTTCATCACTACAAATGTAGTCAGAAATGGAGTTGATTATCTTCAAAAAAATATTCATTTAATATCAATATTGTTACATAATACGGATTTGAAGACTTATTCTACTCACTTCAGTTTGTAACTTTATAGTCATTACCATTCTCAAGTTAGTTACCAAGTACCTAATATCAGTTGTCATCAGTTTGGATGACTGGACGTTCAATGAAAGACTTGCTGCCAAAGTATTTTATGATTGAAAAATGGATAATTGCGTAACATTTCTTTGAAATTGTTTTGAAAAAATATGCTAAAAAATTAGCGACAGCTTGTCAAAACAAATAGAATGTCAACCACCGACTTTCCACTTTTAAGTTTGACAAAGTTGTCGCTAATTTTACTAAATCCCCATTTCTGTCAAAGCTGCTTGGGCTTTGTTGTCGATAGAATTTTTGTATTCGTGTTTTTTGTAAGATAATGCTTTTTCAAAGAATAGTTTTGCCTTTGGTTTATCACTTTTAGCTTGAAAAATATAGCCCAATTGAAGGCAAGAACTTGCTCCAAAATGACAATTTTGTCCAACGCAAAGGTCGGCTGAGCGGTCAAATAAGGGAATTGCCAAGTTATTCTGATTTAATTTTTGAAGAATTCGCCCTTTTCTGTAATTGAATTCTGCTTTTTCTACTACATTTTGGAAAGCGTTTTCGTCTAAATTTTCCAGTAAATTCAACGCTTCCGAATTATGTCCACCGTCAAAAGCGAATCGTGCTTTTAGTAGGTTTTTGTTTGGATAAATTTTCGTTTTTTGAAAATTTTCGTAAAAATTCTGAGCAATTTTATCCGCTTCCGATAATTTTTTCCCTGCCGAAGGAATCCTATTTAAGTAAGCCAAACCTTGTTCTGGATTATTATTGAGCCAATAAGCCAAGAATAATTTGTAGTAAGCATCCTTTTGAAAGCTATGCCCGTGAAATGTTCTAAGATAATTCTGGTAACTCTTAATTGCTTGCTGATAATTTCCTCTTTGCAAAGCAATTTCTCCTTGATAAATATCGAAAATTGGCAAATTCAAATAACCCGCTCCAGTTGGTCTATTTTGTAAAATCTTTAGGGCTTGCTCTCCTTTATTGTCTTTCAAAGAAATGGAGGTCCCTAAAAAACTTATAGCTAAATTATCAGGATTTTTATGGACAAAATTTAAGACTTCTTGACGTTCTTTATCATTCAAGGTCAAAATATTTGATTGTACAAAAAGCTGATAAAACTTAGCTTCTTTGCCAACTAATTTATCATTAATTGCTAAATCTAATTCTTTCAAACCCTGCTGAATATTTCCTCGTAGACCCAACAGTTTGGTAATCCAACGATAATTTTCTGGAACTGAGCCAATTAGTACGTGTAAAAGCCCTAAACTCTTATAATTTGGCGTGAAATTTGGAAATTTCTTGCGATTTTCTTCCAACAATTTATAGGCTGAAATGGCATTGAATCCCCCTTTTGACTCATGTCCCAATTTCATTTTTACTAATGCCCAATGAAATTTAATTTCTGCTTGAACGAAGCGATTATAGGGTGAGTTTTCGTCCAAATCCTTAATTAAATCAAGCCGTTTATCTTCATTGTCGGAAAGTTTTTCATATTCATTTTCATCTTCTGAAGAAAATAAAACAATCATATCTGCAAAGTCATCTAACCAAATTTTAATCCCGTTTTTGGGCGATTCCTGAGCTATTAATTGTCGAGCGTGCTGCACTTTCAACTGCATTAATTCTTGATATGCTAATTGAAGATTGGGTGTTAATTCAAAATCGTTTCCGTAAGAATCGGCTGAAAACCAGCTAAATAGAAAAAGTAAAATAATCTTTTTGTGCATAATTTTTTATTTAGGTAGTACCGAATCTAACCAATTTTTTGTTTCATAAAAAGCATCAAGAATCGGTGCTTTCCCAATGAATACTACAAAACAAAAAGTATAAATTGAAGCGGTCAATATACACAAAAGAGCGAAATCAAATTGATTATTTAATTTGATATTTAGCGAAGAAGTTGCCTGATTATTTTTCATGATATTTTGATGTTTAATGTTAAGAATGTCGGTAATATTATCATTATCTACCCGTAAATTAATCGGAGATATTGGCGATTTAATGTCTTGAAATAAAGTGTTATTGATGTTCCCAAAATCACTAAAAAATATGGATTTATAGATTCATTAAACTGAATAAAACAGATTAACAGAATCAAAAAGCTACGAGAATATTCTAAATAAAATATCCAACGACGTTGCTCTAAAATCGCCCCACAGTTTATCAAAGTGATTAAAATTATTAGTGAAATAATACTTTGCGTGAACAAATCAAGTTGGTGAGCAAATAGTAAAAATGTAAAAAGCGTTAATAACACCAAACTGATTTGTAAGACCACATAATTTCTAAATCGAGTGGAATGTTGCTTGTCGGTTTTATGAATTACAAATTTCTTTTCTAAGACTCTTCTGTAAGTTGGATTGATATTTTCTGGCTTTCCAAAAAGCATCGTTAACTTATTTTTCCATCCCTGAGCGTGTTTGAAAGCATAAGCCATTTCGAGCATAAAATGAAAATGTTGCCACAAAAAACTGTTGCTGTGAAGTGGTTTCGTGTGTCCATAAGTTGGTTCTTCAATTTCTTCGGCGAATGTTCCAAAGAGTTTGTCCCAAAAAATAAAGACATCGCCGTAATTTTTATCAAGATATTGGTCATTGTTGGCATGATGCACTCGGTGGTGTGAGGGCGTAACAAAAACATATTCTAAAATGCCCAATTTTCCAATGGTTCTTGTATGAATAAAAAATGGATACAAACCGTGAATGAGCAAAATTATCATTATCATTTCGGCTGAAAAACCCACAATGGGCAAAATTGACCAGAAAAATGTTCGGGCAATGGCTTGAAACAAGGTGATGCGAGCCGAAACAGTAAAATTGAATTCTTCACTTTGATGATGAACCACATGAACGCTCCAAAGAATATTTACTTCATGCCCTAACCGATGATACCAGTACCATAAAAAATCCGTTATCAGGAGCAAACCAATCCAAGAAATAACGCTTGCTTGAATATGAAAAAGGGCAAAATGTTGATATAAATAATCATAAACAAAATAAAATACGCCTAAAGTCAAGCCATCCAAAAGTCGCTCGGCAATACCAACACTTAAATTTGAAACGGTATCGTTGAAATTATAAAGATGTTTGCCTGTTCGTTTAGAAACCCAATATTCTAATCCAATAAGGGTTAAAAAAAACGGAATAGCCAAAGCCAAATGATTGAAATTTATTGAAATCATAATTTTGTAAATTTTATTTACGCCGCCACTTGATAGCAAATTGAAAATGGAATATTATTGGCAGCACTAAAAACAGCCCCTAACATTTCTGAAGGAGAGAATGGTTCGGTGAAATCTTCATCAATTGAATGATAAATAATTCTCCCTTTTTTGTCAATTACATAAGTTGCTGGCACAGGAACATCTTCTGTTATCCCTGCAACTCTATCCCACACCGCTTTTTCTTCTGAGTATGTACCAAGTTGTTTTGCAATTTGGTTCGTTGGGTCGGCAATTAGCGTAAAGGGCAAATTGAAATACTGAGCCATCTCTAAAACTTCTTCATAACCTGCTTGGACGATTACGAGAAGATTACCCCCTAAATTTGAAATTTCGTAGTAGCTTTCTCTCAAAACCTCTAAGTGTTTATATCCATATTGATTCCAGCCTTCTGATAAAAAGCTGATTGTCAGTGGTTTATTTCTTTGTATTTTTCTCAAACATGGTATTTTTATTTTATTGTTTAAATTGGATATAGATACTTCTCTTGTTTGATTGAGTATTAATGTATTGATATTTGTACCAGCTTTTAAAGGTTTAAGTTTAGGGCTTGAACCTTTAAAAATGGTGATTGGGAATATCGTGTCCCAGTTGAGTGTGTAGTGATGATGAAATGCAGTCATATTTTTTTATTATAATTAAATATTTAAGTCTATCGGATTTATAGATTAATAAGGGCGAAAAATTATTGTACAACAAATTTTTTCTGAAATTCAATATATTGACCTGTTTTTTCGTGGAATAATTTGCCCCGAACAGTTCCTGATACTTCAAAACTATTTTCCTCGATTCGTGCCACAGAACGAAAAGTGATTTTCTCTGGAATGTTTTGAGTTCTTTCAAATTGAGAACACTCACTGAGAGTTTCCTCCAAAATTGGTATCACTGGTTTAATCATCCCAAAAGTCCCATTTTCTGCAAATTCAAAGTCAATAGATTTTATGCCAACACTAAGGTCGTAATCACTAACAAATAGTTTCCAATCTTTTGCAATACTGGCATTACAAATAATAGAGACTTTGTCGCCAGCCTTCAAATTCTTTTTTTCAAATTTAAAATTCCATTTTATCAGATGGTCACCCTCTTGAGCAATTCCTACCTGAGAGTATAGTGCCAATATGGCGATTATCAATAATTGTCTCATAGTTTTTGATGGATAAGATTTACTTGTTTTAAAAATAAGGTAGAATATTTACTTACACCATTTACATCGTTATTTTGTTTGGTTTACAAAATTAATACATATAGTCTATATATTAAATAGATTAATTGGTTTATTTTTTTAATTTTTCCCCAAAAGGAGCGAACCAATTATATACACAGATCCCGCTTATACTAACTCTCGTTGAGCTAAAATTCTTAGTTGATGTGTGTTAAAAACTTGAGAATTAGGTTCAACACTTTTGGTTAAAAATACACTTCCTCCAATAATACTATTCGCTCCAATTACGGTTTTTCCTCCTAAAATGGTCGTTCGGGCGTAAATAATCACGTTATCATCTACGGTTGGATGACGTTTAATTTCAGCCAATTCTTTTGAAACTTGTAAAGCTCCCAAGGTAACACCTTGATAAACCGAGACATTATTTCCAATGATTGTAGTTGCTCCAATAACAATTCCTGTGCTGTGGTCAATCATGAAAGGAACGCCAATTTTTGCACTCGGATGAATATCTGTCCCTGTATTTCTGTGCACAAACTCACTAATGATTCTTGGCAAAACAGGAACATTTAATAATACCAATTCGTGGGCAATTCTATAAACGGTTATGGCATAAAATCCTGGATAAGAAACAATGACTTCATTAATGCTGGTGGCAGCAGGGTCAAACTCATAAATTTTAATTGCATCAAGCCGAAGGTTATTATATACCGTTTCGAGTTGGTCGTAAAAGGCTATTAATGTTTCTTCAATATTGAAAACTTTTGGGTCTAAATAACTCAATAAAATGTTTTCCAAATCAATCTGATTTTTCTTCAAAATTCCTTCGTAAGATGTTTGTTTGGGTAAATGATTACTCGGAAACAAAAACTGTACAAGGTCATTTAACCAAGCAATGGCATCATGTGCAGAAGGAGTTGCTTCCCACTCAGCATTATGAGTTTTGCGTAGTAAATGGATAAATTTTGAATATTTCATTGATTTGGTAAATGATTAGTAAGAATTATAGTCCACCTAAGCTTTAAGATGCTTAGGTGGGCTAAATTAGGTCAGAAAATTTAATTTTTATGACCACTTTTCAAGCGATGCAAAGTGGTTACAAGAGTATCCACATCAGAGCAAGTATTGTAAAATGCCAATGATGGTCTAACCGTTGTTTCAACGCCCATTCTGCGTAAAATTGGTTGCGCACAATGGTGACCAGTCCGAACAGCAATACCTTCTTGATTCAATACTTTGCCTACTTCATCGTTACTGAAGCCTTGAAGATTGAAAGAAAATACACTTGCTTTATTGGCAGCCGTTCCAATTAATCTAATGCCTGGAACTTCTTTGATGAGATGCGTTGCGTATTCCAGTAAAAAGTGTTCATACTGCCCAATGACATCCATCCCAATCTTTGTTACGTAGTCAATAGCAGCACCCAAACCAACAGCATCCGCAATATTTCCTGTTCCTGCTTCAAATCTATTGGGGGCGTTGTGGTATTTTATGTGTTCAAAAGTTACATCCTGAATCATATTTCCACCTGCTTGCCACGGTTGAGTTTCATTTAGCAAATCTTCTTTTCCGTAAAGCACTCCAATACCCGTTGGACCAAAAACTTTATGTCCTGAAAACACGAAGAAGTCAGCATCCAAATATCGAACATCAACATTCATGTGCGAAACAGATTGAGCTCCATCTACTAAAACTTTTGCTCCCACGGCATGAGCCATTTCAACAATTTGTTTGGCAGGTGTAACTGTTCCCAAAGCGTTGGAAACTTGGGTAAATGACACTAAACGAGTTCTGGAATTCAACAGTTTTGCGTATTCTTCCAACAAAATTTGTCCGTCATCATCTACTGGAATTACTCGCAGTTTTAAGCCTTTTTTATCCGCCAATCGTTTCCAAGGCACAATATTAGCGTGGTGTTCGAGATTACTTACAATGATTTCATCGCCCGCAACCAAATTTTGGTCGCCCCAACTTTGTGCCACTAAATTGATAGCTTCAGTTGCTCCACGCACGAAAATAATTTCATTTATCGAACCAGCATTCAAGAAGTGTTGCACCTTTTGGCGAGCCGCTTCGTAAGCATCCGTTGCACGAGTCGCTAATTCATGGGCTGCACGGTGAATGTTCGAATTTTCGTGTTCGTAGAAATAAGTAATGCGTTCAATAACCTGTTTTGGTTTTTGCGTCGTGGCTGCATTATCTAACCAAATTAAAGGTTTCCCATTGACTATTTCTGACAGAATTGGAAAGTCTTTTTTGATTAATTCAGCATTAAAATTTGAACCCTTCAACCCAACACTTTCCTTTGCTTGAGTAGAATTTACACTTGGTAAATTATGAACTTTCTTATCAAAGGCAAATGGGTTTTCCGCTAAGAAATAAAACGCATTGCCATCATTAAAACGGTCAATTTTTGTGATGCTTGGCGTTGAAGGCTGAAACCCACTCGTTGAAATACCAAAATCAGAATTGATAGCTTTTAAAGCATTCTGTAATTCAGTTTCAAACGATGAATGTTCAGATTCATAAGGTAAAAACGGCTGATGGATTCCACCACCACTGCCTAATGAATTAGGAACATTTCCACCTTTTAAATTTGCATCGGGAAAACTGGTTTGTGGGTCATCAATATTGATGTTATTTCCGTGCTGAATTGACGAAGGCGATGCTCCATTTCCAGCTACTGAAGCAGGAATTATTTCGCCATTTACGCTTGAAGGTTTATGAAAATGCTCATTGGTTTGATTACCCGAATCGAATTTAGGTCTTTCAAAACCAAATGGATTGGCATAATTTTCTGCCGAAATTGAAGAAACCCCAATTCCACCAATTGATGGAGGATTTTGAGGAATTGCAACCGATGGAAAACTCCCTAATGAGTTATCGCCAAATGGAAAACTACTGACCGAACCGCCACTCAAAGGAATTTCTCCCAAAGGCGTATTTCCCAATGGATTTACGCCTAAAGGACTTATTCCCAAAGGAATACCTCCTAAATTTGGAGAAGCAGCAGCAGGAGCAAAACCAGTTTGCCCCGTAATTGTATCATAATTACTGACTGGCAAACCGATTTGTTCTACGTGACCAAAACCGTTGAGTAACGTTTCGGCAATTTTGGTTGCTCGTGGGTGTTCACTCGGGCTTGGATTGAGCGAAATCTCTTTGGGGAATTCATTCGGTAAAGCCTTAAACAACTCATTAGCAATATGTTGTAAATCTTCAATATTTGGCAAATTACTGCTATTGATATTTGTATTCATGATATTTACCAATTTCTACATCTTCTAAAACAGCAATGGCATCATCAACCAAAACTGCAATTGAGCAGTAAAGTGAAACTAAGTAAGAGGCAATGGCACGGTCATTAATTCCCATAAATCTTACCGATAAACCTGGAGATTGCTCGCCTTGTAAACCTGGTTGAATCAGACCAATTACTCCCTGACGGCTCTCACCTGTACGCAATAAAATGATTTTTGATTTACCATTTTCGATGGGTAATTTATCAGAAGGAATCAAAGGAATACCTCTCCAAGTCAAGAATTGTGAGCCAAATAATGAAACTGTTGGTGGTGGTACTCCACGACGAGTACACTCACGTCCGAAGGCAGCAATTGCCAAAGGATGTAACAAAAAGAAACCTGGCTCTTTCCAAACTTTGCTGATAAGTTCGTCCAAATCGTCGGGCGTTGGAGCTCCAGAACGGGTTTTGATTACTTGCGAAGGGGCAACACTATTCAACAAACCATAATCTTTATTGTTGATTAATTCGCTTTCTTGACGTTCCTTAATCGTTTCAATTGCCAAACGTAATTGTTCCGAAATTTGATTATAAGGCTTGCTGTACAAATCTGAAACTCGGGTGTGAACATCCACAATCGTTTGAACCGCCGCCAAGTTGTATTCACGTGGATTTTCAATGTAATCCACAAAAGTTTGTGGTAAAACCCGCTCGTCACGTGCCGAACAATCAACTTCAATTTGCGTGGCATTTTTTACTTTATTGAGACGAAATACGCCAGATTCAACGGGAACCCAATGTAAAAGATGTGTCAACCATCGAGGCGTAATTGTTCCCATTTGTGGAACACTACGGGTTGCAATGGCTAACTGCCGTGCGGCTACGTCACCGAGAGCGGTTTGTTGTTTGTTTTTATTTAATTCTGCCATTTTTAATAAAATATGATTTGATTTTTTTCAAAATTTGATGAATTTATGCTAACAAAGCCTGTTCAATATCCCATTTAATATCGTCGATATGTTCAATTCCCAATGAGACTCTTAATTGGGTTTCTTCAACGCCTGCGGCTTTTTGTTCCGCTTCCGAAAGTTGAGAGTGTGTTGTTGAAGCAGGATGAATAATGAGCGTTTTTGAATCGCCAACATTGGCTAAATGACTGATTAACTTTAGGCTATTCACAAATTTTTCAGCATCTGCTTTTGCCCCTTTTAGCTGAAAAGAAAGGACACCGCCAAAGCCACGATTCAAGTATTTTTTGGCTAATTCGTGATATTTATTGTCGGTTAAACCAAGATAATTAACGCTTTCAATGGCTGGATGAGCCGATAACCACTGAGCCAATGCCAGTGCGTTTTCGGCAATACGTTCAACTCGCAAAGTCAAAGTTTCAAGTCCTTGAAGCAATAAAAATGAATTAAATGGACTTTGAGAAGGACCCCAATCTCGCAAACCTTCCACTCTGGCACGAATGATAAATTGGATATTTCCGAATGGCCCACCGATGCCAAAAACATCGTTCAACACCAAGCCGTGATAACTCGGTGATGGCTCGGTAAATTGTGGGAATTTTCCATTACCCCAGTTATAATTTCCTGCATCTACAATTACTCCGCCCATCGTTGTACCGTGTCCACCAATCCATTTTGTGGCAGATTCCACAATGATATTTGCACCGTATTTAATGGGTTGGGCAATTGCACCGCCCGCTCCGAAAGTATTATCGACAATGAGAGGCAAGTCATATTTTTGGGCTAATTTAGCGAAGGCCTCAAAATCTGGAACGCTGAAACTTGGGTTTCCAATGGTTTCTAAATAAATGAATTTTGTCTTTTCATCAATGAGTTTTTCAAAACTATTTACGTCATCTCCATCCGCAAAACGGGCTTCAACACCGATGTTTTTGAAAGAATTTTTGAATTGATTGTAAGTTCCACCGTATAAAAAAGAGGTAGTTATAAAATTGTCACCAACTGTCGTGATATTATTGATTGCCACAAATTGTGCGGCGTGTCCCGAACCAACTGCCAAAGCCGCTACACCACCTTCAAGGGCGGCAATACGCTTTTCAAAAACGTCATTAGTTGGGTTCATAATTCGGGTGTAAATATTCCCAAATTCCTTTAAAGCAAATAAATTTGCTCCGTGTTCTGCATTGTTAAATACATACGAAGTCGTCTGATAAATAGGTACTGCCCGAGCATTCGTTACTGGGTCTGGTGTTTGTCCTGCGTGTAATTGAAGTGTTTCGAATTTCATAGTATTGTGTGGGTTAAGTAGTTTATATTAACCCAGTTAATGATTTTTTTGATATTGAATTACATGATTTTTTTGTTTCTGAGTACAATTTTAGAAAAAATAATTTAATTATCCTATTAATATTATAGACTATATAGATTTTAATTAAAAAAATAGGGTAATCAACATTTATTTATTGATTACCCTATCATTAAAAATATTTGATATTATTTATTTTCCAAAGAGAAAATAGGCAATTGCCAAGGTGATAAAGACATTAAATAACTGTGCAATTAAAAAGGCATAAAGCGGTTTTTTACCTTCTTCATTAAACAAATCCGAAAATTTTGTTTCCAATCCAATACTCGTAAAAGCCAAGGCAAACCAAAGACCTTGCAGTGATTTCAACACGCCTTTTACGCTATCAATGGTTTCGGAAGGAATCACAAACGAAAATATCAAAGACGCTGCAATAAACCCAATCACAAATTTTGGAAAACGTTCCCAAATTAAACCAACCGTTGGTTTAGATTCTTTCACCGTTTCTGATTGGTTATTGGTGTATGTCCAATAAATAGAAATGGCAAAAGCGGCAAAACCCAATAAAACATTTTGCGAAAATTTGACAATCGTACTAATTTTTAGAGCTGTTTCACCAACCAAACTTCCCGAAGCAATTACCGCTCCCGTCGTGTCAATTGTTCCACCCAGCCAAGCTCCCGTTACTTCTTCGGATAGGTTGAGGGCTTTGGCGATGAATGGCAAGAAAATAATCATCGGAATTGCCGTAATTAAAACCAAAGAAATGACGTAAGATAATTTCTTAGAATCGCCTTTTATTGCTCCAGAAGTAGCAATTGCCGCCGAAACGCCACAAATTGAAACCGCACTGGAA
Organism: Cytophagales bacterium; assembly: GCA_013298805.1. Taxonomy (GTDB): domain Bacteria; phylum Bacteroidota; class Bacteroidia; order Cytophagales; family Spirosomataceae; genus Arcicella. Next base: position 9,186 of record JAAFIU010000015.1, on the reverse strand, counting down.
AGCATAATTGCCATTTCTTCGTCTATACCCATTTTTTTAGAAATCCAAAAAGCAAAATACCAAACCGAAATAACCACCAATAAAGCTTGGATTAAACCCAAAGAACCCGCTTTGAGAATATCTCCAAAAATGACACTTGTTCCCAAAAGTACCAATCCAATTTTTACGAATAATTCGGTAGAAAGCGAATCTTTTAACCACGTTGGAACGGTGAAGAAGTTACTGATAATTAAGCCGATGGAAAGACTAAAAATGACAGCTTCGAGATTCCAATTTTTCAAAAAGGCATTTCCTGCTAAAATTAGGGCGATTGTGGTTAAAATAAAGACAATCGGAAAGCCTTTTGCCGTAGCCATTGCACTTTTACCAAGTGTTGCCGATGCCAAAATTGCAATGGCGTAAACGACACCAAAAACAAAAATGATGTTTATTAAATTGGAAATGGATAACACTTTTTCAAAAAGTTCGGAAGAGTCTTTCCAGCCAAAAGTTGGATTTGGTATTTTTAAACCGATTAACGTAAGTCCAATAATTAGAAAACCATAAAAGACAACGGTCCAGTCTTCGTTTAGGGTAAAAGTTGATTTTTGATTTGACATTTTGATTTTAGGGAATTATTTTTTGATTAGATTTTTAAAAGCAATATTAAGGTTATTATACTGGAATTGAAAGTCGTAATGTTGTAATTCTGATGAAACTACTCTTCTTCCTTTCAATAATAGTTCTGCTTCTGTTCCAATGAAAATTGCTCCAATTTTTAGCATAAATGCAGGTGTTGGAATTCCAAATGGAATATTGAGTGCCTTTCTAAGGGTTTTTAAAAAGACTTCATTGGTTACGGGTTCGGGACTGGAAGCATTGTAAATTCCTTTAAAATCATTCCGTTCAATTGCCAATTTAATGATATTCGTAAAATCATCTTGATGAATCCAGCTGATGTACTGTTGTCCAGAACCTACTTTACCACCTAATCCAAACTTTACGATATTTTTAAATGGAGCTAATAAACCGATGTTACGCTGAAAAACTAAGCCAATTCTAAAAAGCACTTTTCGAGTCATTGGCGTTGGAATTTTGAAAAAAGCTTCTTCCCAAAATTTACAGACTTCAGCAGGGAATCCATCACCCAATGGAGAATTTTCGGTTAGAATATGATTGCCACCGTCTCCGTAAATTGCAGCAGAACCGGCATTAATCCATACTTTGGGAGGGTTTTTGCAGGTTAAAATAGCTCGTGCAATTAACAGCGTTGATTTTACCCGTGATTGAATAATTTCTTGCTTATTCTTTTCGGTATAACGACAGTTTACCGATTTACCAACCAGATTTATGATAGCGGTACTGTTTTCCAATACCGTCTGCCAATTACCTTCATTTTCTGCATCCCATTGTACGTAAATGACATTGGTGCGAGCAGGATGGATTTTTCTGGATAATACAATAATTTCTGTATCAGTATTTGAAAATGAATCTATGATTGCTTGCCCTAAAAAACCAGTTCCTCCTGCAATAATAATTTTTTGTTTCATGAATTATGAAAAAACTAACGGCAAATTATTGCCGTTAGTCTCGTATTAACTAAAATGAAATAGCCTTTCTTCTACCTTCCAAAAGCGGATATTTTTTATGATTTCTATCCAAAACTACTTCGATAGAATCTTTAAATTCATTTGTACCTTTCAGAATGATGCGGTCAGGTGTTGGGCGACTATAATGCAACACTTGCTTTTCATCTTCATGATTTTTGTTTTTATTCTGCAAATTCAGTACATGGTTTACCGTATCTGTTTTATAGAAGAAGTAGCGACGCTCGCCCGCCATTCCACCTACTTCCCAACGTGTCACGCCCAAATCACGATTACGTTTTTGTTTTGCCAACTTATCTGAATCTTGCGTATTGACTTGATTGAGTTTAGTATTCTTTTTATCCCCTTTTACACGAAGGGGCGAATACCCAATCATGCGGTCCACAATAGCCCCTCGATTAGTACGGTAACTCAATGATGACCATGCCTCCAAAGTCGCATCTTGCCAACGAAGCGAGTCAGAAGGCGTATATGGAATCAACTTATTATTTAGCTTGTAAGATGTTACATCATAGTATCCTTTTGAGTCTTTCAGCCCTGGTGTACTCGGAATGTTGTAATTATTTCCATTGAAAAAACCATAAGCCCAAAGTCCTGCAGCCACTGGAACAAATAGGGTATTGAAGACCAATTTTGTTCCAGTACGAAGGTTTCGTTCCCATTTTTCGGTAAAAGTTGGATAATAGCGATACGGTTGTATGTCAATTTCATTGACTACTAAATTCCAAATTTTGGGTAAATCGTACCAAGCGATAAATGTACCGATTAAGGCAAAATAGGCAGCAGGAACGGCTACACCGGCATCATAAGCATGATTGGCAATACAAATATTGAAGGTAACAACGGCGGCCAAGGCTGCCCCAAGAACCGAAGTTTTACGATTTAATAACAGCAAACCTGGAATAATTTCAGCAAAGCCCAAGAATACTGTGTATTCAAAAGAAACCCCAACGTGCGACCAATACAGTTTTTTCTCTGCCATATCTACAAAAGAAGTATTTAGCATTCCCACTGTTGGGTAAACCATTTGCATAGGAAAGGCTTTTTTCAAACCCCATCCTACCATTCCATAAGCTAAACGGTAACGAGCTAATACTCGAATCCAGTAATAAAGTTTGCTATAATTAATGGCTTTTTTATCCAGCAATGTCCAGATACCACCACCAACTAATGCCACCACAAAAACTAAAAACAAATTGATGTAGTTAAAAAGTCCAAAAACTCCTTCCTCCGATTCTATCAAGATAAATTGAGGTGGCCAGAATGCCACAATACTCTGAAAATCATGATAGGTAATTTTAGAAAACTCTAACCCAAATAAATGCTTGTAAAAAGCCGTATAAGTGGGTAAGCATAATAACAAAAAATAAATGAAAGCAACTCGAAATGATATTTTCTGAGTGTTTGTCCAAATCCGTGAATTACTTGACGAATCAGCTTTTGAAACTGATTCCGTTTGCTTTGAATCTAAACTCTTTTGAGTCAATTCGCTATTTATATCTATGGTTGACATATTTTTTCTCTTTAAAGATGAAAAGATAACATTACAGTTTTACAGGACGACGACGACCTTCAAACATTAAGAATTTCTTATTGATTTTTGATAAAACTACGTGGATAGAATTCTGATTTTCGTTCAAACCAGAAAGCACAATCGTTGAATCATTTGCCCATTTATAAGCCAAAGTCAATTTCTCATCACGATGATTAATATTCTTATTTTGTAATGATAATGTGTGGTTTAAGGAGTCAATCTGATAATGAAAATAGTGACGACCTGCAAAACCTGCTACTTCATAATTGCGGTCAATGTCTGCTTTGTGATAACCTTCTCCGTTGGATAAATCAATTTTTACAGGACGATTTACTTTGATAGAAAGCGTTGACCATTTTTCAAAAACCACATCTTGCCAACGATTTGCATCTGTTTTAGAATAAGCCAATGTGTCTTTATTTAATACAAATTCTTTTACATCGTAGAGACCGTAGGCGTTTTTCAACCCTGCTGCTTTGGGGTATTTGTACGGGTCATTAGCCCAACTATCGTAGGTTTTGAAAGTATAAACAGCTACAAAAATGAAAAATGAGGTGCGTGCAAACAATCTTAATTTATGTATGGTAGGGTCTGAAAAATCTGGAATAAACTTGTTTGCTTTTGCCAATTTTTCCTTTACCAGCAAATCATATAGTCTTGGAATATCATAGATAAATAAAAAGAATGCAAGAAATACAATTAATGTACTTAGCGACTGTTCTCCAATGTCATAAAATCCATTAGCAACCGCAACATTCCCCAAAAATCCGATAATCAACCCTACGCCAAACGTAACTGTTTTACGATTAAGGATTAATAATGCGGCCACTATTTCCACAAATCCCAAAAACGATTCATATTTTGGAGCAATTCCAACTGTTTGAAAATAGATTTTCCAAGCAAAAAAATCGCCATAGTTTGTTAATAAATTACTCAATGACGGATAAGGCATTTGTAGCGGAAAAAGCTTGAAAAAACCGTAAGTAATCAGCACAATTGCCAAACGGAAACGGACAATTACTCGAAGCCAATAGTATAAAACAGTAAATTCCTTACGCTCTTTATCGAAATTTGCCCAAATTAGGCTTCCGATTAGTGCAATAATAAATATCACGCCCCAATTGATAAAACCCGCAAAGCCAAAAAGTGGAATATTGTTTTCTACATTAGGGAAAAACTGAGGTTGATATTTCGATAATTTCAGTAAATCATAAAAGTTGAAATCCAACCAGTTAATCGAGAATACTTCTCGGTAAAATTTCCAGTCTAATGGAACAACCATGAGAATTAAAAATAGGAAAGTGAATCTGAAAAGGCTAATTTCCCAGCTTTTCCAATGTTTAAATGTTAAATCAGGTTTTACTACGGAATATAGCTTTTTACGCAATCGTTCAAGCCAATTTTCTGGTCTCGAAGGAGCATTATTTGGAGTTAATTCAGTCATTAGTTTTTTGTTTTTTGGAAAAGAGACAATTAATAGTGACAAAAAATCAATAAACTATCCAAGTTCATCTTGAGCTGAATAGTTTATTGATTGACAGTAACTTAATAGCCCACATTTTGCTCTAATACTGGATTTACCAGAATTTCATTGGCAGGAATTGGAAAAATATATTTATTGGAATTATTGACTTTTAGTACCTCTGCGGCTCTTCCTGTCCGTACTAAATCAAACCAACGGTGTGGTTCTAATCCAAACTCTACTCTTCTTTCATTTTCGATTTCGAGTAATAAGCTTTCTTTCGTATTTGCGGAGCTTACTGCTATCTCAGAACGAGTTTTTACAATATTCAAATCACTTAATGCACCTGTTATATCAGGATTACTTTTTTTCAAGCGTGCTTCTGCTCGGTTTAAGTATAATTCAGCTGTCCGAATTACATAATTGGCGGACGCATTAGTTGGGAAAATACTGCCAATATATTGGTTGGAAGTATTCAATTTTGACAAAATCTTACGACCACCACCTACTTTGGGGTCATTTAATAAATTGTGTAAAGTAGCCGTTGGCGAAAGTTGACGATTTCCTTGCCACAGTGTAAACCCTGGGTTTTGGTTATTGATGGTATAGGTCAATTCTAAGACCGATTCAGTTGTTCCAGTAGCCAAAGCGAAAGGCTTAATCAATCGGTAAGACGTATTTACTAAGATTGAATTGAGATCTTTTTCTGCATCATCAAAACGATTTAGATATAAGTATAACCTTGCTCTGAGGGCATAAACCGTAAATTTTGTTGCTCTATTTCTCACTACTGTTGTAGGTAAAAGCCCTTCTGCCTTGTTCAAATCATCCAAAATTTGGGCGAAAACTTGGGCTTGTGTACTTTTTTTAACACCTATTTTTTCAGTATATGATTTAGTGGGTGTCAAGAAAACCTGTACACCTCCGTATAATTTTGCTAAATCAAAATACGACAATGCTCGAATGAAATAGGCTTCTCCCAAAAACTGATTTTTCAAATCGGTCGTTAGTTTTATATCGGTTACTAACGGTACTTTTTCAATGATATGATTAGTCCGATTGATGGTATTGTAGTTGTTATTCCAATACGTTTGCAAGAAAGGAATATCCGAACGCAAGTCGTAATTAGTTACCGAAAGGTCCGTTAAACCTACATTAACCGAAAAAACGTCGCCCCCCGATTGTAAAATGGTATTTTGAAAACCACCACCATAATTTAAGTTTGCCAGTCCCCGATAAGCACCTCTCACGGCAGTTTCCGCAGAGGTTTTATCAAAAATTGTTGCTTCATCTGATACTTGGTCTTGTGGTTCTACCTCCAAAAAATCTTTGCAGGATTGTAAACTAAAACCTAAAAGTATCAACCCAAATGTTAATATTTTTTTCATGTTCTTGATTCTTTAAAATGATTTTTCCTTAGAAAGAGATGTTCGCACCAAACTGAATACCAATAGGTTGTGGTGGTGTTGCGGTATCTAAGCCTTGGCGGTTTTGTAAAGCACTTCCCGATGATTCTGGGTCTGCACCCGTATAATTTGTAAAAATCCAAAGATTTGTGCCTTGAGCATAAAGTCTAACTTTATCCAATCCGAGTTTTGAAGTTACCTGAGCTGGTAAGGTATAACCCAAGGTTAAGGATTTGACTCTCAAGAAAGAACCATCCTCTAAAAAGCGACTATTTTGTTCAATAGTATAGTTGTTACCAAAGAATGTAAGTCGAGGAATATCAGTAACATCCCCAGGTTTTTGCCATCTTCCCAATTGACTTTTCAAGATTGAACGAGAAGCGTCTCTTGTTCCACCACCTTCCAAAATGAAGCGGTTAAAATTGTAAATTTTGTTGCCGTATTGGTAGGTCAATAACAAGTTCAGGTCGAAGCCCTTATATGAAATTCGGTTGGTAATTCCCCCAAAGAAATCTGGAATTAAATTGCCCATTAATTGGCGGTCTGCTGAAGTTAATTTTCCGTCTTTATCAACGTCATCAAACACGGCATTTCCTGTTTGTGGGTCAACATATAATTGTTTGTACAGCCAATATGAACCCAATGGCTCACCTTGCTGAGTACGGATATATTCACGAGCTTCAAACGTAATTGGGCTGATTAATTTCTCGGCTCGGTTTACGTTTCTTGCAATGTTAAAACTTGTCGTCCATTCAAAGTTTTTACTTCTTACGTTAGTGCTTGTAACGCCTACTTCAATTCCTTTATTACTTACTTCACCACCATTGGCTAACACACTTGAATACCCCGTACTGCCTGGAATTGGTACATTGAGCAAAGCATCGGTTGTGTATTTATAATAAAGATTGATGTCAAATAAGATTCTGTCTTTAAATAACCCTAAGTCAATACCAGCATTATATGTTGCTGTTTTTTCCCATTTCAAGTCTGGATTTGCCAATTGAGAAGGAGCCGTGCCAGATTTATCACCACTGGTTAAATTGTCAGAATATTGAGCAGAACCATTCCATAATCCCAAAGCGGCAAAATCACTGATACCGTTTTGGTTTCCTGCTGTTCCTGCACTTAATCGTAATTTTAAGTCAGAAATTGCTCGTATATTTTGTAAGAAAGGTTCTTGTTTAAGTCGCCATGCTGCTCCAATCCCTGGGAAATATCCCCAACGGTTATTTGCACCAAATTTTGAAGAGGCATCGGCTCTGAAAGTTCCTTCCAAAAAGTATCTACCGTTATAATTATACGTTACCCTTCCAAAGAAAGAAGCGAGCGTAGATTGTGAGGCACTTTGCGAAGCAGTTCTATTGGATGCTGCGGCAATTTGTTGGAAAGAATTATTAGGAAATCCATATCCAGTAGCAGAAAGCACCTGCAAATTTGTGGATTGAATTGTGTTTCCAATTAAGGCACTAAAATTATGTCCATTCTCAAATTTTTTCTGATACGCTAAGGTTTGTTCGTTCAAGAACACACTAAAATTAGTATTTACCTCATTTTTATAGCCTCCTGGGTTTAACACGCCGCCAATTTGAGTTTGGTCATTAAAATATTCTTTTTCGTTATATAGGTTATAGTCTAAACCGAATGAAGTTTTGAATTTTAGATTTGGTAAAATTGCGACTTCCAAAGCTTGATTCCCCAAATAACGTAAACTTACAGTCGAAATATTTGTGGTATTTATGTCAATCAGATTGTCAATACTTTCATAAATTGAACCCCTTGAAAAGGTACCGTCTGGATTGGTAAAAGGGAAGTACGTTGGATGGTGTAATGCGGCCAGTAAGTGACCTGCTTCTTGTCCTGCACCGCCTCTAACTTGTTGTCTGAAAGAACGATATACTCCATTGCTCGAACTCAAGGTAACTTTTTCATTCAATTTTGCATCGAAATTAAACTTTACGCTTGCTCGTTCAAAGGCAGAAGGAATTAATATCGCCTCTTGGTTAGTGTAGCCAAGTCCAAGATAATAACGAATATTATTACTTCCACCACGGACATTAAAGTCATAGTTTTTTACTTGAGCTGTTCTGAATACTTTTGCTAAACGGTCATAAGTTCCTTGCTGCTCTGGCGTACCTCTTTTCGTGGCAGCAAACGGAGCGGCTACTCCATTTTCGTTAGCTTGGAAAGGTCGAGTTGCAAACGAATATTTTGTCTGAGCAGGGTTTTCAATACCTGAATTTGTATAGGCTTCATTCACTAACATGGCGTGTTCTGGACCAGTAGTCAATTCCCACATTCGGCTTGGGTCAGCCCATTGCAATCCTTGTGAAAGATTAAGGCTATATTTTGTTTTTTTAGACTCAAAATCACCTCTTTTGGTTGTAATTAATACTACACCATTTGCACCCCTTGAGCCATAAATAGCCACTGCACTTGCATCCTTTAAGACTTCTATACTTTCAATATCCGAAGGGTTGAAATCGGCTAATGGAGAAGTGAATTTACTACCAAGGTTAATTGTTGATAAAGTGTTATTATTCGCAAAAACACCATCTATTACATATAAAGGGTCATTACTTGAGTTGATAGAGCCAGTACCTCGGACTTGAACTCTCACGCCTTCGCCAGGTAATCCCGAAAATGTATTTATTTGAACCCCTGCTGCTTGTCCTTGTAGTTGTGCATCAAAACTTGCTACTGGAATTTGCTGCGTTTCTCTTGGATTGATTTTTACCACAGAACTTATCAAGTTCTTTTTCTCCTGTGTGCCGTAGCCTACAACAATAATTTCGTTAAGTTCTTTTGAGTCTTGAACTAAGTCAATTACAATATTGCTACTATTTGCAATAATTTCTCTTGATGAATAACCAACATACTGAATAGATAAAGTGAAGGGAAATTTTTGACCAGTTTTCAAGAAAAACCGACCATCTACATCTGTTGAACCACCATTTGTTGTGCCTTTTATAATGACCGAAGCACCAATTAATGGCTCACGAGTTTTCTCATCTACTATCCTACCTTCGAGCGTGGCATTAATGATAGGTTTGTTCTGAGATTGGGATAAAAATGAAATGAGGCTGTCTCAAAAGTAATTTTGGGACAGCTTTTGGTTTATGCCACTTTTTGCAAAAGATTAGAGTAATTTTTACTGATTTTGAGAATAGCTGAGTTCTTATCGACTTTTTTATTACTTTT
>JAAFIU010000130.1 GCA_013298805.1 Cytophagales bacterium | reverse complement strand
TTATGATTAATTCGATTTAAGATTTACGATTGATTGGATTCATGGCTGGTTGTATTTTCCATCGTAAATCGAACCAATCGTAAATCGCTTTATTTATTCTTATAAGCCTTATCCAAAAACTCATAACGAGCATCGTTTGTGGCTTTTACTGTTTTTGATTCTGTATCAATAATCATTACTGGAGGCGTTGCGTCTCCTGCTTTTGCAGCTGTCCATTCTGGTAATTTATCTCCGTTTGGATTTCCTGTTTTGATGAAATTGGCAAAATAATTCAACATTGTATCTGAAACCTTAAAGTCATCCGCTGACCAAGCATACTCTTTCACCAAATGAAGATTTCCCATACAATATTCAATTTCGCAAGCGTGTGGAGCACCCACTGCAACAGGAGGTTTTGGAGTATTTCCCTCTTTCTTAACCGTTCCACCCGCTAAACCCGAAGCCATAGAATTATCTACTAAATCAGGTCTGATTTTGCTGTATAAATAACGATAAACGGGCTGTGAAGAATTATTGCGATGTAAATCAAACCATTTCCAAGTGCTGTATGAAATGAATCTATCCGCAGCCAAAGCAGTAGCCGAAAGTTCAATTTCTTTTTCAGAACCATGAGGATATAATTTTAAAACTTCTTCAAAATCAGTTGGATATTCCTTTTTCACTCTTGCAACATAGTTTTCTTCGTTGTAAGGTTTTCCTTGCATAAATGCCATTCCTGGAATTTCAGCAGAGTTCCAACCTAATAAAAGAGGAACTTGAGCTTGTTCTTTTGCCCCGAAAATTTGAGGAAGTGTTTTTGGAAGGAAATAGCCATCTAAAACAACTGGAAAACCGAAACGCTTTGATTCGTTGTATATTTCGTAAAGCTCTCTTGTTGATAATGCTCTCAATTGTTTTAGTGTAGGAACGCCTGCATTTTTCGCAAATTCTGCTCCTTGTTTTTCTGCTTCTGCTAAGGTTACAGGCGACATTGTTGGGTTGATTCCCGCCCCACTTTCACCGATTGCTCCTGCAATTAATCCTTTAGATAAAGGAGAAGCCATTTGATAACTCACCGAAATGGAACCCGCTGATTCCCCAGCAATCGTTACTTTTTTAGGGTCACCACCAAATTTAGTGATGTTTTTTTGTACCCATTTCAATGCGGTAATTTGGTCGAAATAACCATAATTTCCAGAACCTTTGTAAGATGTTTCAGCACTTAATTCTGGGTGAGCGAAGTTGCCAAAAACGTTCAATCGGTAGTTGCAAGTAATTACCACGATTCCTTTTTTAGCCATGCTTTCGCCGTCGTAACGTGGCTCTGAAGCATCACCTGCTACGTTTCCACCACCGTAGAAATATACTAAGACGGGTAAATCTTTGGTATTTCTTTTGGCAGGAGTCCAAACGTTTAAGTAAAGGCAATCTTCACTAAGTCCATTTGAGCGAGAATTCATATCGCCAAAAACAATAGTTTGCATCGGTCTTGCACCGAATTTTTTGGTTTCTTTTACACCCGACCAATTATCAAGAGGTTGTGGAGCTTTCCAACGTAATTCTCCAACGGGTGGTTTCGCAAATGGAATTCCGAAATAAGTTTGAACACCTGTTTTAGTATCGTAGTTTCCTTCAATTACACCATTTTCGATGGTGGTTTGTACCGCAAAAGCATTATTTCCTTGTGCCATTCCTGAAAAATTAGCAAGACAAAGCAGTCCGAATAAATAGACTATTTTTTTCATTTTTTTAGGTTAAGTTTATTATTGTCGCATTTTGAGACAATAATAATTGGTTTTTAAAATTAATCCTATTTATTTGTGAAAAATTTATATTAGTTAGGGTTTAAGGTTTAAGGTTTAGGGCTTGGGTTTTAGGGTTTAGGAGGTTTTCAGCTCAACTTCCCGAAACAATATCCATTGTGGGTTTAACCCCTAACGGAGTTATTTTGGGAGGTTCCAAGGAATTAAGAATGAAGAAGGAAAGTCACAGAATTACTTCTCAATTCTCCATTCCTTGTTCTAACTTCTGACTTATTTTACTTAACCTGACAGCTATGGTGCTAACTCTAACCCCTAAATCCTAAAATCCAACCCCTAAAAAATGAACGAAACTGCCTTTTTACGCCATATCGCTTATGACTCGGTCATTTTTGGTTTTTCGGGAGAAAAGCTTAAAATCCTTATCATGAAATACCATAATACTGGCTTATACGCTTTGCCCGGGGGATTTATGCAAAGAGATGAAAATTTGAATGATGCCGTAAGAAGGGGATTAAAGGAGCGGACAGGTTTAGAAAATATCTATTTGGAGCAGTTTTATACCTTTGGCGATGTAGTTCGATACAAACCCGAAATTATGCAGATGATTTTAGAAGCAAATGGGCACAATTCGGAGCCTTACCAATGGATGCTGGATAGGTTTATTTCGGTGGCGTATTATGCACTAATTAATTACAATGACGTTGTGCCCACGCCCGATGCTTTATCGGATTCTTGCGATTGGTACGATATGGATGAATTGCCAAATTTGATGCTCGACCATGCCGAAATTGTGGCGAAGGCTTTGCAGACTTTACGGGAAAATTTAGAACGAAAATTAGTGGGTACGAATCTTTTGCCTCCATTATTTACTTTAACGGAATTGCAAAAAGTATATGAAGCGATATTAGGAGAAAAACTACACCGAGGAACTTTTCAACGGAAAATTTTAGGATTAGGACTTTTGCAGAGACACGAAAAGCAGTTTTTGGGAAAAGCACATAAAGCTCCGTTTTTGTATAGTTTTGGAGAATAATACTGTTTGAAAATAATATTTTATTTATTGTTCAGGCTAATTAAAGATTACGGAAGTCGTCCTTCAAAAGGACGACTTCCGTGTGAATCGTAGTCAATAAATTTACTTTTTAGAAACAACCCCATTTCCCACTTTCTCTCCTAACATAACCCCATTTTTTACATTTTTAATATCCGTATTTAACACACGAATTGCTTTTGAACGAGTGCCTTGCACTTTTAAAAATGTCTCAGCATTAGTGCCAAATTTAATTCCATCAAGTGTTACATTTTGGCTGTTTTGGATTTGCCCAATGGTATTATCTTGGGTCAAAAGGGTAATATTTTTTAAGTTAACATCTTGTGCTTCAATGCAAAGTAAGCCTTTGTTGCACTCGATAATTGCGTTTTCAATATTGATATTTTTGATTGCCATTTCAGGTAAACCTCTAATCAAAATTCCCGTTTCAGCTCCTTTACACACGATGTTTTTGATGAAGAAATTCTTGAATTGTGGCGTTCCTTCGTTTATTGGTTCAGCTTTAATTTCGGGTAATTCATTGGCTTCGCCCGATGCAGGAACTGGGTCTTTAGCGGCATAATACATATCAAATAAAATCGCTTCACCCGGAATTTCAGTCATGTTGATGTTGTTCACGTAGATATTTTCCACGACGCCACCACGTCCACGGGCAGTTTTGAAACGTAAACCAACGTCAGAACCCATAAAAGTACAGTCCGAAATAAACATATTTCTCACGCCTCCCGACATCTCTGAACCAATCACAAAACCGCCATGTGCGTGGTAAACAATGTTGTTTTTGATGATGAAATTCTCCGTCGGAACGCCACGTTTTCTACCTTGCTCATCTCTTCCCGATTTAATCGTGATTCCGTCATCACCCGTGCTGAAATTACAGCCCTCCAAAATTCCATTACGACAAGATTCTAAGTCGATAGCATCACTATTTTGAGCGTACCAAGGATTACTTACCGATACATTTTTAATGGTAATATGGTCGCAAAGGAGTGGGTGCATTGTCCACGCAGGAGAATTTTGAAGCGTAAATCCTTCTAAAATAATGTTTTTGCAACGAGTCAAACTCAACATATTTGGGCGAAGAAAATCTTTGTAAGATTCCAATTCTTCTATAGATGGACGTATACTATATGTCCCGACGCTATCTTTTCTCAATCGTCCTGCGTTCGGAATTAGGTTTCCTTTCAATGATTTTTCCGAAGGATACCACATATCTTTTTTCTCGTTAGTTACGCCCGTTTTAATCAATTTTGCCCATTGTCCAGCCGTCAATTTATCTCTTTTGATGGCTCGCCAAACGTCCCCGCCACCGTCAATTACGCCTTCGCCCGTGATGGCAATATTTTCTAAATCAAAGCCACCAATTGGGGCTTGACAACGGTAGGAGTCTTGCCCTTCCCAAGTTGTTAACACAATTGGATAGTCAGCATAATTACGGCTGAATTGCAACAAAGCCGCTTTTTCGAAGTGAAGATTTACGTTACTTTTCAATACGATTGGTCCCGTAACCCACAAGCCTTTCGGAATCAAAACGGTTCCACCGCCTGTTGCATTACACAATTCAATGGCTTGATTGATGGCTTTGGTATTAACCGTAAGTCCATCGGCTTTTGCTCCGTAACGAACAATATTAAAAGTGTCTTTTCTGAAAGCTGGACGGTAAGTTATGGGTAATTCGTATTCATATTTATCGGCAAACTCGGTTTTTTTCAAAAAGCTTCTTAACGGATTACCTTGTTTTACCATTTCATCGGCTACCATATTTGCCATTAATCTCGCTCCGTAAGGCGAAAAGTGCGTATTGTCATCGCTTCCTTTCGGGAATTTAGCGTAAATGCCTCCTCCAAAAATCATAAACATTTTTTTAGAACCTTCTACACCGTGTTGTTCAATGATTTTTTGACTTTCTTTATGTGCATCAATCAGGTATAAATGATATTGTTGGGCAATTTCACGTACAACCTTTGGGTATTCACCGTGTTGGTCAACGAATTTGACATCGGGTGACGCTCCACTTTCATCAAATTTTCTACGCATCACAGGCGTAAGCAAAACTGGTGTTGCCCCTTTCGCTTGCACTTCCTCGATATAACGAATCAAGTTTTTGCGATAATCTGTTTGGGCTGGTGCGTAGCGAGCTGTGTCAGATTCCTTTTGGTCATTATGTCCAAATTGGATAAATACGTAATCGCCTTTACGTAATTGGTCGCTCACTTTTTTCCAATGTCCCAACGTTCTGAAACTTTTGGTACTCCGTCCATTTACAGCGTGATTTTGTATTTCTACGGCATCGGTAAATAATTGCGGAAACACTTGTCCCCAACCAGTTTCAGGTTCGTCGTAAGGATTTTTATTGGCACAAGTGGAGTCACCAATTAAGAAAATACGTGGTTTGTCTTCTGCCGATTTGAAGGCAAAAAATAGCGTTAGGGCGATTAATGATACTACTTTTTTCATTTTATTGGTTGAAGTCAATAGGCTTTTGAGCCATTATTATTTTGGTTAATTCTTCTTCTATTTATATTGGACTTTAGAAAAGGCAAATAAATTTTCACAAACATTTCAATCGTCAACAAGAGAGACACTTTTTCATAAGGAATAGGAATTTAATAAAGTAGTATTTCCAAACTGGTCAAAATAACGGAAAAAGGGACGTTTCAGAATGTTACTTTATTGGATTCCCATTCCTTAAAGGCATTAGGCTCTCTTTACTACCTGATTTCAGAGAATATTTTACAGGTTTGAAAGCCAATAAATAATTGTTGGAAAGTATTTATTGGTTATCTAAAGCACCTAAATCAATGAATTATCCAAACAGGTTTTGCTCAATTACTTTGTTGGAAATCATTAGATTTAAAAGAATGAACTCTTTAAGCATTGAATAAGACAAGAATTTGCCATATAACGCAAAGGGTTTTGGATAGTAGAGTACAGGATGGAAGCCGTTGTTCATTCTTTTATATTTGATGAATAAATATAACTTTTAAAAGAAATATATCTTCTGTATTAATGCTAAGATTAACCTTAATCTTAACAAAAAAATGAAAAAAATGAAAAAAGAACTGCTCTTGATTTTTACCTTTTTTTTGAATATTACATTCCTTTTTTCGCAACGAAATGTTACGAATGCAAATGATTCTAATACGCCTTTGCACTTGTTGAGACCAGACTATCCAATTAATTATGGAATTCCAAAAACAGAAGAAATTAAAAACTCTTTAGATAAAATTCATGCGTATTTAAACGAAGTGACTCCTGCCGAATTTATTAATTCAAAAACGGGCGAAACCCTTACAGATTTATCTAAAATAGATGAAAATACTGCTTTGAAAAAAGGTGATTTTAGAATTGTAAGCTACGAATGGGGCGTTACTTACGGAGCAATGTTGTTGGCAAGTCAAGCCACAGGAGATGCTCGTTTTAAAGAGTATTCTGAAAAAAGATTACAGTTCATTGCTAATGCGGCTCCATATTTCAAAAAAACTACGGAAGAACACGCCGATTGGGGAACAAAAGGACCTTTGAAAGGATTATTGACACCGCACGCTTTGGATGATTGTGGTGCCATGTGTGCTGCCATGATTAAGGCAGCTCGTGAAGGAAGTAAAGCTAATTTTCGTCCATTGATTGATTCGCATATTGACTATATTTTAAACAAAGAACATCGTCTGAAAGATGGTACTTTAGCAAGAAATCGTCCGCAACCAAATTCTCTTTGGTTGGATGATATGTTCATGGGAATTCCTGCTTTAGCACAAATGGGAAAACTCACTGGCGACAATAAATATTTTGATGAAGCCACTCGACAAGTGCTGTCTTTTTCTAAAAAGATGTTCAACAAAGACAAAAACGTATATATGCACGGGTGGATTGAGGGTATGACCGAACATCCGCAGTTTCATTGGGCAAGAGCCAACGGTTGGGCAATTCTTACAAAAGTTGAATTATTAGAAGTTTTACCAGAAAATCACCCTGCTCGTCCTGAAATTTTAGCATTATTAAAAGCTCACGTAAAAGGATTAGCCAGTTATCAATCAGGTTCTGGGTTTTGGCATCAATTACTCGACCGTCAGGACTCATATCTTGAAACATCGGCAACGGCAATTTATACATTCGCCATTGCCCGTGCCATCAATCGTGGTTGGATAGATGGGCTTGCTTATGCTCCAATGGCACTTTTGGGTTGGAATGCCGTAGCAACCAAAATCACAGACAAAGGTCAAATAGATGGTACTTGCGTAGGAACGGGAATGGGTTTTGACCCCGCTTTCTATTATCATCGTCCCATCAGTCCTTTTGCCGCACATGGCTATGGCCCTGTAATTTTAGCAGGTTCTGAAATTATTAACTTATTGAAAAATAAGAAATTTGAGATAAACGATAGCTCGGTTCAGTTGTTACAAAAATAAGTTTGAGTAGGGATTAGGATTTAGGTAACACAAAAATCTGATTATCAGATATTTAATACAAATAATTGGTAGTGTCTTTCTTGCAAAACCAACCGACCAAATAACCGCACGGGCGACCCCGTAATTCCCATTAACTACTTGTACTTCAAATTATCAGAAAAATCATGCAAAAAAGAATTGCCTTTTTATTAATTCTTGGGTTATTGAGTATCTCAAAAATAGAGGCTCAGAAACTTCCTAATAAACCTATGCTCTTAAAGGCTTTGACTTCAGCCAATGACTATTTTATGAACGAATGGTCTGACGTAAGCAAACCCATTTGGGCAGCCGATAAAACCCGCCCAAGTAATATTTGGACCCGTGGCGTTTATTATGAAGGATTGATGGCACTTTATAAAGTTGATAAACAAAAACGTTACTACGATTACGCAGTTGCTTGGGGAGAAGCCCACAAATGGGGACTCCGAAACGGTACAAAAACCCGTAATGGCGATGACCAATGTTGCGGACAAACGTACATGGATTTGTATTTGATTGACCCAAAACCAGAGCGTATCAAGGACATCAAAGAGTGCATGGATAACATGGTTAATAGTGAGAAAAAGGACGATTGGACTTGGGTTGATGCTTTACAAATGGCAATGCCCGTTTTTGCACAATTGGGTGTGATTTATAAAGACGACCGCTATTACGAAAAAATGTACGAAATGTATATGCACACCAAAAACGTGCAGGGTGAGAAAGGTTTATTTAATCCGACAGAAGGACTTTGGTACAGAGATAAAGATTTTGACCCGCCTTACGTAACGCCAGCGGGCAAAAGTTGCTACTGGTCACGTGGGGATGGTTGGGTGGTTGCGGCATTGGTTCGAGTATTGGATATTATGCCAAAAAATGCCCCTCACCGTGCAGAATATGAGAAAACGTACTTGGAAATGATGAAAGCCTTAGTGCCATTGCAGCGTGCTGATGGTTTTTGGAATGTGAGTTTGATGGACGAAACCGATTTTGGAGGAAAAGAATTAACGGGAACTGCGCTATTCACTTACGGCATGGCTTGGGGAATTAATAAAGGTTTGATTAGCAAAAAAACGTACAAACCAATCGTTGCCAAAGCAATGAATGCCATGTTGAAAGATTGTGTGCATCCAAACGGATTTTTGGGTTACGTGCAAGGAACGGGTAAAGAACCCAAAGATGGACAACCTTTATCGTTTGAAAAAGTACCTAACTTCGATGATTTTGGTGTTGGCTGTTTCCTTTTAGCGGGTGCTGAGGTTTATAAAATGAAGTAAAATAACATAACCATGAAAAAATATATTTTCTTGATTTTAAGCTGTTTATGCTTAATTAGTGCCAAGCAAAGATTTAAACCAACGCTCTATATTATTGGTGATTCAACTGTGAAAAATGGCTCAGGAAAAGGTGCTGACGGACAATTTGGTTGGGGTACACTTATCCATGAATATTTTGATACGACTAAAATTCATATCGAAAATCACGCCATTGGAGGCAGAAGTAGCCGTACTTTTTTGACAGAAGGACGCTGGGAAAAAATCTTGAAAAATCTCAAAAAAGGGGATTTTGTCATGATGCAATTTGGGCATAATGACGGCGGTACAATCAATGATACGACTCGTGCCAGAGGAACAATCAAAGGAACGGGTGATGAAACCCAAGAAATTGATAATATGCTCACCAAAAAGCATGAAATCGTGCATTCCTACGGTTGGTATATGCGAAAATATATTATTGAAACCAACGAAAAGGGAGCCACAGCCATTGTGTTTTCACCCGTGCCTCGCAATGTTTGGAAAGACGGTAAAATTCCGAGAGATGGCTACACCAAATGGGCAGCAGAATCGGCTCAAACAGCAGGGGCATTTTTTGTGGATTTGAATGAGTTGGTAGCGGTAAAATATGAATTATCAAGCGAAGCAAAACTGAAAGCAGATTTCTTTCCGATTGACCATACGCACACCAATTATGCAGGAGCAAAACTCAATGCTGCAACGGTAGTAGAAGGCGTAAAAACCTTGAAAGATTGCAAAATTAACCAATTTGTATTGACCGAAAAGCAAATTGAAAAACGTAAAAAAGAAGTTCCAGTGATTGAAACGGGTTCTGTTTTTCCAATGCCAAATTCGTGGATTGATAAAGATACTGGTCATAAATTGGTACGCTTATCAAGCGTAGAAGGCAATAATGCAAGTTTTTACTTTCATAATAATCCATTTTTGGCGGAAAAAGACGGCGACTTAATGGCTTTTTACAACAGCACGCCCGAAGGGAAAATGTTGTATTCGGTCAATCTGAAAACCTTAGAAAATAAACCATTGACTAACCGTAGTAAAATTGGCGGTGAAATCTTTGCTCCCAAACGAGGTGAGTTATTTTTTCAACGAAAAGACAGCGTTTTTGCTACGTCAATTGTTACGCAAAAAACTCGTTTGGTGTACGTTTTTCCTGCTGATTTCAGAGGTTCGATTGCCACGATAAATGCTGATGAAAAAATCTTGGCGGGTGGTCAAAAAGAAGGAGATACGGAGAGAGAAATTTTGAAGAATTTTCCCGAGAAAAAAGACTTTTTTGATAGAATTTTTGATGCTAAAATTCCCAATACGCTTTTTACAGTAAATATTGAAACGGGTGAATTGAAGAAAATTTACAAAGAAAATACTTGGTTGGGACACATTCAGTTTGTTCCTCAAAATCCAAATATGTTGATGTTTTGTCACGAAGGACCTTGGCATAAAGTGGATAGAATGTTGACAATTGATATTCAAAATCAGCAAGTAAAATTGATGCACAAAAGAAGTGTTGATATGGAAATTGCGGGACATGAATTTCCGAGTTGGGACGGCAAAACGATTTGGTTTGATTTACAAATTCCGAAGGGACAAACCTTTTATTTGGCAGGAACAAATATTGAAACGGGCGTAGAAAAACGCTATCAAATGCAACGTGATGAGTGGTCAATTCACTTCAATATTTCACCCGACCAAACGCTTTTTGCCGGCGATGGGGGAGATGCAGGACAAGTTGCTAAAGCCAAAGATGGACAATGGATTTACCTTTTTCGTCCCGAAGGTGATGTATTAAAATCGGAAAAATTGGTAAATATGAAGCATCATGGCTATAAGTTTGAGCCAAATGTGCATTTTTCGCCCGATGGCAAATGGATAATTTTCAGAGCCAATTTTGAAGGCAGAGATCAAGTGTATGCCGTTGAAATTGCGAAAAAGAATTGAAATACTTTCAATTTCTTTGAGCATAGCCTTTACCTTTGTCAGACGTTATGCTCAATACTCCCCTACAAATTCTTTATCGTGACGAACATCTCGTTGCCATCAACAAGCCCCATAATTTATTGGTGCATCGTTCGCCTATTGCGGCTGACGAAAGCGTTTTTGCTCTACAATTACTCCGTGACCAACTCAATCATTGGGTGAGTCCTTGCCATCGGATTGATAGAAAAACGGGTGGTGTTTTGTTATTTGCCTTGTCGAAGGAAGCCGACCAAATAGTAAAACGTCAATTTGAGAATCAGGCTTGTGAGAAAACCTATTTGGCTTTGGTACGTGGTTATTTACCCGACGAAGGCATGACCGACCGACCTTTGGAAAACGACAAAGGCATTTTGAAAGATGCCGTCACACATTTTCGTTGTTTGCAAAAAGTAGAGTTAGATATTGAAGTGAGTCGCTACCCAAAATCACGGTATTCTTTGGCAGAAATTTCGCCAAAAACAGGTAGAACACACCAAATTAGAAGGCATTTTGCTCAATTACGTCATTATCTAATTGGCGACAAAACCCACGGAGAATGTAAGCACAACAAAATGTTTGAAGAAAAATTTGGACTAAATACCATGCTTCTTCATGCAAAGACTTTAACATTTGAGCATCCCTTCACCCAAGAAAAAATAACGATTGAAGCCCCACTACACGCTGATTTTTTGGATATTATGGATAAGATTGGGATAAATTTACGAGCGATTTAATCTTTACAAATGTTGAAATTTCCTACGTAGAAATTGCCACAATAACCAAATAAATAATCACTTCTGAAATTTGTTGAGTTGCTCCAAAACATTCATTTGAATATCCTCCGAGCCTTTTTTTGAAATAATAGGCAAGATAAAGGTGTAGTAAAATCAAGGGAGGGAAAACTAAAAACAAAAAGAAGTTTTTGGTAATCATGGCATATAAAAACAAGGGTGAAATAGCGAAAATATAGGCAGTCAATAAGTCATTTTGGTGTATTTTTACATTGACCGTATCGTTTTTTTGAGCATCTTCTTCGATATAATCAAGCGATAAATTCAAACTTAAAGCTACGAATCTGCTCAATGAATGAGCAATAATAATTGTCCAAATAAGCGTTTGATTATCCAGTATTTCGAGGCTAAAAAATTTGATGCTCATTAGTAAAATTAATCCCATTGTCCCAAACGTTCCGAGTTTGGCTTCTTGCATAATTTCAATCACATTTTCTTTGGATTTCCCTTCTCCCAAGCCTTCGCAAGCATGAGCAAAGCCTTTTTCATGGATTAACCCAGTGGTCAATGCACTCACAACAAAACTCAATAAAATGGCAATTTCTGGGTTGAAAGCCTGTGAAGAAATATAAAAAGTACAAGCCACAATTCCACCCACAATCCACCCGATAACAGGCAAAAAAATAGTTGATTTACGGACTATTTTTTCATTAAAATTTAGCCAAACAGGTACAGGAATACAAGTGTAATATTTTAACGCATTTAGGAAAAATTGGCACTGCAAAAGCAACCATTGGCGAAAAGGATAACGTGTTTTTGGGACATTCATAAATAAAAAGATAAATATGGGAAACAGGCTTCATTAAGAATTTAGCCTATTTTAACAGTACTTTGGCGGAGGTTTTGATATAAATTTTAAGAATTCAGAAAACACACGAAAATACACCAATTTTATTAAAATCCTTGATATAAGGTTAGA
>JAAFIU010000443.1 GCA_013298805.1 Cytophagales bacterium | reverse complement strand
ATCCTTTAAAATTTTAATAAAAACGCAATTATCTACACTTCAAACGCTAATTTTGTAGTCCATTTCTGCTGAATGGCAGTTAAGTTTATTTTATGAAAAAAATATTATTTATTGACCGTGATGGTACTATCATTGTCGAACCGCCGATTGACTTTCAAGTTGATTCTCTCGAAAAATTAGTTTTTCTTCCAAAAGCAATTTCTAATCTCAGGAAAATTGCAGAAGAGTCTGACTTTGAGTTGGTTATGGTTACTAATCAAGATGGATTAGGGACTGATTCTTTTCCAGAAGATACATTTTGGTTGCCACAAAATAAAATGATGGAAATTCTTGAAGGAGAAAATATTCACTTTTCAACAATTCACATTGACCGTACCTTTGAACATGAAAATGCCCCGACTCGTAAACCAAGAACGGGAATGTTGGAAAAATATTTTGATGAAACAGAATATGATTTAAAAAATTCGTTTGTATTGGGTGACCGTCTTACGGATGTGCAATTGGCGATTAATCTTGGAGCAAAGGCTATTTATTTAGGAGAAAAACCTTTTGATAATGCAGAACAAGAAGTGGCAACGGCTCTGTCGTCAAAAGATTGGGATGAAATTTATCAATTCCTCCGTCTGCCAGAGCGTAAAGCATCCGTCGAAAGAATTACAAAGGAAACTAAAATTTGGATTGACTTAAATTTGGATGGAAAAGGAAAAGCCAACATCGAAACAGGTTTAGGTTTTTTTGACCACATGCTCGACCAATTAGCCAAACATTCGGGTGCAGATTTGACGGTAAAAGTTGAGGGAGATTTACATATTGACGAACATCATACCATTGAAGATACCGCTTTAGCTTTAGGCGAAGCCTATTTGAAGGCATTGGGTGATAAAAAAGGAATTACTCGTTACGGTTTTTATTTATTACCGATGGATGAAGCCTTGGTTCACGCTGCGATTGATTTTTCGGGAAGAAATTGGATGGTTTGGGATGCAAAATTCTCTCGTGAGAAAATTGGAGAAATGCCTACTGAAATGTTCTTTCACTTCTTTAAGTCATTTACAGATACGGCAAAATGTAATTTGAACATCAAAGCCGAAGCAGATAATGAACACCACAAAATTGAAGCAATTTTCAAGGCGTTTGCCAAAGCTATCAAAATGGCAACCAAGCGTGAAATCAAAGATTTAGATATTTTACCGTCAACAAAGGGGGTTTTGTAGATTTTATGGAAAAGAATTTGAAGAATAATGAATTTTTAATCTTCATTTTTTTAATCCTTATGAATCTATGATTTATCTTTGTTGTATTATTTTAATTAGAAAATCTCACAATCAAAAACATAAAATCATGACTGATACAGTTTTCGGAACATACCTTGCTTGGGCATTTTACATTTCATTATTTGCTGCGGCAGGTTTTGTTGGTGTTAAATTACAAAAAATCTATAACGAAAGAGGTAAGTAATATTTGTCAGTGAGCAGTTATCAGTAAACAGTTATTGTAATTAATACTGCTTACTGATAACTGTTTACTGTTTAAAGAATATACTGACTTAAATCTCTGTTCTTCACCATTCCTCCGAGTCTCTCAATCACCAAATCTTTAGTGATTTCTACTTTTGTATTAGGCTTTATCACGTCTGGAATATCAAACATAATATCGTTCAGTAAATGTGACATTACTGTTTGTAAACGTCGTGCTCCAATATTTTCTACTTCTGCATTCACTGCAAATGCTATACGTGCAATTTCTGCCAGAGCTTCATCCATAAAAGATAATTCAACGCCTTCTGACGACAATAAGGCTTCATATTGTCTGGTCAAAGCACTTTTAGGCTCTTTCAAGATTCTATAAAAATCCTCTTCTTTCAAACTTTGAAGTTCCACACGGATTGGGAAACGTCCCTGTAATTCTGGAATTAAATCACTTGGTTTTGACACGTGAAATGCACCCGCTGCAATAAACAAAACGTGATCGGTATTGATAACACCATATTTTGTATTCACACTCGAACCTTCAACTATTGGTAATAAATCACGCTGAACACCTTCACGGCTTACATCGGCACCACCACCGTTTCCGCTTCGTGAATTAGCAATTTTGTCAATTTCATCAATGAAAATGATACCCAAGTTTTCGGCCTTTCTGATGGCTTCTTCCTTCACTTCGTCCATGTCAATTAATTTTGCTGATTCTTCTTCCAAAAGAATTTTACGAGCGTCGGCAATGGTAATTTTACGCTTTTTCTCACGTTTTGGTAACATTCCGCCAATCATTTCTTGAATATTCATCATTGACATTTCGTCAATTGGTCCACCCATTACGCCGATATTTGGGGAATTTGATGAACGAACTTCAATATCAATTTTACGATTTTCGAGTTCTCCTCGACGTAATTTTTCTCTGA
>JAAFIU010000164.1 GCA_013298805.1 Cytophagales bacterium | reverse complement strand
TTCATTATCTGTAAAAAAGCCTTTCCGTAGGTATCTCGGTCTTCCATTTTTCGCTTTTCGGTATTGAAGTGGTCGGCTGCATCTACGATAGCGTTTCGGTAAATATTTACTTCTTCTTCATTTAAAATATTTCGGAGTAAAATGTGTCCATCGCTTTGATAATCAGCAATTTGATTGGGAGAAATATGATAATTAGTGGACAATTCAGGTAAGTTTTGTAAGGTATTCATTGGATAATTTTTGAGTTGTTGTAATTTTTAGCAAAGTAATTCAATAAATTTCAGAAGTATTTTGTCATTTTTTGCTAAAATTTGTGCATTTTTACCATAACTACTTTGTTTTCAATCAATTTGACGAATATTTCCGCAAATGAAAGCCTCCCTCGAACAATTAGACAATGCCAAGGACGGTTCTTTTTTATTCCGCCAATTTATGCTTCCCTATTTTGATGCCCCTTATCATTTTCATCCAGAATTTGAACTAACCCTTATACTGAAAAGCGAAGGCAAGCGTTTTGTTGGAAATCAAGTGGCTGATTTTCAAGAAGGAGATTTGGTTTTGTTAGGGCCAAATGTTCCACATTGTTGGAAAAATGATGGAATTGGTGCTGAAAACTCGTCACGTTCAATCGTTGTTCAATTTAAAGAGGATTTTTTGGGAGAAGCATTTTTCAAAAACCCAGAAACACAACCTGTGAGAATGTTATTGGGAAAAGCAAAGGCTGGAATTCATATTACGGGTAAAACCAGAGATAGAGTTGCCCGAGAAATGATTTTTTTGCTAACCGTTCCGCCTTTCCAAAAACTTTTGGGACTTTTAGATTTATTGAATACAGTGGCCATTTCTAAGGATTTTGAAATCATTGATAGTCAGTCTGAGAAATACGATTTATCACCGATTGACTTAGACCGCATCAATAAAGTGTATGCTTATGTAATTGAGCATTACACGCAGGAAGTTCATTTAGAAACGGCAGCTCATTTGACAAATATGACCGAAACGGCTTTTTGTAGATATTTTAAAAAGATAACGAAAAAGACTTTTTTAGATTTAGTTACTGAATTCAGAATTAAACACGCTTGCAATTTGTTAACCAGTACCGACAAACAAGTGGCAGAAGTTTGCTTTGAAAGTGGCTTTGGAAACATATCACATTTCAATAAGCAATTTAAGGTTGTGACGGGATATAGTCCTTTACATTACCGCAAGATGTTTTTAGCTACGATTTGAGGATGTTTTAATATTTCGTAGTTTTGTAGAAATCAAAAGATATATAGTCATGATAGAAATAACCGTTTCACCCAACGATAGACCAAGTAGCAAAAGAGCTATTGCGTTTGCCAAAGAATTATTGGCTAATAAAAAGGAAATGATTAGAGAAGCTAAGGAAGATTTCAAAAAACCTGAATTTCAAGAAATGCTAAGAAAATTAAGAGAAATAAATGAAGGATAATGAATTAGTTTTAGCATATAAAAATTTATTTTTAGGAGGTAATGATAACGTTTATGGTTTTGAAACGGTGAACTCAATTGTTTATGAAGTGAAATTTAAACCTACATCTTATATTTTTGAACGTTACTTAACTTTCCCAATTGATGCTTTTGAGTTTGTCATTTCTGTAGCATTAAACCCCACAGGGAAAAACCCTCCGCTTGATGCTAAAATCCCATTTACGATTGCGTCCATTTTTATGGACTTTTTTAAGAGAATTCCAGAGCAGGTAATTATTTATATTTGTGATTCTTCCGATACCAGACAATCTGCTCGAAAAAGAAAATTTGACCAATGGGTTGAGTTTTTTAAAGGAAATGAATTTGTAAAAGTAAATACAACCATTATTGACATAGACGGTACTCGTTACCATAATGCCCTGATTATAAGAAAAGATAACCCTAACCGTTTAGCCATTACCGAAGCATTCATTAATCTTGCCGAAGAGCAGGATAAATAATTTTAACAAAATAACACAAAGCATATCAACTCATGAAACCATTAAGTTTAGCACTTTTGCTTACCTTTTTTATTACACTTACTTTGTCGTCTTTTAAATCACAAACCAATAATATTGATGGGGAAGATTATGATACACTAAATTACCATTCAATGAGCATTTCAGGGGTAAAATTAGGTGTGAATTATGGTACTATTTTAGAAAAATTTGGTTCGCCCGATTCCGTTCGTAAAGAAGAAACACCAGATGCACAGAGTGCCAATCATTTTGAGATGTACCGTTATGGAAAAGATGCTTTTTACGTGATGGATGACAATGTGAGTGGTTTTGAATTGGTAACACCTCGTTTTGCTCTCGAAAACTTAGGAGGCTTAAAAGTTGGTGACCCAATGTCAAAAGTTAAAAAGCGTTTTCCTAAATCCTATAAACTTCGTGATGTGGACAATACCGTGGATGATTGGGTGACTGTTATAAGTGTACAATTCGGAACGAGTGATTCCTTTTTGGAAATCACAGTTCAAAACGATAAAATTGTTGGTTTGGCTACCATTACCGACGATGGTACAGACGAAGAATAAGTAAATATTGGGATTTAGGTAATAATTTTCCACCTAAATCCCAACATCTATTTAACCCCTATTTCTAAAATCAAAAGCAAACTCACTTGCTCCGTTTTCTTGTAAAAACTCCAATCGTTCACGTGCTTCTTCCACCGTTGGAATATGTCCTTCGTCAATGTACCAAAGAACCATGGCTGGTTTCCCAAACTTCTCAAACCATTTATTGCGGTCTTTCATCACCACGGTATGGGCTGATTTGAAGGCAAAGTCCATAAGTTCCTCAATACTTTCCCAAACCGACATATTGACGATAATTCGGTCATCATCAAACGGACGAAAGTTTGTTGCATTATTTTCATCGTCTTTTAGTCGCCAAACAAAACCCTTGCTACTTTCTGCCAAAGCATTAATGGTGTCTAATTGAGCCACAAAATCTGCCATAATAGGGTCTTCCATTGTGGCTGGGATAATTCTGGAAATATTTAATTGAGCTAAATGTTTTTTCATGTCAGCAAATTATACTTATTTTAGTAGGATACTTTTCGCAAGATATTGAAATCATTCTATAATTCATTCCTTCAAATCCAAAAATATAAATGACCGATATTCTTTTACTGATAGCTTCTATTGCTTGCTTATGTGTTGGCCTGGCAGGAGCGGTACTTCCTTTACCCGGTCCCCCCATCAGTTTGATTGGACTTTTTATGCTGAATTCTACAAAATATGTAGATTTCGACCGTAAAACGCTGATTATTTTTACCGTATTGACAATTGCCCTGAGTGTGTTCGACTATTACGCACCAATCTGGGGAACAAAGAAATTTGGAGGTACGCAATATGGTACCTGGGGTTCAACAATTGGGCTTTTATTAGGAATTTTTTTTACACCAATCGGAATGATTTTAGGTGCATTTTTAGGGGCTTTTATAGGAGAAATTATTGGAAAAGCTGATACAAGTCAAGCATTGATGTCTGCTATTGGTTCAATGATTGGGTTGCTTACTGGCATTATTGGAAAGGTGATTTTATGCTTGGCAATGATAATTTGGGCAGGTATAGCAGTAGTAGAGTATTTTTTTATGATGGCTTAATTCTAATTTGAATTAAGAATGAAGAACAAGGAATGTAGAATTAAGAAGAAAATATCATACACTACTTCTTAATTCTACATTCCTTGTTCTTCATTATGATTTATTAATCTATGCAACAACAGGGGCTTTCTTCCCTGCCAATTGTCCACAAGCGGCATCAATATCTTTTCCTCTTGAGCGACGAACATTGATAATCATATTTTTGGCTTCTAAATATCCAGCAAATTTCGCTAAAGTTTGTGGGTCAGTATTGGTATAATTTGCTTCGGCAATTGGGTTGTATTCAATGATATTGATTTTGCAAGGAAACTGTTTGGCAAACTCCCAAAGTTCATGAGCATCCTCCAATGAATCATTAAAACGATAGAAAAGTATATATTCTAAGGTAATCCGACTACCCGTTTTTTTGTAAAAATGCAATAAAGAATCCTTCAAAGCTTCCAGGGTGTTTGACTCATTGATAGGCATAATTTCGTTGCGTTTCACATCATTGGCAGCGTGAAGAGACAAAGCCAAATTAAACTTCACTTCATCATCCCCCAATTTGGTAATCATCTTGGCAATACCCGCCGTTGACACCGTGATACGCTTCGGTGACATTCCCAATCCTTCTGGAGAAGTAATATAATTGACTGATTCTAAGACATTAGCATAATTCAATAAAGGCTCGCCCATGCCCATATACACGATGTTAGTAAGTGGCGTTTGGTAGTGAGATTCCGCTTGGTCACGGATACGCACCACTTGGTCGTAGATTTCGGCTGGGTCGAGGTTACGCTTTCTGTCCATATAACCCGTTGCACAAAACTTACAAGTCAGAGAGCAACCCACTTGCGAGGAAACACAAGCCGTCATACGGTCATCGGCAGGAATCAAAACGCCTTCTACCAAATTTTTATCGTATAATTCAAAAGAAGATTTAATTGTGCGGTCAGAGCTGACTTGTTTTTCAGCTACTTTCACGGCACGAATTTCAAAATGTTCGGCTAATAACTCACGAGTTTTTAAAGAAAGATTGGTCATTTCTTCAAAACTCTGAACTGACTTTTTCCAAAGCCATTCATAAACTTGTTTAGCTCTAAATGCTTGTTCTTTATGTTCAGCCAAAAAATCTTTTATTTGAGCTATCGACTGCTTGCGTATATCTTTTTTAACGATGGTTTCCATGATGACAAAAAAAGAGCAAAGATTTCCGTCTTTACTCTTTTGGTTAATTTTATGCAAAATTACGAAGAAATGTCTGTGGAATCAATAAATGTTGTATTTTATTGATAATCAGTTGTTTGTATTTTTTTTAAACCTTTAATTTCTATGTGACCTATCTTTTCTATGTGATTCAATGGTTATTACATCGCCTCCAACAACAATTCCGCCAAGTCATAAACCTTCACAGAATCTTCTTTTTCTTTATTTTTTACACCGTCCGACATCATTACCATACAAAACGGACAAGCCACGGCAATGGTTGTTGCACCTGTTTCAAGAGCATCT
Organism: Cytophagales bacterium; assembly: GCA_013298805.1. Lineage (GTDB taxonomy): Bacteria > Bacteroidota > Bacteroidia > Cytophagales > Spirosomataceae > Arcicella. Next base: position 4,925 of record JAAFIU010000164.1, on the reverse strand, counting down.
TCAATGCGTTCAATATTTACTTCTTTGTTACCTTTTTCGGCATCTTTAAACATTTGAGCTCCGCCCGCTCCGCAACAAAGTCCTTTGGTTTTGCAACGTTTCATTTCTACCAAATCAGCGTCTAATGCTTCTAAAACCGCTCTTGGAGCTTCATAAATATCATTGGCACGCCCCAAATAGCAAGAATCGTGATAGGTGATTTTCTTGCCCTTGAATTCTCCGCCACCCGCTAATTTTACTTTTCCAGCGTTTATTAATTCTTGCAAGAAAGTAGAATGGTGAATTACATCATAATTTCCTCCTAAAGCTGGATATTCATTTTTCAAGGTATTAAAACAGTGTGGACAAGCCGTCACGATTTTTTTCACGCCGTAGCCATCCAATACTTGAATGTTCATAGTTGCTTGCATTTGGAACAAAAACTCATTTCCTGCTCTACGTGCGGGGTCGCCAGTACATGATTCTTCCGTGCCGAGAACGGCGAATTTTATGCCTACCTGATTCAGAATTTTACAGAAAGCAATGGTTACTTTTTTATAACGGTCATCAAATGAACCCGCACAACCAACCCAAAAAAGCACTTCGGGAGTTTCGCCAGAAGCCATCATTTCTGCCATCGTTGGCACTTTATATTCTATTTCTTGTGTCATTTTATTGTTGATTATTTTGCTTGACAATGTCTTTTTAAAATTTCATTGCTATAAGAGAACCAATAAATCCAAAGATTGTCGATATACAAGCCATGAAAAATATGTTCAAAAAGGTAATCTCATATTTTGTTTCCATATTTGCTTTTAACATTGTTGATATTTTCCATCCTATTGTTGCATCAAATATCCCCAATATTGCTGTTGTGGCTATTGCTATTTTCCAATCTACTTTTTTGGTAATGAAAAATGAGGTAGATACATAGATTGCAAAGGATAAAATCGCTAAGTTCGAGTATTTGAATTCAAAATATCTTGATGCAATAGAACCAAAGCTATCTAATAAAACTATTGCTATTATTGCCAATATGATAATAGAAAAGGCATCCTTCATAATTTTTTTGATTTATAGATTATTCTCTATTTCTCCTTTTTCATTTCAATAGCTGTCTTTCTTGACCCATCATGACTCCACCCAGGTCTTCCGAAAATATAGCCCAAAGCATATTTAGGATTTGCTAAAACGTCTTTTCCAATGGCTATCCATTCGCCAAATGCAATTTTTACGGGATTATAAGTATTTACGTTTTCAACTAATCCATATTTCGGACGATGCGTTTCCTCTACAAATGTGCCAAACATTCTGTCCCAAATAATCAAAATTCCTGCGTAGTTACAATCCAAATATTCAACGTCCGAGCCGTGATGAACCCGATGATGCGAAGGCGTATTAAAAATGTATTCAAACGGTCGCCACATCTTGCCAATGGTTTCGGTATGAATCCAATATTGGTACAACAAACTGATTTGTTGCATGATAATAATGACAATTGGGTGAAAACCTACAATCGGCATCCAAAGGTAAAAAACGTAGGAAAAAGTAATATTCCCCGTCCAAGTTTGGCGTAAAGCCGAAGCCAAATTGTATTTTTCCGACGAGTGATGCACTTTATGCGATGCCCAGAAATAACGAATTAAATGAGCTTCACGGTGAAACCAATAATAACTCAAATCATCCGCAAAAAATGCTAAAACCCACATCCACCAAGCCGAACCATCAAGCGTAAAAATGTGGAAATTTTCGTAGAGATACCAAAATATCCCTGCCATGATAGTTTTGGTAATTAAACCCGAAGCCAAATTGCCCAACCCCAAAGCGATAGACGTGAAGGAATCTTTAATTTCAATTCTCTCACGTTGTTCACGGTACAAAAAATAGCCCTCTATCAATACAGAGATGACAAAGAACGGCACTGCGTAAAGGATTAAATTTGGTGGCATGGTAGTAGTATGGTTTACAATTAATAATAAGGAATAGACTGTCGATTTATTTGTGCTATCGCAAAATCACTCAATCACAACTCACTCAATTAATATCTTATCCAAAAATTTCTCAGTTTCTTTCTGAATATTTTCAACGTCTTTTGATAAAATTGGCGAAGCTAAAACGTGATTTCCTGCATTGGGGAAAGCCATTTTTTGCTTATTGGTTGAACCTAATTCATCAAACATTTTTAACATGGCAGGCACAGAAACCACCTTGTCTTGCTCTTCCTCATTTTTGTAATAATAAGCCATAAAAACAGGACATTTTACCTTTGCAAAAGTCTCAGGTTTCATAGCGTGCGTTAAGAAATTCTGCAAAGCAATGACACCGTTTAAGTGATAATGACGGCACCAGTATTTGGCGTGTTCTGGATTGGCAGGTGGAAAATCTCTAACTTCCGAGCCAGAAACCGCTTTACCCAAAGCTAAGCCCCAATGATTGTCCAATAATTCAGCATTGTCATCATAAATCTTGATACACGGTGAATAAAGAACAATAGCTTTAACTTCGGGATGTTGCGAAGCTAAATAAGTAGTCAATGCTCCGCCAAAAGACGTTGCCACGACTACGACTTCATCGCCTAAAGTTTTAGTAATTGCCAAGGCTCTTTCCGCCGAAAGTACAAAATCATCAGCCATCACTTTTGCCATGGTCGAGTCTCCTAAATCAACGCCATGACCAGCCAAGCGAGCTAAATACAGATTTGCACCGTATTTTTTGGCTAAATTTCTGTGAACAGGATTTCCTTCTTCTTGCGTAGCCGAAAAACCGTGAATGTAAAGAATTACTAATTTTGTTTTCTCTTTTTTGGTAGAATCAGCCCAAACGATACGAGCCTGACAGTTTGGACGAAGTCCTTTTTCGGTTGCTTCTCCTTCATTAATTTGGCTCTCCAACGTTGGTAAGTCTCCCGTGAGTTTAAACATAGGAACTTCCAATTTAGGAGCCTCGGGTTTTGGACCTGATAGATAACCTACTGTTCCCACTCCAATCACTGCGAGGAGGATTTTTAAGAATGTTTTCATTTGGGTGGTTTTTATTTTTTGTAGCACAGACTTTAGTCTGTAATTTTAAAATGAACAGCCTAAAGTCTGTATTATTTCACCCCCTCAACCCAATTAAATCTATCCGTTGGCGAGAATTTCCACGGAGCTTGGTTGTTTTCTAAATTCGAGAACATCGCATTCCAAGAAGCAGGAGCATCTGATTCTTCCATAATTTGGTAGCGACGTAATTGTAAAATGATATCCAAAGGGGAAATATTGATTGGGCATTCCTGTACGCAGGCGTTGCACGTAGTACAAGCACGGAGTTCTTCGGCAGAAATATGGTCGCCGTAAAGCGATTTGCCATCGTCCACAAAATTTCCTCCATTCGCAGCCATATTTGCTCCCACAATTTCCAAACGGTCACGGGTATCCATCATGATTTTTCTTGGCGAAAGTTGTTTTCCTGTCATATTCGCAGGACAAGACGATGTACAACGCCCGCACTCCGTACACGAATACGCATCCATGAGGTTTTTCCAAGTCAAATCCTTCACGTCTTTCGCTCCAAAACGAGCAATTTCAGCGGGAGCGTTAGCATCAGGTTGAGCCATTCCCAACATAATCTGTACTTCCTTCGTTACGTCTGGCATATTTGGAATTTCACCTTTAGGTTTCAAATTTGAAAAATAGGTATTCGGAAATGCCAAAAAGATATGTAGATGTTTTGAATAAGTAACGTAAAGAGCAAAAGCCAAAATGCCCAAAATATGCAACCACCAAGTGATGCGTTCATAAGCAACCAAAGCTCCTTCCGACCAAGAACTAAAAATAGGCTTCAAAAATCCAGAGAATGCAAAATCACCCACTTTGTGATAATGTTCATTCCCCATGTCTTGTAAAACACTATCCGCCGCATTCATTGTCAGCAAAGCCGTCATCAAAATAATTTCTGCAAAAAGAATCGTATTGGCATCAATGACAGGAAAACCGTTTAATTCACGGTGACGAGTAGGTTGTAAGCGTTCAACTTTTGTAATATTTCTACGAATCAAGAAAATCACACATACCACCAATACACCCACCGCTAAAAACTCAAAGAAATTAATGAGTACACCATAAAAATCACCCAATAACGGAGCGAATAAACGGTGCGTTCCTAAAATACCATCCAAGACAATTTCGAGAACTTCAACATTAATTAAAATGAATCCTGCATAAACTACAAAGTGCAAAATTCCCACGACAGGACGGTCAAACATCTTTTTTTGTCCAAAGGCAATCCGAATCATGGTAGCTAATCTTTCCGAAGGATTATCCGAGCGGTCTTCCGCACGTCCCAACTGAATGGTACTTTTGATAATACCGATACGTTTGCTAATCAGAAAACCAGCACCACCAAGAGCCAGTACAAAGAGAATTTGTTGAAGAATGTGCATTTTTTTATTCGATGTTTGGAATTCAATGTTTAATGTTTGTAATCGAATATCGAAAATCAACTATTAAACTTTCACAATTTACAGATAAAACTAAACGATACAAAGATTGTTAATACAAAAATGTTATGCAAGCATACTATTTATATTTTTTTTAATTTTTTTTGACGTTTGGTTTTGTATTAAAAAAAAAATTCCTACCTTTGCAGTCCCAAATGACACATTGGGAAGTACCAAATTAATGGTGAAATAGCTCAGTTGGTAGAGCATCGGACTGAAAATCCGTGTGTCGGCGGTTCGAGTCCGCCTTTTACCACAAAAAACCCTTCATACGTTGCGTATGAAGGGTTTTTTATTGTTTGGGATAGTAGCTGGGATAGATAAAAATATTTTTAGTTTTTAGAAAATATTTTTATCTATCCCAGTTTTTGTTATTTTATAAAGTAATTTTACTATCTTAATTTGATAAATTAATAAACCAGCATCTATGAAAACGGCTTCTAAGTAGATATTTAAAATCATTCAAGCT
>JAAFIU010000422.1 GCA_013298805.1 Cytophagales bacterium | reverse complement strand
TTAAATTATGCCTTTTACGTCGATTTATACGAAAATCGGGAACGTCTTGAAAGAAAATTTGCCAGTTCATCTGGCAAAGTTCTTAATTTTATAAATAACTCGCATTTTAAATGCGTTCAACCTGATTCTCGACATCTTAAAAATCATAGTTCAGACAAATATTTTATTTTATAGCCAATGGCGAATCCTTTTCTTTAGCTAAGGCATTAAACGTTAGTTTATCCGCCAATTTTGGAAATAATTTATTTATCAAAACAATTGCCTTTCCTTGCAATGTCAAAATCATATCTCTATCTCGATTTTTGACTGCCTTTAATATTCTATCAGCAACTTCTTCTGACGACATCATATTGCCCTCATCTCGCATAGAATCGCCCTTTGAATTGCCATCAGCACCCAACGATGCCACTCTGATATTTGATGCCGTAAAACCAGGGCAAGCCGTCAATACATGAACCCCCGTATGCAAAAGCTCCGTGCGTAAAGCCTCTAAAAAGCCATTCATGGCAAATTTTGAAGCCGAATATCCCGAACGTACAGGTAAACCTCTGTATCCTGCAATTGACGAAACACCCACAATTGAACCTTTGGTAGCCTTAATGTACGGTAAAGCATATTTGGTAGCATAAACCGTCCCGTAAAAATTAATATCCATCAACGTTTTGATTACATTTAAGTCGCAATCTTCAAACATCGCTCGCATTGAAATTCCCGCATTATTTATCAGAATGTCAATTTTCCCGTATTTTTCAATGGTTTTTTTTACCATTTCTGCATTATCAGCTTCGATACTCACATCAGAAACGATGGGCAAATTGTCAATGCCTAATGTTGAAAGTTCATGGCTCACTTCCAATAATGGAGCTTCTTTTCTCCCTGTAATAACAATTTTTGCCCCTTCATGACCAAATGAAAATGCCAATGCTTTACCAATGCCTGATGATGCACCCGTGATGATTACTACTTTATCTTTCATAAAAAAGTTTTATGGTGGTTGAATATTTTACAAAATTCTCTCATTTTCCGAAAATTCATGCTTTTTTATCAATATTAATTTTCAGACTCCGTACTTTTGTGCTTTTAGGTTACGACGAACAATCTTGTTCGTTGAGTATATTTCATCGAACAAGATTGTTCGTATTACAAAATAGGATGAAAAAGAAAAAGAAAGAGAATATCATTTTTGAGAATATTTTAATTGAAGATTTCGCCTCAGAAGCAAAGTGTTTGAGTCGAATTGATGACAAAGTAGTTTTCATAGAAGGCCCTGTTGCTCCTGGCGATTACGCTGATTTGCGAATCATGAAATCTAAGTCAAGTTTTATGGAAGCCGTTGCTTTTAATATTCGTCCTTCGTCAAAATTTAGAACACAAACAATCTGTTCTCATTTTGGTACTTGCGGTGGATGCAAATGGCAACATATTGATTATCAGGTACAATTGCAGTTTAAAACAAAGCAGGTTACTGATGCTTTAGAAAGAATTGCTAAAGTAAATTTGCCAGAAATTAATCCGATTTTCCCATCGGCAGAGACGTTTTATTACCGTAATAAATTAGAATATACCTTTTCTCAAAATCGTTGGCTGACCCAAGAACAGATTGATTCGGGACAGGAATTTTCAAGAAATGCCCTCGGTTTTCACATACCAAAACGTTACGATAAAATCTTAGATATTGACCATTGTTATCTTCAACCTGACCCTTCAAATGCGATTAGATTGGCTTTGAGAGATTTTACGCAAAAGAATAATCTTGATTATTATGAGCAAGTTCGTCAAGAAAAAGGAGCGATGCGTAATGTAGTTATCAGAACTGCCAATACTGGCGATTTGATGGTAATTGTTCAATTTGCCTATTGCCAGCCCGAAGATATTGATTTGGTGATGAATCATCTTGCCGAGAAGTTCCCAGAAATTACGTCTTTGAATTATGTCGTGAACACCAAAGGAAATGACACTTTCTTCGACTTAGAAGTGGTCAATTTTAAAGGTTTGCCGTATATCGTTGAAGAAATGGAAGACCTTAAGTTTAGAGTTGGTCCAAAATCTTTTTTCCAAACCAATTCAAAACAAGCCTTTGAATTATACAAAATTACTCGTGACTACGCTGATTTACAGGGCTATGAGTTTGTATATGACCTTTATACAGGCACGGGGACGATTGCCAATTTTGTAGCAAGACAAGCAAAAAAGGTGATTGGACTCGAATACGTGGAAATGGCGGTAGAAGACGCAAGAATCAATTCTCAAATCAATAATATCACCAACACAGAGTTTTTTGCAGGCGATATGCGTAAGTTGTTGAGTTATGATTTTGTGAGCCAACACGGACGACCAGATACCGTTATTACAGACCCTCCACGTGCAGGAATGGATGAACCCGTGGTAAGAACATTATTAGAAGCAGCTCCTAAAAGAATTGTGTATGTGAGTTGTAATCCTGCCACACAAGCGAGAGATTTAGCAATGTTAGATGAAAAGTACGCCGTAACAGCCGTTCAGCCAGTAGATATGTTCCCACAGACGCATCACGTAGAAAATGTGGTTCGGTTAGATTTGCGTTAAACAAAATGCCCACAGATTAAACAGATAATATTTTAGGGTAACTTGGTAAATAGGAGCTAACCGAATAATATTTGGTTGGCTCTTATTCATTTTGTAAAATTTGATTCTTATTAACATTTTTTGTTAGTTTTAGGCAACAACATTTTACCCCACCT
>JAAFIU010000127.1 GCA_013298805.1 Cytophagales bacterium | reverse complement strand
CCACTTCTTGTACGTCCGTTGTGAGGTGAGCCATTAAATTCCCTTTGCGTTCATTATTGAAAAAGCCAAAGTGTAATTTCATCGTTTTCTCAAAAACCGCCTGACGCAATGAGGCAATCGTGCGAGCTTCAACGGTTTTCAGCACTCTTTGAGATAAATATCGGAAAATATTTGATAGAATTACTGAGACAACAATAGCTCCGCAAGCAAACTTTAAAGCCCCCAATCTGCCATACAAATTGATACTTTCGTAGAAATAATGATAGAAAGTATATTTAAAATAATTGACACTGAGTGAAAAGGACATTTCTTGGCTATACTCTTGTAAATCAGCAGGCTTTAAGTCTCTGAAAATAATATCCAAAAGCGGAGCGAGTAAGGTAAAATTCAGAATTCCGAACAAGCTGGCAAGTAATGAGAGAATAAAATATGGAAATGCCAAAGTCTTGATAGAATCGGCGTATTTGAGTATGCGAAGGTATGTTTTCAAAGGATGTTTTCGATATTTGAGATTCGATTTCGGAAAATATTTCTTCGTTCGAGATAGTTTTTCACAAATTTAATGAAAATAACGATTGCACACGGAACGAATCTATTTACAATCGGAAGATAACTGCTATTTTTGCACGATAAACTTTCTCAATTTCATGAATACATTTTGGCTTAAAACAAAAAACTTTTTTTCTCAGGAGAAAGTTGTTTTGGGTATATATATACTGGCAGGTTTTGTGATAGCCTTACAGCATTATTTACACGGAAGTTACAACAATTATAAAATCTTTAGAGCTTCAACGGCTCACTTGCTGAATCGTCAAAACCTTCATGTAGAATATCCCAATGAATATTTTGATTTGTTCTTGTACCACCCAAGTTTTGCGGTGTTTTTTGCTCCGTTCACGTGGATACCGATGTGGGCAGGAATGTGCCTGTGGAATGTTTTTTCAGCTTTGACGGTATTTTACGCCATTAAATTTTTACCGATTTCTGCCAAGCAAAAGAACTTTGTGTGGTGGTTTATTTTTGTGGAGTTAATGACGGCTTTGCATAATTTACAGACCAATCCATTGATTGCTGCACTGATAGTTTGGACTTTTGTTAATCTTGAAAATCAGAAAACGGTTGCCACAGGTTTTGTGTCATCTTTGGGCTTTTTTATCAAAGGTTACGGTGGAATTTCCGCCGCTTTGTTGCCTTTTTATCGGAAGAATTTCTTTAAAAATGTGTTGGTTTACCTCTTGTTTTTTGGAGTTTTAGCAATTTTACCTGCCTTTGTAGTTGGGTTCGACCAGTTGCCAAGATTGTATGCTGAATGGCAAATATTGTTGGTAGAAGACCATAAAGTAAATTATGGCGTATCAATTATTGGCTTGATTTGTACCTTAATTACTACGTCAATTCCCATTATTTATATTCAATTAGTGGGGTTAATTTGCTTGGGGTTATTCTTGGCTTATGGTTTCTTTTTGGTTAAAAATCAGGATGTTACCTTGCGAATTTCAGTTGTAGCGTATTTGATGATGTGGGTAATTTTGTTTAATCACGCTGCCGAATCGAACACGCACGTTATATCAGTAGTAGGTGTGGCGTTCTGGTATTTGATTAGTCCGAAAAATAGGCTGACGAAAGCCTTAGTAATTTTCGTTTTTATACTGACAATCTTATCGCCAACGGATATTTTTCCAAAGTTCCTTCGTGATAAATACGTAATTCCTTATAACCTAAAAGCCTTGCCTGTTTTATTGGTTTGGTTGCATTTACAATATTTGGTTTTCACGCAAAAATACCAACCACTCCATGAACAAAACGATTGATATTGTATTGCCGTGTTATAATCCAGAGGAGAAGGAATGGCACACCGACATAAAAAGAAATATTGTAGCTTTGGAAAAACTGTTTCCCGATTTGACATTTTTTGTCACTTTGGTAAATGATGGTTCGGTGAGAGGGATTTCTGAAAATCAAATTGATTATTTGAAGTCGCAAATTTCTGGTTTTCAGTATGTTACTTATTTGGAAAATCAAGGGAAGGGTTATGCACTTCGAGAAGGAATCAAATTGGCTACGCACGATTTTGTAGTTTATACCGATGTTGATTTCCCTTTTGAATTGGTCTGTATGCAGGCCATGATTAACAAATTATTGGCAGGAAAAGACATCGTTTTGGGTGAAAGACAATTTTCGTATTCCAATCATTTAAAACGCTACCGCAAGGTTTTATCTTCGGGTTCGCACGTTTTCAATTCGTTATTATTGAACCTTCCATTTACTGATACGCAAGGTGGTTTGAAGGGTTTTAATCAGAAAGGACGGACTGTATTTCTGAAAACAATTATTAATCGCTATCTATTTGATACTGAGTTTATTCTGAGAGCTTGCAAGCAAAATAATTTAGTCATTTCAACCGTTCCGCTGACTTTGCGTGAGGGCGTAATTCTTTCACAAATGGGTTTGAAAGTGATTAAAAAAGAGTTCGGGAATATTATGAGATTATTGAAAATCCGCTTCTTCGAGTGATGATGGGACACAGATGAGACAGATGCTACGCAACACGGATATGCACAGATTTAAAAAAGGGATATAAATTTTCATGAATTCTATATTTTGATGCTTAAATCTGATAAAAATCTGTTAAAATCTGTGTTGCGTAGCATTCGTGTTATCCGTGTTCCATTCATCTGCATTCCAATTTAAAAAACATGAATAAGATATTTTTAACCTTCGATTTAGAAGAATTTGATATACCCGAAGAATTTGGGCAAACGGTTGATTTTCAGACCAAAATGCGAATGTCTTACGAAGGCATGGAAAAAATATTAGCTTTATTCAGAAAATATCAGGTAAAAACGACCATTTTTTGTACGGCTTGTTACGCCGAAAATAACGTTGAACAAATCAAAAGAATTGTAGCAGAAGGACACGAAATCGCTTCTCACGGTTATTATCATTCAGCTTTTGAGGTTGGTGATTTACGGAAATCGAGAGAAAAATTGATAGAAATTAGTGGGCAAAAAGTGCTTGGTTTCAGAATGCCACGTTTGCAACCTGTAAGTTATGCAAAATTGCAAAAGGCTGGTTATCAATACGATTCGTCGATGAATCCGACTTTTTTGCCAGGGCGATACAATCATTTAGATAAACCTCGAACGGTTTACAAATTGCCAGAAATTACCATTTTACCAACGTCTGTTACACCAATCGGAAGAATTCCTTTGTTTTGGTTAGGTTTTAAAAATTACCCAGAATGGTATTTTCAGTTTGCGGCAAAAAGATGCTTGAAAAAAGATGGTTATTTGAGTTTATATTTTCACCCGTGGGAGTTTTGCGATTTGAGTCCGTACCAATTGCCAACTTACGTAAAAAGAATTGACAACGATAAGCTTCTGAAACGATTAGAGAATTTAATTTTAGCTTTACAAAGCCCTGAAAATCAATTTTCTACGATTAATTCTTGGCTAATTTAAGGAAGCCTTTGCTCAAAGCGGAGGTTTCCTTAAATATGTTTCCTTGCGTCATAGTGACCTTGCGGTTATTTACTCATTTCCTTCAGCTTCGCATATTTCACCACTGGATTTATCGCCGTTAATAATGCCCACATAAAACCTGCGTAACCATCTAAGCAAGAGCCTTTTAGAAGATAAATTTTAAAAAAAGTTGTCGGGAAACGAGAAATTATTTTTAGGCTCGAAGCCGTTTTGCCACGTTCTGCCAAAGTCCTTGCTCCGAGCGAAGTATATTTATTAAACTTGTTGAAATAATCCGTTAAATCACGGTAGCTGTCGTGCAGAATTTGATTTTTCAGCGTACCGATTTTTCCCTTCACTTCCACGCTTTCATGCACATATTCCGCATTCCAATTTCCATATTTTCGATTGAAAAGTCTTAATGTTAATCGTCTGTATTCACCGCTAAATCTCAATAATTTCCCTAAAAAAATCAATGAACGTGGAATTTTAAACCCTTGGTATTCAGTGTTTTTTAAGTCTAAATTTTGGATTTCTTTTTGTAATTCGGGGGTAAGGATTTCATCATCATCCAAGGATAAAATCCAGTCGTGCGATGCCTGTTCGGTAGCAAAATTCTTCTGAGAACCATATCCATCAAATGCCCGATGCACGATTTTTGCCTTAAATTTTTGAGCAATTTCTAAGGTTTTATCGGTACTTCCCGAATCCACCAACACAATTTCATCCGCCCACGAAATGGCTTCTAAAACAGGTTTAAGGGTTTTTTCGGAATTTAGGGTAATAAAGGTTACGGATATTTTCATTTTTTTATTCATTACAATATCCGCAACTTAGCAAAGCTCAAAAGCAAAGTCTTCTCGCCAATTGTCCCTTCAAACTGAATGGTTGCTTTGCGGTCGGTGCCGTTTACGTCTATCTTTTTTACTTTGCCAAAACCAAATTTCAAATGCTCTACACGGTCGCCTTCTGCTAAGTTTTTAGTATCGCTCGGCGTGAAATCGCTGGAAGGTTTGTAGGTATTCCCCACTACGGCTGGGCGAGTGCTTGCAGATGGTCTAATTAAGTTTGCAATGGGCGTTTTGGTATCTGGTGTGTTAAAATCGGGCATTTTTTGCTCACGATTCGACATTCTGACAAAGCCTTGTGGCAAACGTTGGGTGTCTTCAACGGCACGACGAATATTCTTGGCAAACTGTAAATATTTTGGGTCTATTTCATCTAAGAAACGACTTGGTTCACAAGGTTTTAAGCGTCCCCATTGGTAACGAGTCTCGGCGTAAGACATCATCAATTTCTTTTCCGCACGGGTAATAGCCACGTAGAAAAGGCGGCGTTCTTCTTCTAAATCCGCCCGACTTTGTAGCATCATTTGGCTCGGAAAAAGGTCTTCTTCCATACCCACTACATATACATGATTAAACTCCAAACCCTTCGCTCCGTGAATGGTCATCATCGTTACTCGGTCATTGTCGCCATCGGGGTCATCTTGGTCGGCGGTGGTCATTAATGAAACATTTTGCAGAAATGTATTCAAGTTTTTGTCCTCCACACCTTCGTCTGGATTATCCACAAATTCTTTGATGGAGTTCAATAATTCCTGCACGTTTTCGTAGCGAGAAAGCCCTTCAACGGTTTTATCTTCGTGGAGTTCCTTCAATAATCCTGACGACTTTGCAATGTGCGAAGCCACTTCGTAAGCATCTTTTTTGCCCGATTCCGCCATGATTTTGAACGACTTAATCAAGTCGGCAAAACCCTCGATGGTATCGGCAAAACGCCCCGCTTGGTATTGTTTGATATTTGAAACGACTTGCCAAATTGGAACTTGTTGTTCAGAGGCAGTAATCGTGATTTTGGCAATGGTTGTATCGCCAATACCTCGTTTTGGCAAATTGATAATTCGCTTGAAAGCCTCTTCGTCATTTTGATTTATCGTAAACCTAAAATATGCCAATAAATCCTTGATTTCACGACGCTGATAGAAAGAAAGTCCGCCGATAATTCGGTATTTGATATTGAGTTTTCGGAGGGATTCTTCAAAAGTTCTTGATTGAGCGTTGGTTCGATAAAGAATGGCAAAATCCGTATTCCGAAGCCCTAAATTCATTTTTGACTCAAAAATATGCGTTGAAACCAAGCGACCTTCCTCATTATCCGAAGTCGCTTTTATCAACTCAATTAACGAACCTTCTTCATTTTCTGTGAAAACCGTTTTCTTTAACTGATTCTTGTTTTTAGCAATAATGGAATTGGCAGCTTCCACGATATTTTGGGTAGAACGATAGTTTTGTTCCAACTTAATCGTGGTCATATTTGGATAATCTTTTTCCAAATTCAAGATATTATCAATACTTGCACCACGGAAGGCATAAATCGACTGAGCATCGTCACCCACCACACAAAGATTGCGTGAAATATCGGATAACTTCTTGACAATCAAATACTGAGAAACGTTTGTGTCTTGAAACTCATCTACCATTACATATTTGAATTTCCGTTGGTATTTGTCCAAAACCGCAGGGTGGTCACGGAAAAGTAAGTTGGTGTTAAAGAGTAAATCGTCAAAATCCATTGCATTGGCTTGGAAACAACGGAGGGCGTAAATCTTATAAAGTTTACCCATTTCTGGCAATTTAGCCGCCGTGTCATCTGCCGCAATTACGGGATTATTGATGTATTCGTCAGGGCCAATTAAACGGTTTTTTGCTCCCGAAATACGGTTAAAAACCACATTTGGTTTGTAGATTTTATCGTCCAAACCACGTTCTTTTACAATACTTCTGATTAACGATTTTGAATCGTCAGTATCGTAAATGGAGAAGTCGGAAGTATAACCCAAATGCTTGCCGTCAAAACGGAGGATTTTAGCAAAAACCGAGTGAAAAGTACCCATCCAAAGGTTTTTAGCGTCATTGCCGATAACTTTCTCAACCCGCTGACGCATTTCACCCGCTGCTTTATTGGTAAAAGTTAGAAGAAGAATTTGAAAAGGGTCAACGCCATTTTTGATAAGATGAGCCGTGCGGTAAGTCAGAACTCGTGTTTTTCCCGAACCCGCACCCGCAATAATCATCAACGGCCCGTTAATATGTTGTACCGCCTCTTGTTGCGGTTGATTTAATCCTTGTAAATAATCCATTACTTTATTTTCTTGCCTATTCTTAGATAGTATATTTACAAAAGTACAAAAAAAAGGGTACTCTATCCTGCTAAACAATGCTAAAACAAACTTTCATTGCCCTCTTGACGAAATATACAAATGACCAAGATTTGATTACGGAATTGTGGGCTGAAATCGAACGGAATTACTCCGACAAAAAGAGACATTATCATACTTTGAATCATTTAGAGAATTTATGGCAACAATTAACGGAGGTGAAAACTTACATTAAAGATTGGGATGTAGTGCTTTTTTCACTGTATTATCACGATGTTATTTACAATTCTTTGAAGTCAGATAATGAACAAAAAAGTGCCGAATTAGCCGAAAAACGAATGAAATCCATCGAAATTTCGTTGGAAATAATAGAAGGATGCAATGCTCAAATCATGGCTACAAAAGCACATTTTTTGAGTGAAAATGAAGACACAAACTTTTTTACCGACGCTGACCTTTCGGTTTTGGGGCAGTCTTGGGAAATGTATTCGGAATATTATCAAAACGTCAGAAAAGAATACGCCATTTATCCCGACTTGATTTATAATGCTGGTCGGAAGAAGGTTTTAAAGCACTTTTTGGCAATGGAACGAATTTTTAAAACTAATTATTTTTACCTTAAATTTGAAGAACAAGCAAGAGTGAATTTAGAAAAAGAGTTAGCACTTTTAACCCACTAATTCACCAAACACGCAATCACAAATAAAAATGGAAACCCGAAAAATAAGAGACAACGAAAAAGCTTTAATTACTTTTTTATTAGAAAGCCTAAATTTAGATTTGGCAGATTATCCCATCAATGAAGACGTTTTTGAATACGAAGGGGGTAAAATGGGAAGTATCAGTTTGAATAATAACCCCGATAGTTACGTCGGAGATTTGATACAAGTAGAATACATTGATACCGATGGTATTCCTGTGGTTATTACTTTGACCGAAGACGATAAAGGACAATTATTGGATTTAGATTTCTGGAAAAATGATATGTCAAAATTGCTCAAATACCCATCAATTGATGAAGTAGTGATTTTGAATGGAGAAGAGGAGGAGAGTGAGTGATTTTATGATTTGTGATTGAGTGAATAAAAAACACTCAGTCACAAATCTCTCCGTCACCATTAACTCATCCCGCCATGATTCCTCCATCAATTGGTAAGGCGTGACCCGTGATAAACGAAGACGCATCCGAACATAACCATACGATTGCATCCGCAATTTCTTCGGGTTTGCCAAAACGTTTCATCGGAATAGAGGCTTCTAATTTATCCTTCATATCGTCGCCAATTACGTCAAACATTCCTGTTACCAACGGCGTGATAGTGAATACTGGACAGACTGCATTGACTCTAATTCCTTTCTTGGCATACTCCAATCCTGCCGATTTTGTCATGCCCACCACAGCGTGTTTACTGGCGGCATAAGCCACATTATTCGGGAAGCCCGATAAACCTGCCACCGACGATACGTTGACAATTGCTCCCGAACCTTGTTTGGTCATTACTTCCAATTCTGCCCGCATACACATAAATACGCCAGTGGTGTTAATGGCCATTACTTTCTCAAAATTATCGGTTGGGTATTTGTGGGTAGCCGTCCAAATGCCGCCAATACCTGCGTTGTTGATACCATAATCAAGTCGTCCGTAAGTTTCTACTGTTTTGGAGATGAGCGTGTTAACAGATTCTTCGTTGGCAACATTGCATTCTATAAAAGTGGCATCTCCACCTTTGTCTTGAATCATTTTTACGGTTTCATGTCCGCCATCAATGGTAATATCCGAGACGATTACTTTCGCTCCGTGTTCGGCAAACAATAAAGCTGTAGCTCTGCCTAAACCAGATGCTGCACCTGTAATGAGAGCGACTTTCCCTGCAAAATTTTTTATCATTTTTTAACTTGTTGAGAATTGTTTGAGTATGAGAGACTTAAAAAGAAGGTTAATGAATACTTGAAAAGTTTATTTGATTGACTTGATAAAATCAATTCAAATCATTAGCAATTAAAGCGATTGCTTTCTAAATTTGATAATTAAACTTCAAAATACAAAACATTTTACTTTATCAAATAGTAAATATAGAGCTATATCGCAATACTTCAACTCAAAATTTTGTAATCAAATTTCATTAGGTTTTCATTTGTACAGGAAATTAGTAGTTCATCAAAAAAAACAGATAGTTAACCCGAAATAAAATCTAATTAGCCATCAAATTTGTAATTTCGTTAATATAATTCATACAAAGTAAGTTTAATTTTAAACCATTAGTTTTTTCTGATATTCACTGAAAATATATTCCGATTCTAAGGAGTTCTAATATTAGACTTTCTGCGAAGTCTATTGAATGTGAGAATCTTGCAATGAAGTCAACATCAGTTACAGAACTATAACTTCTCATAAAAATCATGACAAATACTCCACTGGTAGAGCCTCTTTTGGTAGAAGACCCTAACCGTTTCGTTTTGTTCCCGATAAAACAAAACGACATTTGGCAATTCTATAAAAAAGCAGAAGCATCTTTCTGGACTGCTGAAGAAATTGACCTTTCACAAGATTTGAACGACTGGGAAAATCGTTTGAATGACGGCGAAAAACACTTTATTTCGCACGTATTGGCATTTTTTGCTGCCTCAGATGGTATCGTGAATGAAAACTTAGCGGTCAATTTCCTTTCGGAAGTACAATATGCCGAAGCTAAATGTTTCTACGGTTTCCAAATTATGATGGAAAATATTCACTCAGAAACCTATTCGTTGCTGATTGATACTTACATCAAAAATCCAGTAGAGAAGGACAAAATGTTGCGTGCGGTTGATACCATTCCATGCGTAAAAAAGAAGGCTGATTGGGCTTTACGTTGGATTGAAAAAGGAAATTTTGCGGAACGCCTTATCGCTTTTGCAGCGGTAGAAGGAATTTTCTTTTCGGGTTCTTTCTGTTCAATTTTCTGGTTGAAAAAACGTGGTTTAATGCCAGGTTTATCTTTCTCAAATGAATTGATTTCGAGAGACGAAGGATTGCACTGTGACTTCGCTTGTCTCCTTTATACCGACCACGTAAAAAATCAATTAGACCCTAACGATATTTACAGCATTATTTTGGATGCCGTTTCTATCGAAAAGGAATTTGTAACGGATGCTTTGCCAGTTTCATTAATTGGAATGAATGCGGAGTTGATGTGCCAATACATCGAATTTGTGGCCGACCGTTTATTGATTGCTTTGGGTTTACAGAAACAATATAATGCAACTAATCCTTTCGACTTCATGGAAATGATTTCGTTGCAAGGAAAAACAAATTTCTTCGAGAAACGTGTGGCAGAATACCAAAAATCAGGTGTTATGTCAGAGAAAGAAACAATGTCTTTTTCTTTAGACGAAGATTTTTAGAAAATATAATTTCAATAAAAAGCCGCAAATTGTCAAAATTTGCGGCTTTTTTGTGGTTAATAATGTAGAGACAAGGCAATGCCTTGTCTCTACGGAATGGAACGGAATATAAATAATTATCTTATCAATTTTAAAACCTCTTCTGCAATCTCTCTTGCGGCCTCGGGTTTGGCTAATTCGTGAATTTTTTTGCTGAGAATTGCCTGTTTTTCAGGGTCTTGCAATAAAGAAATAGTAGCTTTGACTAAATCTTCACGGGCAGTAACATCTTTAACCAAAATGGCTGCATCGTTTTTCACTAAACTCATGGCATTCATGGTTTGGTGGTCTTCGGCAGCGGTTGGTAATGGCACTAAAATGGACGGCTTTGCGGCTAAACATAATTCTGAAACAGACAATGCTCCTGCACGAGAAACAACCACATCAGCTACGGCATAAGCTAAATCCATTTCATAAATAAAATCAGAGACAAACACTTGACCTTCAAATACTTCTGCGGCTTTCTTGGCACGGTCGATGTACAATTTTCCCGTTTGCCAAACTACTTGATAACCTGCTCCAACTAAATTGGTCAAGCCTGCATCAATGGCTTCATTAATCGTTCTTGCTCCCTGACTTCCACCAATAACTAAAACTGTTTTTTTACTTGCTGATAACCCAAAATGCTCAAGAGCTTTTGCTCGTTTTGAGTTTACTTCCAAAATATCTTTTCTGACAGGATTTCCCGTCATTCTAATTTTCTCTTTCTTGAAAAATGCGTCCATATTTGGGTAAGCTACACAAATTTTATCGGCACTTTTCGAGAGAAATTTGTTCGTTACACCCGCATAAGAATTCTGTTCTTGAATCAAATACGGAATATCCATCATGGATGCCGCCAACAAAACGGGGCCAGAAGCATAACCGCCCACGCCAACTGCCACATCAGGTTTAAAATCCTTGATGATACCACGTGCTTCTGAAAGACTTGAAATTAATTTTTTTGGGAAACTAATATTCGCCAAAAGGTTAGAGCGATTGATACCAGCAATGGGCAAACCGATGATTTTATAGCCCGCCTTCGGTACTTTTTCCATCTCCATTTTACCTTCTGCACCCACAAAAAGAATCTCGGTAGCGGGGTTGATTTCTTTCAAAGCGTTGGCAATGGCAATGGCAGGATAAATGTGTCCGCCCGTTCCTCCTCCTGATATTATGACTTTTGGCATATCGTGATTTTATAAAACTGAATCCTTAACTTTATCTTTACTAACTGAAATGATAATTCCAATCATAGCTCCTGTAAACAGAAGGGAGCTACCTCCCATACTCAAAAGGGGCAATGGTTGCCCCGTAACTGGCCCCAAACCTGTGGCAACGCCCATGTGAACCATTGCTTGAATAACCAAACTGAATGTGAGTCCTGCTGAGAGTAAGCCCCCGAAGGCTCGCCCCGAACTATCGACGGCTTTCATACCTCGATAGAGTAACCATAAATATAGACATAGAACAATTAGCCCTCCTAACATTCCCCACTCTTCAATGATGATGGCATAAATAAAGTCAGATTCTGACTCACTCAAAAAATAACGTTGCTGACTTTTTCCTGGGCCTTTTCCAGTAAAACCTCCGTTAGCAATGGCGTAATAACTTCGTTCAATTTGATAGTCGGTATCTTTTCCTGCATCTTTTTTCTTCTTACCCATTACGCCAGTGACGAAATTTACGATACGATTTCGAGCAGTTTCAATACGACTTCCCGTTCCTGTCATTACCAAAATTGTTCCTGCCATGAAAATCCCTGCGAGGGTCATAAACAAGAAATTACTTGGTACTCTACCGATAAACATTAATAAAAAGCAAGTGGCAAATAGTAATACAGAGGTAGAAACGTTGGTCAAGGCGATACATCCACAAACGGCAATGATTTTAATTGTCATTGGTAGTACATCTTTGAAAGAATATTCCAAATGTTGCCTTTTTGCCAACATAAATGCCAAATTAGTAATGAGTGATAATTTGGCAATATCGGAAGGCATAAAGGTCATTCCACCCAAATGAATCCATCGGTTTGCATTGTTGACACCATGTTCAAATTTGTAGGCATATAGTAATAATCCGATTGACAGAAAAACGCCGATATTTGAGAATGCCGCAAATTTATGGTAGTCGAAACGGTGAAAAAACCACATTGCACCCAAACCCACACTCATATAGATGGTGTGTTTGATGACAAGGAAAAAGATATTTCCATCGCCCTGAACGGCAAGTCGCCCAGAAGCACTGGCTACAACGACAATACTAATGATGGACAATGCCGCAATAACTGTCCAGATTTGATAATCGCCTTCCAGATTTTTTTTGAGCCAAGTAGTCATTTT
>JAAFIU010000357.1 GCA_013298805.1 Cytophagales bacterium | reverse complement strand
GTGGCAAAATCCACGTTTCGATAGTATTTTTACTAAGTATTCCCATTTTGTGATATTTTATGATTTAGCACCACAAAATTCTCACTTATTTGGGAATATTTTTCAAAAGTTTAAACAGCTTCATTATCAGCAGTATAATGAGCATTTAGAAATTGAAAAAAAAGTTAAATCACTAAAATCTGCAAAAACTTCAGGACTTGGAAACTGGTTAGAAATAGGCCCTAAAAATAGAGGCGGTCGGTGTAGAGCAGTGGCATGGGACCCTAATGAAGACAAAAAAGTATGGGCAGGTTCTGAGAGTGGTGGTTTATGGTATAATAATGATATTACCGATGCAGAATCTTCATGGCAAAAAGTAAATGATTTTTGGGATAGGATACCAATAGCCAGTATTGCTTTCGACCCAACAAACACCAAAATTATGTACGTTGCCACGGGTTGTTATCACATTGGATATATTGGCAGTGGCATTTACAAATCGGTAGATGCTGGTAAAACTTTTACTCGTTTGATTAGTACAGTGCCCACACCATTTAACTCAAGTACGGTAACTTATGCGATGTCTGCCCTTAATGATATTAAAGTAAACTCTAAAGGAGAAGTATTTGTTGGTTCTGGAAGAGGGGTTCTAAAATCTGCAGATGGAGGAGTAAGTTGGCAAATTATTCTTCGACCAGTTCAAAAAATTGGAGGCAGTTTTCTGGCAGGTAATTTCAATTCGAATTCTGAATATATCTTTGATTTAGATATTGCCAAAGACGATATTCTATATGCCTCGTTTGAAAACGGTCAAATTTTTAAATCAGATGATTCAAATGCTCTTGTTTGGACCAATATCTCGCCTCCAGTAAATATAAAATATCAACATACAGTAGTTGGTTTGGCTAAAGACAGCTTTGGAAGTAATCAATTACTTTATGCTTATATTTTCAGTGGTGTTGGACCAGGCAACTTTGCTGTTTCTAAAGATGCTGGAAATACTTGGCAAGTGACTGAAAACCGAAGTGATATTCGTTCGGTTCAGGCATGGAGTAATTCGGTATTAGCTGTAAGTCCTTCTAATTCAAAGCAAGTTTATTTAGGATTGGAAGGATTCTTTGTTTCTTCGGATGGAGGAATAACTTTCAAATCTGTCTCAACTAATAGTTATGCTGATTGTCATGATATTTCCTTTAATCCAAAAAACGCTAAAGAATTTGTAAAAGTCGATGATGGAGGTGTAGGTTTTTTTACTGAAACAGAAACTTCAACAGGAGGCACTTCACGTTTAAAAGGCTTAAATGTTTACCAAGCATACAGTGGAGCTTTTGAAAATACTAATAATTCAACCAGAATTGTTTCAGTTGCTCAGGATTCACCAAGTACTACTTTTGATAGTAATTCACCTACCGAACCTCTTTCTTTTGGAGAGGGACTATATTGCGAAATCGACCAAGACGAACCTAATATTTATATCATTTCAGAATTTGCACCTGTGAGTTTTTGGGTTTACGATTCAAAAACAAAAGTAAAAAAACGATTAAATACATTGGCAACCAATCAGGGCGTTTCAGTATTCCCCCTGCCTGCAACCTATGATTCAAAAACAAATACTTTATATGCTGTTTTAGATTCGGACCCTACTGCAAATAGTACCAAATTATTAATTATTCGAAAAGTTGGTACCGAAAATATTGAATCGACCATTACGATTCCTATACCTGCATATTGTTTTTCGATAGCTATTGCAAAAAGTGAGAATACTATTTTTATTGGCACAGAGGGTTTGGGGCTTTATAAAGTTGCAAATTTAGACCAAAAATCTCCCTTGGTAACAAAAATTTCACCGAACTTTCCTGGCTATTTAACCAGTATTGATGTTGGCGATACAGAGAATAATCTGATAATAACACTTGGAAGTATTGCGGTAAAAAATGTTTATTATACAAATTCCCCATCAACAAATGCATCAAGTTGGATTGAGAAAGATAACTCATTTTATACGAATAGCTCCCAAAATAATAATGGAACATTTGGTCTTCCCCTTCTGGCAAGTGCCAATTCGGTGGTATCTAATCCTAAAAACCGTAAACAAGTAGCTATTGGCACAACAATGGGAGTTTATGTAACACAAGATATAACACAAGCTAATCCAAATTGGCAAATTAGTGATGTAAATTTGGCACATACAAGTATTTCACAGCTAAAAATTAGAAATAGTGATAATGCAGTTTTAGCTGTTTCTTATGGTAGAGGAAATTGGATGAGTTTTAATCTATTTCAAGACAAAGTAGTGGGTGCAACTGAAATAAGTAATTTTAGAGCAGAAATTTCAGGAAATAACATAAAAATAAACTGGGATACCAAAAACGAATCAAATCTTCTCCAATATTTGGTAGAACGAAGGATAGATAATAAAAATTGGGAGGAATTGGGAATTTTGAAAAGTCTAAATAACCTCAGCTCACAAGCATATCAATTATTTGATGTATTTCCCAAAATTATTCAAAAAGTTGAATATAGACTTTCATACAATGACTTTAATTTTAATGCAAAATATCATTCGGATTTAGCTCAAATAAATATTCTTGGAATTGAGGACATTGACTTGAAAGCTTTGAATGCTTATCCAAATCCAACATCAAATAAAAGTGTTGTATTGGATGGTTTAACCAAAAACTCATTGATTGTAATATTCGATATCAATGGGAGATATTATCGTCATTTGAATTCTAAAAACGAAAAAGAAGTTATTAATTTGAGTGACCTGCCATCTGGAGTATATATATTTCAAGTTTCTGATACTAAAAATTCTAAATCAATAAAAATTGTAGTAGAGTAAAACCTTCAATTGAGCAACTCAAACATGAAAGTTTTCAAAGAAATTTGATGGTTTTAATAATTTATCTCGTGAAGTATTGATGATTTTGTTACTAAAATTCGTTGTCGAACTGTTGTATGTCTGGATAATGCAAGAATACATCATACTGACGCATTTAAATAAAATTAAAGAATGGGAAGCACTCTTGGGGGCTTGTTTTAAGGTGTTTGACCAATAGAAATCCCAATTGTTTATCATCACAACTACGTGATACAGGAGAGCTTTTTGGCGTTTGAGTTGCTTTTGATGAGAGGATTTTTTGAGTAGTTGATAGGCTTTTTACTTCTTCTTTTGCTCTTTGAATTTATTACGGGGTTTGGCTTGTTTGAGCTTTTTACAAACGTCCTTGATTCGACTGTTCAACCATTCCACCACCTGCTATAATAGCTTGATGCTGGTCGGATAAGTAATATAAGATTCAATACAAGAAGCATCCATTTTACAGACAGTCTTGTCTGAAATATGCTCTGAAAGAAGTTGGCATCCATGTGATGTCCAAACTTAGTTTGCCAACAGGACAATAGAGTTATGTATTTGATTCATTCACCTTCAAGTAAGTCCACACCACTAAACAATTGATAAGCAATAGTGAAGCGGAACGCCGCCCGGCTGAGGTTGTCAATGATTTTGGTATCACTCAAGGATTCATAATGTTTAAGAAACATCACCGATATAGCTTGTTTTACATCAAACCAACCAGGACGACCTGCTGAACTTTTGGGTAAGACAACACTACTACTTAATGAGCCTAACGGTAGCACTTACCAGCCCTTACCAAGAGGGCTTTCTCCGAAGTGGTACCACTTCGGAGTAACGAAGCGCAATTTTTTTGAGTTCCCCCATTTTATTCTGATTTTGCATACGTATAAATTTATTGAAAATGAAAAATACCTCATACTCGCTCTGAACAGCGATATTATGAGGTATTTTTCATTTAAAATTAATCTATAATATGTTAAAAATCAAATGGTTGGATATTTGCCGAATTACCCTATTTGAGAGGCTTTTTTATTCCGATGCGAAATATCGACTTACACTATTTCTTACTTGAATGAGAAATGGTTTCTACCAATTCGCCACGAGCCATTTTCTCGGCTTTGTCAAAATACTTTAATGATTTTTGGAAAGTATCGTCAAAAGGTGACATTACTTGAATATATTCA
>JAAFIU010000132.1 GCA_013298805.1 Cytophagales bacterium | reverse complement strand
TAATGACAATAAAACATTAATAATTTCGGGCTATGGTTAAAGTTGAGGATATAGTAGAAATTGAAGAATATTTAGTTTTGAGAGAGAAAGTCTCACTAAAAATGAGTTTCTTTTTCATACGATTGTCCCAAGAGTATCGTCATCATTTGAGCATAATATTATCAGTGGAAATTTGTCGGCACTTATTTGGTTTCACTTACGGCAATCTGATAAAATCGTTTTTTAGAATGATATGAGAACATAAAATCCTATAAATCAAGGCTTTATGTATCCTGATATAGTGGTGAGTAATGGGAAACCAGTTTTTAGAGAGGATGGAAAAATGGATAACTTGATGAATCCAGTTATGATTATAGAAGTGTTATCACCGAGTACCGCCGTTTATGATAAATCCGATAAATTTATTGCTTGCAAAACTATTCCTACTTTACAAGAGTACGTTTTGGTTTCAACAGAAACACCCGAAATAGAGATTTATCGAAGAGAAAGTGAAGACCATTGGTCATTGGTAAAAGAACGAGAAATTAATAATACAGTCCATTTTAATTCAATAGATTTTAGTTTTGAATTAGGAGAAATTTATCAGAGAAAATAAAAAAAGCCTTGCAGAATTACTTTGCAAGGCTTTTTTTGTCGGGCGGATAGCCTACCACGATTCTCCAGAATCGTGAATTTAGGGGATACGATTCTGGAGAATCGTGGTACAAAATTTATCACCCAAATAAATCACTTGATAAATATCTGTCACCTCTGTCGCAAACAATAAAGACAATTACGCCTGATTCTAATTCTTGGGCTAATCTTATCGCTGCTGCTGCTGCTCCTCCGCTACTCATTCCACCAAAAATTGCTTCTTCTTTTGCTAAACGATTTGCCATTACACGTGCCTCTGCTTCTGAAATATCCATCATTCTATCCACTCTCGACGAATCAAAAATCAAGGGTAAATATTCTTTCGACCAACGTCTAATGCCTGGAATTTTCGAGCCTTCTGTTGGCTGACAACCCACTACTTGAATTTTCGGGTTTTGTTGTTTCAAGTACATAGATGTTCCCATGATTGTACCCGTTGTTCCCATTGAGCTTACAAAGTGGGTTACTTCTCCGTTAGTGTCATTCCAAATTTCTGGACCTGTTGAACGGTAATGAGCCAAGTAATTATCGGCATTCCCGAATTGGTCAAGCATGAAATAACCACCCTTTTTCATTTGGGCTTCGGCATAATCTCTTGAGCCTTCAATACCTTCTTCGGCAGGAGTCAGAATTACTTTTGCTCCGAATGCTTCCATCGTGAGGACACGCTCACGGGTAGAGTTTTCGGGCATTACTAATTCAATTTCAAGATTGTACAAACGTGCAATCATGGCTAAAGCAATACCTGTATTGCCAGAAGTTGCTTCAATCAGTTTCATGTCTGGCTCGATTTCACCTCTTTCCACAGCACCTTTAATCATGCTATACGCTGCACGGTCTTTTACCGAACCACCTGGATTATGTCCTTCTAATTTTCCGTAAATCTTAACGTTAGGATTCGGATTGATTCTGTTTAATTCTACGATGGGCGTATTACCCACTAAATCTAATATTGTCATTTGATGTTATTAAATAGATTAGTTTTATGCAGCGATTTGACTTGAAAATTTAACATCAAATTCTGCCAAAACCTCTTGTAATTGTTTCGTTAAATCATCTTTAACAATTTGGTATTGTTTGACCATTGCCCAGCCAGAAGCCCCTTCAATACCCTGATGAGTTTTGATAGCGATATTCATTCTTTCGATTAAATCCAATAATCTAAGAATCTTATCTCGGTTATTTTCTACTATTTCCATTCGTTGAAAGTAACTTTTAGAATTCCTTTAGGTTTATATTCTCTGTCTGTATTAAATAATTGTTCCCATTCAAAAAGTCCGAATTGTGTTACAAAGTAGTTTCTTTCTTCGGGTTGGTAATTTGGGACGAAAAAACAATCAATCTGGTTGAATCGATCTCTTAAATCCAACAGTCTCACGGCATTTTGATTAAAGAAACTTGCTTCAACAAATGTAACAACATCAATTAAAGATAAATTGAACTAATACTGATTTTAAAAAAGTATTGCGTATCTGAACCTCAACGGAAGTCGTCGTTTTGAACGACGACTTCCGTAAAATACGCATCAAACTTTTAAAATTAGTCTAAGATATCCTTTGTAGATACTGCAATTAAATTATTTCATAAGGAAAAATATTTCCATTAGCATCAAAATTAATCATAATTACTGTAAAATCTTCACTTGCTCTTGGTGATAAATTTTGGTGTTTTCGGGTACGCTACGAGTTAGCCAAACGTTGCCACCAATCACAGAATTTGCTCCTACAACCGTTTCTCCACCCAAAATGGTTGCTCCTGCATAAATTACCACACCGTCTTCAATAGTTGGGTGGCGTTTCATAGAAGCCATTGATTTACTGACTGATAATGCTCCTAAAGTCACACCTTGATAAATTTTTACGTTTTTCCCGATGGTTGTAGTTTCTCCAATAACTATGCCTGTTCCGTGGTCGATGGTAAAATATTCGTCAATTTCTGCTCCTGGGTGAATATCAATACCTGTTTTAGAATGAGCGTATTCCGTCAAAATTCTTGGAACTATTGGAACATCAAATTTTAGTAAAGCATTCGCTAAACGGTAGAAAATCACGGCATAAAATCCAGGATATGCCCTAATTACCTCGTATTCGCTTTGGGCTGCGGGGTCGCCTGCCATGATAGCTTGTACGTCTGTCAATAAAATGCGGTAGATTTCGGGTAATTGTTGAATATAATTACTCGCAATTTTACGTGGGTCATCTTGCAAATGTTGTTGCATCGACCGTAACATTCGAGTTAATCGTAATTCTATTTGGTCAAAAGCTTCTTGAAGTTCATCCACACAACCAAAGTGTCTCTGCGTTTGTTCTGGGAACATCGCAAGCATAATGTCGGTAAATAATTCTCTCACAATTGAAGTAGGAGGGAATGTATTTGGTTTTGAGTGCTTCTCGCAAAGCGTTTCTAAGAATGATTTTGGTAGCATCGTAATGGTCAGACAGTCGATTAAATACAATCTCTCAAAATTAACGATAAATCTTGTGGAATAATTCGGAAGGCTTCTAAAAAGAGATTTTTACTTTGAAAATGGAGCGAAGTAGAACATCAACTAAGATGGATTTTTTTTGATAAATTAACATAAAAAAAGTAGTTTTGAAAATAAACACTAACATTATTTCCAAAATGAAACTTAACAAAATTTCTCTTTTATTTGTACTCTTTCTTGGAGCTTGTTCTTCTAAGGAAAACAAATCTTCTGCTGTGCCAACTGATACAATTAGCATCGATACCGTGGCAACTGCTACTACTGAACCACAAGATGAGCTTAATCCCACGGGTGATGAAATTCGAGAATTCGGACTTTTAAAAGAAGTTGAAGATTCGGGTTATCCAATACTGACACTTACAATTGAATTTCCCGAAAGAAAAATTACGGAATATTTTACGCTAAATTTGGAAGAGGTGAAAAGCAAGGACGCTGAACCCACTATTCTCCGTAATTGGACTGGTAAATATTTGTCGTTTTTGTATAAAAGTGAGCTACAAAATGCACTGCTTGATGTGAGAGTAAATGGAAAATCAATAACCAGTGATGAGAAAGTTGACTTAAATCCAGAGGTCAAGAAAATCGTTGGGGTATTAAGTGGAGCAACTGAAGAAACTCCTGGAGATTTACCAGGAACGGTTTCTATTACCTCTAAAGATAATGTTAAATTGGATTTTGACTTTTTTGTAACTCCTCAGATGGTTAATGCTAATAATACAAAAGTCGTAGGTTATTATGAAGAAAGACCCGCTAATATAATCACTGCCATACAGTTAAGTAAGTAATCAAAATGACATAAAAAGTACCTTACGAGAAATTGTAAGGTACTTTTTTATGAAATAAATCTTCTATCCCATTATTAAATCAGCCGCTCTTTCTGCTACGGCAATTATTGGGGCGTTGGTGTTTCCCGAAATTACCATCGGAATTACAGAGGCATCGACAACTCTTACACCTTCCAAACCCCTGACTTTTAAGGTTTCTGGAGCAACAACTGCATTATCGTCCACGCCCATAGAACACGTTCCGCAGGGGTGATAAACGGTTTCACAATGATTCAGAATATGCTCAATGAGTTGTTCGTCTGTCTCTGAATTACTTGGAAAATTCAAACGATTTTCCTTCCGAAAAGGAGCGAAAGCATCCGATAAAATTACTTCTTTTGCTTTTTTTACACCTCTTAACATGGTGGCTAAATCTTCTCCCTTGGCATCAGAAAAATATTGTGGGTCAATTAATGGGGCATCGGTGGCTCTATTAGAATGTAAACCGATATAGCCTCTACTTTTCGGAGCAAGAAGCGTTGGAAGAATGGTAAACCCTTCTGTTTTGGGCATTTTGGCTAAATCGTGAATATCTTCGCCCATGACAGGAGCAAAATGAAATTGCATATCTGGGCGGTCGAGATTGGGGTTTGTTCTAATAAATGCACAAGCCTCTAATGGACTTGAAGACAACGGCCCTTTTTTATTGACAAAATAGTTAAACGCATTGCCAATTATCCAAGGGAAACGCTCCGCATTATTATAGGTTACTCTTTGATTACAGAATACGTTAAGATTTACAAAGAGGTGGTCGGATAAATTTTGCCCAACGCCCTTTAAATCAACCTTTGAATCTATCCCGAAATCTTTCAAATAATCAGCATTTCCAATCCCTGAAAGCATCAGTATTTGTGGACTTTGAAAGGCCCCTGCCGAGACAATTACTTCTTTTTTTACGAATATCTTTTCAGTAGTTCCCGAAGCCGTTTTGATAATTTCTACGCCAATCACTCGGTCATTTTCAATCAATAATTGTTTGGTTAAAGCATTGGTCAAAACCCTCAAATTGGGTCTTTCCAAAGCAGGAACTAAAAATGCAGCGGCGGTAGAATGACGTTTGGCATCCTTAATTGTAAATTGAAATTTACCCGCTCCGTCTTGTGTTGCTCCATTAAAATCAAGGTTTTCTGGAATGCCACATTCCATATTTCCTTTCACAAAAGCATCTGCCAAAGGCGTAATATTCCGATTATGAGTCACATTTAATAAACCTCCCGTTCCGTGAAATTCATTATGGAATTGCTCATTATTTTCAGATTTTTTGAAATAACGAAGCATCGACTCATAATTCCAACCTTTGTTTCCCCAACGCTCCCAATCGTTATAATCTTCTTTATTTCCTCTGATGTACGCCATGCAATTGATAGACGAACTTCCGCCCAAAGTTTTGCCACGAGGTTGGTACATTTTTCTGTTTTTTACGTGTTTTTGCGGTTCGGTAAAGAAATCCCAATTTAGACTTTTATCATAATTGAGTTTTGAATATGCCGCTGGAATGTGAATATTCATGTTATTATCTTTTCCGCCAGCTTCAATTAGCAGAATATCAATATGAGGATTTTCAGAAAGACGATTGGCAAGTACACATCCTGCCGAACCTGCTCCGATGATGATATAGTCGGGTTTCATAGAAGTGATTTTGTGTAATGAAATGAATCGTTATTGAGATGCAAATTACTATTTAATCTCTAAAAAATACAATTTTAAAAAACGAAAAGAAAATGCGTATTTTTGTAAAGAGAATCATCAATAAGTACCCCTTAGAAATTAGTGTATGTTTGGAAATGTTGTAATTAACTGACTAATAAAGAGTTACTGTGTTAAATCCCAACAACTAAACCCTAACCGCTACTTACCACTTTATACATAATAACCACAAATGTCAGATTTTGAAATTTATTTACCCCTCGGTTTTCAGCATATTACCGATATTCATGGCTACGACCATATTCTTTTTGTAGTGGCTCTCTGTGCGATTTTTCGCTTAAAAGACTGGGAAAAAGTAGCTTTTCTCATCACCGCTTTTACCATTGGACATTCTGTAACGTTGGCTTTGGCAACGCTTAACATTATTTCATATAGCTCAAAATTGATTGAGTTATTAATTCCAATTACTATTTTCCTGACGTGTATTCTTAATTTTTTCCATAAGTCTGCCGAACATTCTTTAGGTAGAGAAAAACCATCCATGTTTCGTTATCCAATGGCTATGACTTTTGGACTGATTCACGGAATGGGCTTTTCTAATTACCTCCGTAGCCTTTTGGGAAAGGAAGAAAGTATTTGGCAACCGCTTTTGGCATTTAATATTGGTTTGGAGATTGGACAGTTGGTAATTGTAGCTATTTCTTTGATTATCAGTTCATTATTGTTAGATATTTTCAGAGTCAAAAAACACGATTGGAATTTAATTCTTTCGGGCATCGTAGCAGGTGTTGCTCTTACACTGATTCGTGATGCGGAGTTTTGGCAATAAATAAGTCGCAAGTATTATGTATTAAGTCCTAAGAATCCACCGTAAGATAAATCAAGTTTTTGGATTATTTTTTGATTTTCTCAGTACTTCGGACTTAATACTTAATACCTTGAATTTGTTACAAAATTCCACGTTCAATCGCTTGAATTGCCATTTTTGATAATTCATGAATGCCTAAAATCAAACCACCAAAACGTGGGTCTTTAGTTAATCCTGCCTTCCATCGAGCATAAATTTGTTGCATGATTACGGTATTTTTATACAGTCCGAAAACGTAATAAAATAAAATATCCGAAACGTCCCTACCCGTTTTTTGGGAATATCGCTCTACTACTTCTTTTCGGGTTAAATTCCCTTTCAACCATGTGATATTGAATGATTTAACGAATTTACCATCGCTGTCTTCGCACCAATACGCAAGACTTGCCCCTAAATCCATCAAAGGGTCTCCAACGGTGGACATTTCCCAATCTAAAACGCCTAAAATCTCCGTCAAATCATTAGGATTCAACAAGACATTATCGTATTTATAGTCGTTGTGGAGGAAAGCAGGAGCCTGTGGGCGTGGCATATTTGTTCTCATCCAATCCGCAATTTCAATCATGGCAGGAATATCATCAGTTTGCGATTTTTCGTATCTACCAATCCAACCTTCAACTTGTCGCTGAACGTAGCCTTCTGGTTTTCCAAGGTTAATCAAACCTGTTTTTTCAATATCCAATAAATGCAAATCAGCCAAATTATCAATTAAATTCTCTGAAAGTTTACGCATGGTGTCCTCGGGAATACTCATTTTTAAGGCATCTTTTCCACGAAAAATTACCCCATTAACTCGTTCCATCATGTAGAATTGACAGCCCATTACTGTTTCATCTTCGCAGAAAATTACAGGTTGTGGGACTTTCGGATAGTGTGGTTTTAGGAGAGATAAAACCTTAAATTCACGTCCCATATCATGAGCAGATTTGATATTTGCTCCAAATGGTGGGCGACGCAAAACGTATTCTTTTTCAGCCGTTTTTATCAAATATGTCAAATTTGAAAAGCCTCCCGCAAATTGTTCAACGCCAATAATTTCCCCAAAATCAGGATTTTGAGATTTTAGATACTCATTAAGTTGTATATGATTAATTTCTTCGCCTTGACGAATTTGCGTTGATTGGTCGATATTTATGTCTGACATGATGAATGTAAGTAAGATTGAAATTTACTATTTTCTAAATTGAAAGCTTGCTGTTTGACTTCATTCAACAACAATTTTTTGACAAAAAACATTGTCATTCGTATATTTACACAGAACCTGTTTAGGCAACGCTATTTAAATTTATTCTTTTCGTTGTAAATAAACTAATTTTCAAATAAAACAGCTTTATCAAGGATTAATATTTCCCATAAAAAAATATAATAATTGTGTCTAAACTAATACACCATAAAAATCTTTTACTTTTCTTCTTTCTTTTCAATTTTGGTTGGCGTGTGAATGCTCAAATCACAATTGTAAAGGATGGAGTGGGTATTTGTCCAGGGGGAAGTATTACTTTGTCCATCAATGACCCTTCTTTAGTTACTTTTCAATGGCAGCAATTGCTCAGTACAGGTTGGTCGGCTGTTCCCTATGCTAATAACAATAAATTGCAAGTTAGTTATAGTAATGCTAATAAATATAGGCTTTTAGCCACAAATAATGCGGGTATATCCTATATTTCCAATGTATTAGATTTAGTTCAGTTAGTTCCACCACCTATTCCTGTCATAACGCCCAGCAGAGCCGTTACACAAATTTGCCAAGGAGATTCCATTATTTTAAGTACCACTTTTCAGTCAGGCTATCAATATTTTTGGACACTCGATAACGCTTTGATAACTCAATTACAAACCGTAAAGATTACGGCTAAAAAAGCGGGTGAATATGTACTGAAAGTAACAGACCAAAGTCCACTGAGTAATGGCTGTTCGTCGTATTCTTTACCTTATAAGTTAGATTATACCTCAATTGTTGTCATTACCATTGACTCACTGCCTCCATTTTGTAGTTTAACGGCTACTCCTAAAAATTTTGTAGCAACACCTTCGGGCGGGAAATTTAAAGGGAAAGGCATTACAGATTCAAATTTAGGAACATTTACCCCGTCGGTGGCAGGGGTGGGAAGACATGAAATATCTTACGAAGTTGCTCTAAATGGAAGTTGCCCAAGTGTTCTTGAAAAACGTGCTGTCATTGTCTCAGACCTAAAAGCAACTATCACGACAAATACTGGGAAAACAGAATTTTGTCAAGGTGATGTTGTTACTTTATCTACCCAAACAGGAATGAAAACTTACGAATGGTTTAAGGATGGCAATTTCACCGCAGGAAGTATCGACAAATTGAATAACATCACGGCAAATGGTAAATTTCAAGTAAAAATTACAGAAAAAGAATCTCTTTGTGAAAAGACCTCAGCCATCGTAAATATTGAATTCTTCAATGCCGCCAATGTAAAAACCGAGCCTGTTTTATCCGTTTGTGGCTTAGAACATCCCGCCGTTACGTTGAAAGGCACACCTTCAAGTGGAGTGTTCACTATTGACGGACAATTAGCTACTGTTTTTGACTATAAGAAATTGGGTTTCGGAACGCATAAGATTTTGTATAAATTAGACGGTTCATTGCCTTGTTTACAAGGTAACTCAGAGCAAGAAGTCATGATTCAGGATTTCCCTAAACCCAATTTAGGCGATGATATACTTTTAGGAAAAGGCAATAGCATCATACTGAAAGGCAATATAAATCAAGCTAACCTTACTTATTTGTGGTCGCCTGCTACGGATTTAGATAATGCCAATACCGCCAACCCAACGGCCAATCCCAAAGTTAATACTTTATATATTCTTAGTGTAAAAACCGACTTAGGTTGTGAAGGTAAAGACACGATTAATGTCATTGTCTATCAACCCATTTATATTCCATCAGCATTTAGCCCGAATGACGACAAGAATAATGACGTTTGGGAATTGGAAGGTTTAAAAACTTACCCTGATGCAGAAGTACAAATTTTTAATCGTTGGGGGAATATGATTTTTTATTCAAAAGGAGCTTATACCTCATTTGATGGAACTGATAACGGGAAGCCACTTCCCGAAGGGATGTATGTGTATAAAATTGATCCATTTCCAAACCGTCCCGATTTTCAGTATAAAGGCACATTTATGTTATTACGTTAGGAAAATAACCATAAAAATAAGCAAAAAAGAAAGCCACTCCGAATGTCGGGGTGGCTTTGCTGTGAAACCTCTTTAAACTTCTCAATTAAATTTTTTAGTCTTTATGATGAAATGTAATTCTAAAGTTTGAGAATGGTTAAATATTGAATATTTCCAAGAAATACTAATTTTTGTCATTCCCTTCCTTTGTTATGCTGCAACCGAAGTAAAAATGTTATTTCACAACCCCCTTCCACAAAAGAACCAGCAATAAGTTTTGTCAATTACTTAAACTAAAATTAGTGGATGTTTTTTACTTTTTTGTGAGAATGAGACGAAACCTCAAAATGAAAAGACGAAAATATTATTTCTTGATAATTGATGGTGTTTTTCGTGTTTTTATGATTTTTATCAACTCAAAGCCTAATTTTCAATCCGCCCCCTATTCAGTATCAAAATGTTGGTTTTTAGACTAAAATTAACTGTTTTTTAGAAAAAGGAGGTCATTAAAATAGTGCTTTTTCTCTAAAAAACTTGTTTTAGCTAAAATCAATTCTCTCTGTAACATACTCTTTGAAATTATACTTTTTTACTTGAATTTTACTACGAACCTCTTTTAGTAATAAATACAGTTTTTAGTAGAAAGTCGATTTTTACTATAAAATGCCAGTATTCGTTGTTTTGAAAAAAATCTTATTTACGCTTGGAATTGTTATATTTAAACATAAAATTTATATAACAACTGAGTAAAACCACTCAGACATCAACGTAAAAATTTAAGATAATGACGATAGAAAATCAATTCCAAGTGATAACAGAGAACCTAAATACTACTAATAATGAAGTAGAAATCCTTGATTTATTAGTTGATAGCAATAATATGTTTTATGATTATTCTAAGAATAGAGTGATTTCATTTATTCACGGAAGAAATTACCATTTAGTTTTATTCAACGCTCAAGAAAATGACCGAGGCTTTACGATGTACACCGTCGATAATTTTTGTGAGCATGAATCAGATTTAGTAATTCTTCGTAATATGTTTGCTTATGCCATCCATAATGGATTAAATAATTATCTCATGCGTTTGGCTCGTAGTAAAGTGGAGGACATTTTTTATATGACTGATACTTTCAGAGCCTTGTTTAATAAGCCAAAACCAATTGACGACTACGAAGTACAATTACCACGATTACCATCTTCATTAACTTACTAATATGCCGAAGCCTCTCTAAATTTTAGAGAGGCTTTTTTTTGAATAAGTAGTTCAATAAAAAATTTGAAAATGAAATATTGGGTAGTAAATTGGTGAAAATGATTTTGTAAATAATTACTCCTTAAACCACTGCTTATCCGAAAACTTTAAAATGATTATTTTTAAACGCTTTTTTTTGTTTGTATTGATGGCGATAAGTCTTTTTTCGTGTAAAAAAGACTTACGACTTTTTGATAAAGACCCTAAAACTTTTTTGACGGAATACGGTAAGGAAAATCCTGAAAATGAGGTAATTATCAAAACCTTTGGCGGAGATATTACCGTAAAACTCTACGATAAAACGCCTTTGCATCGAGCCAACTTTGTTCGATTGGTCAAGTCAAATTATTATATACATCGTACTTTTTATCGGAACGTTTACTTAACAGCCATTCAAGGTGGAGGTGAATACGAGGACCAATTGGATTATCTTGTCCCGCCCGAATATTTTCCTGAACTAACCCACAAACGGGGAGCAATTGCGATGGCAAGATATGATGAAGGTAATCCCGAAAAAGCATCGTCACCGACGGAGTTTTTTATCGTCACCAATGCCGTTGAAGCTCAAAAATTAAATGGACAGTATGTGGTTTTTGGGGAAGTTATCAAAGGAATGGACGTTGTAGATAAAATCCATAAAGCCCCTGAATATTACGAAAAACCCGCTATTCCTGTTTTTTTTAGAATTGAAATGCCGTGAAATGTGTAAGGAGGAATGGAGATAGGAAACGGGAGAATAGAACTCCTATTTCTCCTGTTTCCCTTCCTCCTTTATTGCTTTTCTCCTTTATAAACCATTCTCATAATTGACTCGCTATCGTTCAGTTTGTGTACTTCTGAAATAGCAACCCATGCCAAATCGGTAGATTCTGATGATACTGTCAGAGGCTCGTTCATATCAGCTTCCAATAAAAATCTTACGTCATAATGCAAGTGAGCGGGAATACCTTTTCGCTCAGGAATTTCGTGGATGTCAATGTCGAAAATATCAGGACTAATAATTTGAATATCAGTAAGTCCTGTTTCTTCTTGAGCTTCTTTTAATGCCACATTTAGCACGTCA
>JAAFIU010000062.1 GCA_013298805.1 Cytophagales bacterium | reverse complement strand
CTAATAAACCTGTTGACATCAAAACCCCTGACCAAGTTATTCATGGCATAGGGATGGACTCAAATCAAGATTTTACCGAATATACCATCCGCAAAGTAACAGGCGTAGTTAGCGTAAAGAGTTTGCCTCAATAGTTTTTTTCGATGTTTGATGTTGGTTTTCAGAACATCAAACCGAGCAACGGTCGCATCGAAACACGAATATCTACTTTTTACAGTTTTCCAACACCTTCTGCACGTATTTCACTTCTGTAATTGTCTTTTCATTTCCCCATTCATTGTAAATATAAGTGGCTATTTCGGCTACATCCAATGCCTGTAATTGTGTATTGGCAGGCATGGCTTGATGAAAAGATTTACCATTCACAACGATGGTGTCTTTCAAGCCATTTCTCATTGAACAGAGGATTAATTCTTTATTCTTTTCAAGGAAATCTGAACCTGCAATAGCTGGATAAAGTCCCGCTAAACCTTGTCCGTTATCTTGGTGGCAATTGGCACAATGCAATTTATAAAGAGCCTGTCCGTCAACGTAATATTGTTTTAGTTTGACATCTTTTTCGCTACAAGCAGTGAACAGTAGGCAGTAGGCAGTAAACAGTAAGCAGTAGTTTAATATTTTCATAAGTATTTTTAAAATCAGTAAAAATCACAATAAAATAACCATTCAGAAGTGTCTATATTCTTTGCAAAATACATAGAACCACCATCAACAATATTTAGATTTGCTTTTTCATCAGAAGAAATCTGTAATACAAATTCAAAACCTTCGCTAAACTTAATTCCAGGCTGGCAAAATGCAGGATACCCCCCGATTTTATGTTGATAGTAGTTTTCAACAATATCAAAGTAACTCTCAATAATTCCCTCATCTTCAAGTTTCAAAACCTCATTACTAATTTCCTCAGAAATATCATAACTATCCCACATGGGAGCATCATTTTCTACCAACTTTGGACTAAGTGGAAATGGCTTTAAATAAGATTTCGGATTAGATAAGTCATTAATAATTAGATTATCATCATGAGAATATTCTCTTAAAACCCACCTATTTCCATTAGTTATTGGCTCAAGTTCTAATGGAATTTCATTAGAAATGAATACCGTAATAGCTTTTGTATCTTTTAAACTTTCTGGAACAAAAGGGAGGTCAGATAAACATAATTGAAAAAGGGGTATCATAAGTTGACTATCTTCTTCAAGCGGTATAGATTCTTCAGGTTTATAAAGATATACTTTTCCTATCCAACTTTCATTTTCAGTATATTTTGGTCGAAATCCTCCTGTTTCAAAAATTGTAGCTCTTTTTGAAAGATGCTCTTTTATTTGTTCAACTGTCATACTTATTCATTCAAAAGTATTTCCATATCAATCATCAATTTATCTACTTTTGTGGGTTCAGTTCCATCGTAAATTCCTCTGATATGACGATTTTTATCTACTAAAATAAACGCTCCACTATGCACCACTCCCCCAGGTTGGGTTGGGTCATCGGTAGCAGAAACCATATAGCTTTTCTGTCCAATTTCAAAGATTTTAGCTTTGTCGCCCGTTACCATTTGCCACATTTTTGACTTGATACCTAAGTTGTTCATAAACTCACGTAAAACTGCGGGCGTATCGTGGCGTGGGTCAATGGAGTGCGAAAGAATTCCAACTTTTGGATTGTCTTTATACTTTTCATAAATCCGTAACATTTGGGTTTTCATCTTCGGGCAAATCGTTGGACAAGTCGTAAAAAAGAAATCTGCAATATAGATTTTACCTTCAAAATCCTTCTGAGTAATTTTTACCGAATCTTGATTAATAAACTCAAAATCAGGGATTTGATGATAAAGTGTATCTGTTACTTCTTTACCATTAACTGTTTTCGTAACCGCCTCACGATTACCAAGAATTGGGAGTTTTTGGGGTTTGGAATTGCACGCAGAAAGGAATAATACAACAGCGGAAGTGTATAATAATTTGGTAAAAAATTTGATTTTGTTCATTGCATAATAAATTAAAAATTACCTCAAAATGAAATGACCCCAATCTGCGGCTGAGGTCAAAATTTATCAGTCTATTTCCCCAGAAATCCCTTCGCATCCTCAATGCTTTTATTGGTCAATTCTTTTACACTTGAGATTTTAGCTTTTTCCTCTGCGTAATATTTAGACACTTCCTCATCCGATTTTCCTTTCACTTGGTCAGGATTATACGCCTGCATCCAATCCATCATTTGGTTATCAGCCGAGTCCAAAGCAGCATATAATTGTTTAGCTTTGGCAGAATCAGGAGAAACTTTAATAGCAGAATCCAAACTCCCTTTTAAAGTCATGAGGTCATCCATTTTAGGCATTACTTCATCGTGAATTGCCATCACTTCATCAATCATTACCTTTTGCTTGTCTTCTGCATTCTTTTGACAAGCCGTCAATGATGCAATTATTGATATGGTTAAAAATATTTTTTTCATAATTGTACAATTTGTTGAGATGAATTTACTTCATCAAGCATATAGAAAATCCATTTAAATCTGCGTTGCTTGCATCTGTGTTATCTGCGTGCCAATCTCACAAATCCAGTTTATAATTTGTCAATTCTACCAAATGTTTACTTAAAATCTCACGGGCATTATCGACAATGGCTTTTGACGGATTTTGACCGCCAATCATTTGGGCAATTTCCATTACTCGCTCTTCATTGGTTAACTTCTTGATACGTGAAACAGTTTTCGCCGATGAGTTATCTTTATACACAAAATAATGTGCCGAACCTTGAGCCGCAATTTGGTGCAAGTGCGTAATGGCAATAATTTGGTGACTACGAGACATTTCACGCATCATATTTCCCACTTTTATCGAAACTTCGCCCGAAATACCCGTGTCAATTTCGTCAAAAATAATGGTTGGTAAAGCTCTTTTATTCGCCAAGATATATTTAATCGCCAGCATCAAACGGCTAAATTCACCGCCAGAAGCCACATTCTTCATCGGCTGTGGTTTGATTCCTTTATTGGCAGAAAACAGCAAATTGATAATATTTGTGCCTGTATTGCTTGGTTTTATATTTTCATTTTCAATCTTCAAACTGGCATTTGGCATTCCTAAATCTTTGAGAAGGTCGGCGAGTTGTTTTTCCATTACTGGCAATACCGCCACTCTTGATTTTGACAAGGTTTCTGCACTTTTTTGTAAAACTTTTTCTGTTTTCTCAACCTGTGTTTTTGCTTTATCTAAGGCTTCATCAATATTCAAAACCTTGCTTACCTTCGCTTCCAAGTCTTTCTGAATTTCCATTAATTCTTGGTCTGTTTTGACTTGATGCTTTTGGAAAAGATTATAGAGCAAATCTAAACGTTGCTGAATTGTTGAGATTTTTTCATTGTCTAATTCTACTTCTTCAGCTTCGCTTTCTACTTCATCGGCAACATCTTTTAGTTCAATCAAACAGCTTTGTAGGCGATTTCTTAGCTGATTATACTGTTCACCATAATTACTAATTCCGTTGAGACTTACAACGGATGCACTCAAAAATGAGATGATTGATTGGTCAGGAGCATTGAGATACAAAGCCGCAGTAGTGAGTTTAGATTTTACTTCTTCGGCGTTTTCGAGTTTATTCAAATCTTGCTCCAATACTTCCAATTCACCCGTTTTGAGTTTTGCTTTTTGTAATTCATCTAATAAAAATGAATTATAATCGAACTCTTTTTTACTTTCTTTTGCATCAATCAAAAGCTGTTGATACACCTGATTAGCTTTATTATAAGCCTGATAATCAGCTTTGTATTTATCTAAAATTTCATTATTCTGGGCAAATGTATCTACAATCTGCAACTGATATTCATTTGCTCCCAAGAGTAAATTATCATGTTGGGAATGCACATCCATTAACTGCGATGTTACCTTACGCAAGGTTTCCAAATTAACGGGTGTATCATTTACAAAAGCACGTGTTTTTCCTTGCGGAGAAATTTCTCGACGAATGATACAATGTTCTTCATAATCCAACTCCTCCTCTTCAAAAATATTTTGAATAATATACCCTGAAATATTGAATTCCCCCTCTATTACACACTTTTCGGATGGATTATAAAGCGTTTTAGTATCTGCACGATTACCCAATAACAAGCCTATTGCCCCCAAAATAATTGATTTACCTGCACCTGTTTCACCCGTGACGATATTCAAACTACGGTCGGGAGAAAGTTCCAAATGCTCAATAAGAGCGTAATTTTTTATGATTAGATTTTGTAACATTTTGTATTCCGAAGATTATGAAATCTGAGGGCTTAATCTTTGCTGTTGAATTTGTGGACTTAAAGATAAATATAGAATTTCATATTTAGTGTTTTGCTATAATTTAGATATAAAATTTCTTCGTAAAATATTTCGTATTGAAGGATTTCGAGAAGAATCTCTCAAAATGTCAGATTCGAAAATTTCTTTTTTAGCTTTGCATCTACATATACTAAGCGAAAAGCGATTTGCGAAAAGCGAAGACTATAACTGCATGATTTTAAATAAATTACATTAATAGTTGGTTGCAAAGCTGAATATTTTAGTATAAAATCACTCACAACTCACTAATTCACTAAATAAAAAATATGGATTATCATTTACTTCTTATGTGCTGTGCAGCCCTTTTGGCGGGTTTTGTCGATTCTATCGTGGGAGGAGGTGGCTTGGTACAAGTGCCTGCTTTGTTCATTTTATTTCCTCATTTTGAAATTCCCCGCATCATTGGCACCAACCGTTTTTCGTCTTTTATGGGAACAGCCGTGGCGGGTTATCAGTATTCAAAAAAGGTTGAAATTCCTTGGCGAACCGTTATTTATGCGGGTATCGGGGCGGGCGTGATGGCATTTTTAGGAGCAAAAATTTCGGATATTGTGGATGAAAAAATATTGAAACCTGTCATTCTTGTTTTAATGACCGCTATTGCGATTTATACCTTCAAAAAGAAAGATTTAGGGCAAGATGAAATGCTAAAATTTGAACTCGCCAAAGTACCACTTTACGGCTTGATGATTGGTTCATCGGCAGGTTTTTATAATGGTTTCGTGGGACCGGGAACGGGCAGTTTATTAGTTTTTGGCTTCGTGAGCTTGATTGGTTACGGATTTTTGAAGGCTTCTGCTATTTCTAAAATTGTAAACGTAATTGCCGATGTATGTTCTTTGGGTTATTTTATTGTTGAAGGTTATGTACAATACGAAATCGCTATTCCGATGATGATTTGCAACATGGCGGGTTCGTATTTGGGCAGTAAAATGGCTATTTTGAAGGGGAATGAATTTATCAGAAACTTCTTTTTAGTCGTAATTTTTGCTTTGATTTTAAGATTTGGATGGGATATTATATCAAAATATTAGACCACAGATTTAACGGATTCAGCAGATTTACACGGATAATTTTTGAGTAACTTTCTAAAGAAATCTGTGTAAATCCGTTGAATCCGTAAAATCCGTGTGCCATCAACCTATCCCAAAGCCAATTTCCAATCCTCAATCAAATCATCAATATCTTCTATTCCTACCGAAACTCTCAATAAGTTTTCGGGCGTTGGACTATCTGCACTTTCTACTGATTTACGGTGTTCAATCAAACTTTCTACACCACCCAAACTCGTTGCCGTTGTGAAGAGTTTTAGTCTGCCCGTTAATGCCATTGCATTTTTAGCATCGCCTTTTACTTGTACCGACAACATTCCGCCAAAACCACCCGTCATTTGCTTTTTAGCAATTTCATGTTGCGGATGCGAAGGTAATCCTGGATAATGAACCGCTTCAATTTGTGGGTGCGTACTTAAATATTCCGCCAATTTCATGGCATTCGCCGTTTGGGCTTTTACTCGCAAAGGCAAAGTTTTTATCCCTCTCGAAAGAAACCAGCAGTCAAAAGGCGAAGGAACTGCCCCCGTCAATTTTTGAATGAGGGCTATTTTTGTGGACAATGCTCCTGCTTCTTTAAAAATCAACGCTCCACTCAAAATATCGCTGTGTCCGCCAAAATATTTGGTTGTTGAGTGCATTACCAAGTCAACGCCCAAATCAAAACAGCGTTGCATAATGGGGGTTGCCCAAGTATTGTCCACCGCAACCAATGCCCCAATTGAATGAGCTAAATCGGCAACCGCTTGAATATCAGTGATTTTCAATTGTGGGTTTGAAGGTGTTTCTACCCACAATAATTTGGTATTTGGTTGAATTGCTTTTTTAATTTCTGCTAAATCCGTCATGTCAACTTTAGTCAGAGTCAATCCCCATTGAGCAAAAACCTCTTCCACTAATACACTTGTGGCATAATAAAGGTCGTCGGGCATAATGATATGGTCGCCCGATTTTAAGGACTGAAATAATGCCGTAGTGGCTGCCATTCCCGAAGAAAAAGCCAAAGCTACCGCTCCGTTTTCAATGGCTGCCAAGCTCTTTTCTAAAGCTTGTCGATTGGGATTACTCGCCCGAGAATAAACGTGTTCGTGTTGGTACGAGCCGTCAGCTTCACGTTCAAAAGTTGTTGATAAATAAATGGGAGCTACTACCGCACCTGCGTTGGCATCGTGAGAGAGCGTTGTTTGTATGGCGAGTGTTTCGATTTTCATCTTGTAAAATTAAAAACTTGAAATTGGTTTTTTACGGTTTGTACACGATTTATGTTTTTGGTATATCAATAAATATCACTCTAAAATCCAAAGTCATATAAAATCTGCATTATAGTACCGAATTGTAATTTTTTTAGTAAAAGTATTACTAAATCAACGTAAGCCAACATATACAATTCTACTATAATCAGTATATTTACTTTGAATAATTCAAAACCGTTTTAATAATGAATCAACAAAATAATACAAGAAGAGATTTTATAAAAAAGGCTTCCATTGCGATTGGAGGTTTTTATATTGTTCCACGTCACGTTCTGGGAGGAAAGGGTTTTATTGCCCCTTCTGATAAACTTAATATTGCCTGCGTTGGCGTAGGAAATAAAGGCTGGTCGGATGTAAATGGTGCTTGGAATAATGGCACAGAAAATATCGTAGCCCTTTGTGATGTGGATGACAGACAGGCGGTTCAAGCAGTTAAAAAATTCCCAAATGCGAAATATTATAAAGATTTTCGCAAAATGTTAGAAGAAGAAAAAAGTATTGATGCCATTACCGTTACTACGCCCGACCATACGCACTACGCTGTTTCAATGGCAGCTATGCAAAGAGGCAAACATGTCTATGTACAAAAACCATTAGCTCAGAATCTTTATGAAGTTCGTAAGATGACTGAAGCAGCGGTTCAATACAAAGTTGTGACCCAAATGGGAAACCAGGGTGGTTCGAGTGACGGTGTGCGTCGTTTTACAGAGTGGTATCAAGCAGGATTGATTGGCGAAGTAAACCGTGTTCATGCTTGGACAAACCGCCCCGTTTGGCCGCAAGCAATTCCAACGCCTTCTGGAAAAATGGATATTCCGAAAGAATTGGACTGGGATTTATGGCTTGGCCCTGCCCAATATCGTGACTATAATTCGGCATATCACCCATTCGATTGGCGTGGTTGGGTAGATTTCGGAACGGGAGCTTTGGGCGATATGGGTTGCCACATGTTTGACCCTCCGTATAAGGCTTTAGGTTTAGGTTATCCTTCGGAAGTGGAATGTAGTTTGACCAATATTTGGGCAGGTAAGTTTAAAGAAGGCTATTATCCAGAAAGTTATCCAGCTTCTTCAATTGTTCATTTGAAATTCCCTCGTGCAGGAAAACAAGATGTAAAATTAACTTGGTATGATGGCGGTTTAATGCCAGAACGTCCAGACGAAATTCCTTCAAATATTCAGATGGGTGACAGTAGCGGAGGTGTATTGATGGTTGGAACAAAAGGCGTTATGACTTGCGGAGTTTATGGAAGTAATCCGCAACTTTTTCCAGAAGAGAAATTAAAAGAAAAAGGCGAGCAATTACCCATAACTATTCCAAGAGTGGAAGGTGGTGATAAAGAAGGTCATTATCAACAATGGTTACAAGCTTGTAAAGATGGTTACGGAAAACATAAACCATTGAGTTCTTCATTTGACTACGCTGGGCCAATGTCAGAAACGGTTATCATGGGCAATTTGGCAATCAGAAGTTATTTATTACGTACTGAAAAAGCAAAACCAGTTTGGATTGAAAAATACGATTATCCAGGACGTAAAAAACTCCTTTGGGATGGTAAAAATATGAAAATCACCAACTTCGACGAAGCCAATCAGTTTGTGAAGAGAGAATATCGTGAAGGCTGGAGCTTGTAGATAATTGTGATTGAGTGATTTATGCAACACTAATAATCGCTCAATCACTAAACTACTCAATCACTCAATGAAAAAAAACACTTCAAAACATATTTATACAATGAACAAAAACAACTCAAGAAGAGATTTTCTCAAAAAGACATCCTTAGCACTTGGAAGTTTTTATATTGTGCCTCGCCATGTATTGGGCAAAGGCTACATTGCTCCTTCCGATAAACTGAATATTTTGGGTATCGGAGCAGGAGGAAAAGGCGAATCGGACATTTTATTGGCTTACAATAAAGGTTCAGAAAATATCGTAG
Source organism: Cytophagales bacterium (assembly GCA_013298805.1). Lineage (GTDB taxonomy): Bacteria > Bacteroidota > Bacteroidia > Cytophagales > Spirosomataceae > Arcicella. The sequence goes on along the minus strand of JAAFIU010000062.1, from coordinate 9,720 downwards.
CCATTGCCGATGTTGATTTTAACCGAGCGGCAAATACACTCAAACAATTACCAAGCAATGTCAATAAATATCGTGATTGGCGAGAGGCTTTAGACAAAGAAAAAAATAATATTGATGCCGTAACCATATCCACGCCCGACCATCATCACGCTGCGGCAACGTTGGCAGCGATGCAATTGGGTAAACACGTTTACACACAAAAACCCCTTACGCATAATATACACGAAGCCCGTACACTGACGGAAGCAGCTAAAAAATACCCAAAAATTGTAACTCAAATGGGAAATCAAGGTTCGTCGAATGATGGACGTAGAGTTTTACAGGAGTGGTTCGATGCAGGATTGATTGGAACGGTAAAAAGAGTACACATTTGGACTGACCGTCCTGTTTGGCCTCAGGGAATCCCTACGCCAACTGGAAAGCACGAAATCCCTGCTGATTTTCCTTGGGATGTTTGGTTAGGGCCTGCACCCACTCGAGATTTCCACCCAACGGCTTATCACCCATTCAAATGGCGTGGTTGGTGGGATTTTGGCACGGGGGCGATGGGTGACATGGGTTGCCACTTGTTAGACGGTGTTTTCAAAGTATTAAACTTGACTTACCCAACGGAAGTTCAATGCAGTGTGAGCTCAATTTATACGAAAGATTGGGTGCCTGATTATTATCCAGATAGTTGTCCTCCGTCTTCAAAAGTTACCTTCCAATACCCAAAAACAACCAAAAATGACTCACCAATTGAGATTATTTGGTACGACGGAGGTTTGAAACCAGATATTCCTGCTGAATGGGGCGATGAACCATTATGGACAAACGGCGTAATTTATGAAGGAACAAAAGGAAAAATGGCGAATGAAGTTTACAACTCAAATCCAACATTATTGCCAAAATCAAGAATGGAAAGTGCGGAGGTAAAAGCCATCAAACCAACGCTTTATCGCATCGAAAACCAATCGGCAGGGCATAATTATCATTGGGTGAAAGCGTGTAAAGCAGGAGCAGGAAATTTAGAAACCAGCTCTCCATTTGACTTTGCAGGGCCATTAACCGAAATGATTTTGATGGGAAATCTCGCCATCCGAAGCTACCAATATCGTGAAGGAGAAGGACGTGCGGGTAAATTCCCAGGACGTAAAAAAATACTTTGGGACGGTAAAAATATGAATGTTACCAATTTTGACTATGCTAATCAATTTGTAAGTCGAAAATATCGTGAAGGCTGGACATTGGGTTGATATGTTAAGTACGAAGTATTATGTACAAAGTATTAAGTGTTCCAAAAGCTTTTCTGTTCTTGCAGAAAAGCTTTTTTTTATAACTTGGTAGGGTAAAATCTTCAAAACTTGGATAATAACTTATCTAAAGAACTGATACCTATTTTACGGAAGTCGTCCTTTAAAAGGACGACTTCCGTTGGTACTCAGATATGTAATGTCTTTTGAAAATTAGGATAACCTCATATTTCTCATGGTTTAAAGAACTCCCCTAAAATTTTAAATGAGGAAGCAACTCTTTAGACTTAGTACCTACGACTTAATACTCTCCTCCCAAATTCTTACCAATAATTAGTTTATGTTGCAATAGCTTGATTAATAGCGAGTTCCAACACTAATGCCAAACAACTAAATCCTAACACCCAACTTATCGCTGCTTATTTTTTTATTTCAATACCCTACATCTAAATATGAAGTTTTTTTGTAAATTTCGGAATAATCCTTAACGCATAACACTCTGAAATGAAATTGAAAATTTATGGATTTTTTATCCTAATTCTCCTTACCTCAACCGCCGCATATTTGCCTACCCATAATGAAGATGATAAGCTAATCGAAATCTTTCATCAAATCAATGACGAAGTGCTTGCCAACAGCCGTGCCTACGAAACACTCGGGGAGGCTTGTAAAACCATCGGTCATCGCCTCACAGGAAGTGCCAACGGGAAACGAGCAGAAGAATATTCGTTTAATTTATTGAAATCTTATGGTTTTAAGGACGTAAAATATCAACCATTTCAAGTAGAAGCATGGTCACGTGATACCGTTACTTTGGCAATTGCTCCTCGTAAAAGCGATAATTTTCACGATGTAGAAGTAGTTGCTTTGGCAATGACTCCTATACAAGCAAAAACCTCGGCTGAAATTGTAGATGTAGGCAACGGTCTTGAGCCTGATTTTCAAGCAGTTAAAGATAAATTAGTAGGCAAAATTGCTTTGGTAAATATCGGGCTTTTACCTCCCATCAAAGGAACTCGAAATTTACACCGTTCCGAAAAAACCGCTTTGGCAATTGAATACGGAGCAATCGGGGTGATTTTTGTCAATACTGTCAAAGGAAATGTTTTACTGACGGGTACAGCTTCGGTTACGGGTGGATTAATTGCCATTCCTGCGGTTTGCGTATCGCTTGAAAGTGGTATGCAAATCCGTGCGTGGATAAGCGATGAACCTCGTTTATTGGCAATGATTGACATGAAGAATTTTAGCAAAATGATAAAATCCCGAAATGTCGTAGCCACTATTAAAGGGGATAGCAAAAAATATCGTGATGAAAAAATTGTAATTGGCGGACATCTTGACTCTTGGGACTTGGCTCACGGAGCAATTGATAATGGTATAGGCTCTTTTTCAATTTTGGATATTGCTCGTACCTTTAAAGCATTGAATTTGAAGCCAAAACGCACCATCGAATTTGTGATGTTTATGGGCGAAGAAGAAGGTCTTTTAGGCTCAAAAGCGATGATTGAAAAGAGTAAAAAAAATAACTCATTAGAGAATATTGTCTTTATGATGAACCTCGACATGGCAAATAATGCTAACGGATTCAATACCGCAGGACGTGAAGAAATGGTGCCAATGTTTACCAAAATGGGGGAATTAATCAAGAAAATTGAGCCTACCTATAAAAATAATATTATCAATCAAGCGGGCTTACATTCTGACCATCAGAGTTTTATGTTGGAAGGAATCCCAACTGCATCGCCAATCGGTGGCATTGCTCCCGAAGCCTTAGGATGTTATCATGCCAATTGCGACCGTTTTGATTTGGTCAAAAAAGATGAAATGATAAACACCGTTCGTTATACTGCTATGATGCTTTATGCTTTAGCCAATGCAGAACAAATTCCTGCCAAGAAATTAGACTTTTATTCGACCCGAGATTTTTTTATTAAACAAAATTTAAGAAAAGAATTGGAGCTTGGACGTGAATGGAAATGGGGTGATTCTGAATAGGAAAAATGACACAGGAAGTCTATTCAAGAAAGTCATAGCAATTGTTATGACTTTCTTTATTTCCAGAGGCAACATTTAACCTCAATTTGATGTCTTCTATATGGGTGTTATCGGCAGCAACAAAATTTTTAATGTTTACATTTAACACACAAGTGTTTACAAAACACAAAAAATTCCCTCCAAATTTTTCGTTACCTTTATATCCCTAATTTTCAGCAAACCAAAATGAATATGAGACTATTATTATCAATCATTTTTCTCTCGATTTCAGTTACTTGTTCTTTCGCCCAAAAAGACCTTTATAATACTTCTCAGAAGAAAAAATTAGATGTTTTATCGGAACAAATCACCAAACAACAAACCGAAAATTATAGCAAAGCACTCAAAGTTGCCAACCAAAAAGGATGGCAATTACAAGGAGATTTTGGCAATGGAAGAATCTTCCGCTTGCAAGGAATTGATGAGACTGGTCAGCCTTTATATTTAACTACCGAGAGCAACGCCAATGCTGCCGCCACAACTCGTACCAATCAATTGTATTCGGGTGGCTCTTTGGGTTTATCATTAAGCGGAAGCAGCGATGCCGTGAAAAATAGGTTAGGCATTTGGGACGGCGGTGCTGTATTGGCAACCCACCAAGAATTTGGAACAAGAGTAACTCAACAAGACAACGTTAGCACTACCGACATACACGCAACTCATGTATCGGGTACGTTAATAGCCGCAGGTATATCTGCACAGGCAAAAGGAATGTCATTCGGAGCAAATCTAAAAGCTTGGGATTTCAACAGTGATGTTACAGAAATGTCAGCAGCGGCAAAAGATTTGGCAGTTTCAAATCACTCTTATGGCTATCAGGCGGGCTGGGTTTATAGCACAACGAATAATCGTTGGGCATGGTATGGCAATACAAGCATTAGCCAAACCGAAGACTATAAGTTTGGATTTTATGATGCCAACACACAAACTTTAGACAAAATTGCCAATGCAGCACCCTTTTATCTTATCGTGAAATCAGCAGGAAATAATCGTGATGAAAATGGGCCAAGCGATGGTTCATATTATTTCTTGGGTAGCTCAACCAAAGATTCAAGTAATGCTGTAAGAAGCAAAAACGATAGCTACGATATTATTTCTACCACTGGAACTGCCAAAAACATTTTAACCGTTGGAGCAATTTCAGGAACAGCAGGTATTCCTCCTGTACAGGCATCAGATATTAAGATTTCAAGTTTTAGTAGTTGGGGACCAACCGATGATGGACGTATAAAGCCTGATATTGTGGCGGTAGGCATAAACCTTTTCTCTACTTCTAATGCTTCCAATACGGCTTATACCATTTTTAGTGGTACTTCCATGTCATCGCCACAGGCTTCAGGTAGTGTACTTTTATTGCAGGAGGCTTATGCAAATCTCAATTCGGGGCAATTAATGCATGCTTCTACCTTAAAAGGTTTGGTGCTTCATACCGCTCAAGATGCAGGAAATGTAGGGCCAGACTATGTGTATGGTTGGGGGCTTTTGAATATGGAAAAAGCTGCTTCTGTTATTTTGAATACTGATAAAACCAATTCTTTGACGGAAAGAACTTTACAAAGTGGAGGTTCTTTTACCCAAAATATTACAGCATCAGGAAAAGGAGCATTGACCGCAACCATTTGCTGGACTGACCCAGAAGCTGCTGTGTCATCGGTTTCAGTAGCTAATTTGAATAACCGTACCCCAAAATTAGTGAACGACTTAGACATCAAAATTTCAGATGGAACGAATACATTTCTACCTTTTATTCTGAACCCTGATAAACCAGTCGATTTAGCTACTCGTGGCGATAATATTAGAGATAATGTAGAACAAATTTTAATTCCTGATGCTGTTCCTGGCAAAACTTATACTTTAACCGTTAGTCATAAAGGGACACTCAAAAACACCACGCAAGATTATGCCTTGATTATCAGCGGAATTGGTGGAAAAAACTATTGTGTTTCTACGCCAACGACGGCTCAAGATAATATTGAAAGCGTAAAATTAGCAGGAGTAAATAGTGGATTTAAAGTTTCGTCGGGGCAACAAGTTCCTTTAGAAATTGCCATGAAAAATGCTACTTCAAAAACAACAAGCACTTACATTGACTGGAATTTAGACGGTGTTTTTGACGAAGCGACCGAAAAAGTAGCAACTTCTGAAGCTTTCACAGGAACAAATTTTACAACTTCATTTAAAGCACCAACAGGATTATTGACAGGAAATAGCACGTTAATGCGAGTGGTTTCAGTAGAAAATGTAGCAACTTCTGACGTAAAAAGTTGTGGAACGTATGACCGAGGAACAACCAAAGATTTTCCTATTCAATTTGTTCGTCCCGATGTCGATTTGAGCGTATCAAACTTAGTAAGTCCAGATGTGGCTTCTTTTTGTTCAAATACTGCAAGAACGGTTACAGTTTCTTTGAAAAACATAGGAAATGTTGCTCAACAAAATATTCCTGTAACGGTGAAAGTTTCTGATAAAACAGGTGTAATTGCAACCTTGATGGGAACTTACAAAGGAGCGTTAACATCATTCGTCGAAGACGTTTTATTATTAGATGGTACATTTAATGCCGTTTCGGGAACGACTTATACCTTTGACATTTCCATTAATTTTGCCAATGACCAAGACCAAACCAATAATATAAAAACCATTATTCGTCAAGTGGTCACTACGCCAGCACCTACATCTGCTTTAGCCGTAATATGTGAAGGAACAACAGCTTTAAACGTAAAATCAAGCGAAATAAGTCCTGTTTTATGGTATGATGCCTTAACAGATGGAAGTCTTATTTTTACAGGAAATACAGGCTCATTTGCAAAGCCAACCAATGCCACAAAGATTTTTGCAGGGTTAAATGATTTCTCAGGCTCAATTGGTATCAAAGACAAATACGCTTTGGGTGGCGGAAGTTATTACGAGAATTTTGGTCCAGAACCCGTTATTGTTACCCAAGCTCCATTGGTTATTGAAAGTGCCAGAGTTTATATCGGAACATCTGGAACAATCACTTTTACAATTAGTAGAGTTTCTGATTTAACGCCAATTTCATCCGTTACTTTAAAAGTTGATGCTACCAGAACTACGGCAAATAACACCAGAACCAATAATCAATTAATTGATGATGCCACCGACCAAGGAATTGTATTACCGCTAAATTTAGCCATTCCAGTGGCAGGAACGTATAAATTGACCCAAGAATGTACCAACGGAGCAAGTATTTATAGAAGTAACCTCAATGCAGGCTCAACCGCCACAGGACAAGAAATCAAGGGGCATCCATTCACAATTCCTAACGTAATGAGTATCACAGGAGCATTATTCAGTGGAGGGCTTATCAAAACGGGATATTATTATACGTATGATATGAAAGTGCGGTCATTGGGTTGTCCGAGTGTACGTACTGAAGTTCCTATTACCAATCAAACTTCACCCAAAGTAAGTATCACTCCCGCTGATAAATTGGTCATTTGTAAAGATTTAACGAAAGACTTAACCGCCAGTGCTGGAACAAATTATGCTTATCAATGGCTCAAAGATGGTGTGTCTGTCACTGGAGAGACTTCTGCTACGATTAAAGTTAGTCTTGCAGGGTCATACAGCGTAAAAGTTACAGAAAATGGACTTTGCTCTGTAACATCAACACCAGTAGTGGCGAGTATTATTGCAGCTACTGTCCCACAAATCACTTGGACGGGTAATACCTTAAATATTGCATCAGGTACAAATCCAACTTGGTATGTTGATGGGACTGTCATAACAGGAGCTACTCAAAATAGCGTAGTGCCAACAAAATCAGGAGTTTATACCGTAAAAGCAACGGATGCTAACGGTTGCGAGGCTTTCTCAAATGCTTATACTTTAACGATTACTGCCATAGAAGAGGAAGTTGTTTCGGATATAAATGCTAAAATTTTTCCGAATCCAGCGACAGATAAAATTAGAGTTGAATATCGTACCCCTGAGCATCCACAAAGTGTACAGGCTGAAGTAGTAAATATGTTCGGTATGACTTTGACGAGTAAAAGTTTAGTTCGTCAAAATGGCATTTATACCGCTGATTTTGATATAACAAAGCAAATTCAAGGAAGATATTTTATCAGAATCATTACCGAAAACTCGGTAAAAGTGATGCCGTTTATTGTTGGAGGAAATTAATTATTTCGATGTTAGTTTTTCGACATTTGATGCTCGAAAAACTAACACCGAAATAGTTAAAACAACTCACCAGCCTTATATTTGGGTACAATCCCCAAGTGAATATAAGCTCTTTCGGTGGCTTCACGTCCACGAGAAGTACGTTTCAAAAATCCTTCTTGAATTAAAAACGGCTCATAAACCTCTTCTATCGTTTCGGCTTCTTCTCCACAAGCAGTAGCAATTGTTGAAAGTCCAACGGGCCCACCCTTGAATTTCTCAACGATGGTCGTCAAGATGCGAATATCCATTTCGTCTAAACCATTTTTATCCACATCCAACGCCAATAAAGCCATTTCTGCAATTTCTACGGTAATGCGTCCATCCCCTTTTACTTGGGCAAAATCACGAGTTCTTCTTAATAAATTGTTGGCGATACGTGGTGTTCCTCTACTTCTTCGGGCTATTTCATACGCTCCTGCATCGTCGATTGGCGTATTCAAAATTTCACAAGAACGTTTTACGATAGATGTCAATAATTTAGCATCGTAATATTCCAAACGACAATTAATTCCAAACCTTGCACGTAACGGTGACGTAAGCATTCCCGCACGAGTAGTCGCTCCGATAAGTGTAAAGGGATTCAACGAAATCTGTACACTTCGAGCATTTGGACCCGAATCCAAGAGAATATCAATCTTATAATCCTCCATTGCCGAATACAAATATTCCTCCACAATTGGGTTCAATCGGTGGATTTCGTCAATAAAAAGAACATCGTAAGGTTGAAGATTGGTAAGTAACCCTGCCAAATCAGAAGGTTTATCTAACACAGGCCCCGACGTAATTTTGATATTCGCCTTCAATTCATTCGCCACGATATTTGACAATGTCGTTTTTCCTAAACCTGGAGGGCCGTGCAGAAGTACATGGTCGAGAGCCTCTTCACGTCGGCGAGCAGCTGTTACAAAGACTTTAAGGTTTTCTAATATTTTATCTTGTCCCGCAAAATCATCAAATGATAGTGGACGTAATGCTTTTTCAATTTCTTTTTCAACAGAAGAAAGGGGTTCGTTATCGCCTTTCAAATAGTCTTCTCGCATGGTGGATGAGCTTTTTAGCTTTGAGCCTCAAGCTGTATGTTTTAAAGTTTTGTTTATAACTTATTACCCAAAGCTATAAACATTTTAATTATCCAAAAATACGGATATTTAGGCAATGCTAAAAGCTAAGTTTAAGTTCCTGTGCGAAAGGTAAAATCTCTTTACTGGATTTATCAAAATTTTCCTTTAATTTGTACAATTAAATCTTCCCACAAAACTATTATACTATTTAAACCATGACATCAACATTTTTAGGCGAATTCGTCGGAACGGCAGTTTTAATTTTTCTCGGAAACGGCGTAGTTGCCAATGTATTACTCAAAGGCTCAAAGGGCGAAGGTGGAGGTTGGATAGTTATTACAGCAGGATGGGCATTTGCCGTGACAATGGGCATTTTCGTTTCCACAAAATTTGGTAGCCCAGCGGCACATCTCAACCCTGCCGTTACGGTAGCAGAAGCCGTTAAATCGGGCGATTGGAGTAATGCAGGAAGCTTTATTTTAGCTCAATTATTAGGTGCAATGTTAGGTTCAACACTGGTTTGGTTACATTATTTACCGCATTGGGCAATTACAGAAGACAAAGGATTAAAATTAGCGTGCTATTGTACCGCACCCGCCGTAAGAAGTGCAGTACCCAATTTCATATCAGAGTTTCTGGCAACAGCATTATTAATTATTGCACTTGGTTCGTTTGGTTCAATAGAAACAGGTCTTGGGCCATTTGTCGTTGGTATTTTAGTTTGGGCAGCAGGTTTGTCATTGGGTGGAACAACAGGCTATGCCATCAATCCTGTTCGTGATTTAGGTCCTCGGATTATGCACGCCATCTTGCCAATTGCAGGAAAAGGTTCATCAGATTGGTCATACTCATGGATTCCTGTGGCTGGACCAATAGCAGGGGCAGCCGTTGGAGCGTTGATTTTGAAGATGATTTAATTTAGAAAAGAAATTGTATAACTAAGTACACTGTTTAATAAGTTTTTTCAACTTCCCGAAAGTGGAAATAACTTTCGGGAAGTCCCCCAATCAAACATTTTAGGATAAAACTATTCAGATAACTTATTAAACAGTGTAGTAAGCAGTAAACTAAATTTTACTAGGGCAAACGCACGAGAATTAAATAATTAACTGTTTTAGGTACTCAACATCAAAAGCGGCTTTTACTCTTCTTTTTTTTAGACTTAGTTTATCCTTATGCTCTGAAATAACTTGCAGAGCTAA
>JAAFIU010000154.1 GCA_013298805.1 Cytophagales bacterium | reverse complement strand
CCTCACAATGAGGGCATTTCACTTGAAAGAGTATTTGAGACATACTAATTCAAGAAGATTTTGCCCTCTTTTGTTACTCAGGGCAATTTTAACCCTGTTATTACGGCATACATTTTAAATCAGTACCTAAAATTCTTGTTGAATTAATATAGGCTTTGTCAAATAAATCCTATATTCATCAAAAAACATCTTATTAATTTCTAAAATAAACCAGTTTTATTTAATAAATCAGGTCTTCGGTTCTTTGTACGTTCAATAGATTGCTCAAAACGCCATTCATTAATTTTGGCTTCATGCCCTGACAAAAGCACTTCTGGAATCTTGTTTCCTTCAAATTCCGCTGGGCGAGTATAAACTGGTGGTGCCAAAAGATTATCTTGAAAAGAATCGGTTAATGCAGAAGTTTCATCATTCAAAACCCCTGGAATTAAGCGAATAATGGCATCAGCACAAACCGCTGCCGCCAACTCTCCTCCCGAAAGTACATAATCACCAATCGAAATTTCTTTAGTGATAAACATATCTCTTACTCTTTGGTCAACTCCTTTATAATGTCCACAAAGAAATATCAAGTTACCTCCTAACGATAAACTGTTAGCTGTCTGCTGATTAAAAGTTTCTCCGTCGGGAGTCATGTAAATAATTTCATCATACTCTCTTTCACTCTGTAAGTGTCGAATACATTTGGCAATTGGTTCGGCGAGCATCACCATTCCTGCCCCTCCTCCAAAAGCATAATCATCTACTTGACGACTTTTGGTAGTGGTATAATCACGTAAATCATGCAAAACAACTTCTGCATGACCAGCGTCCTGACCACGTTTTAAGATGGAATGTCCAAAAAAACTTTCCATCAATTTTGGTACTACTGATATAATATCTATTCTCATGAAAAGAGTGATTGGGTGAATGAGTGATTAAGCAAAGCGTTTAAAGCGATACTTTAAATGATTTGATTCTCGATTTTATGGTTTCCTCGTTCATTAATCAATCATTAATCTTCTAAATAAACTTCTAATAAGCCTTCTGGTAAATTTACGTTAAGGATTTTTTTGTCTTTTTCTGCATTCAGTACAATCTCAGGAATAACAGGAATAAGCACTTCTTTTCCTTGATAATCCATCACCAATAAATCTTGGGCTTGCATAGAGTGAACAGTTTGTACAGTACCTAATTCGCCCAAATTCTTATCTATCACTTTAAAATCAATAATTTCGTGATAGTAGAATTGGTCTTCATCAAGCTCAGGTAATTCTTCTAAAGGTAAAAAAGCTTGAAGATTTATCATTGCCTCTGCTTTTTCAAAGGTATCAATATCTTCAAATTGAACAATGGCTCTGTTTCCAGAAAGGCGATAAGTTTCCATAAAAAATGGCACTAATTCACCTCTTACTTCCAGAAATATACTTTCTAAATCTTCATAATCTTCGGGAAAATCAACGTCAAGCCATAAGATTAACTCACCTCTTACACCATGAGTTTTTGTAATTTTTCCTAATTCAAAACAATTTTCTTTTGTCATTATATTGAGGTTTTAGGGATTAGGATTTAGGGGTTAGATGTTCTCTTTGCCCAAAATTCCAAAACCTATCATCTGAAAATAAAAAAATGATACAAAACCACTTTAAAAGAGTCTTGTATCATTTCTTAAAATCTTATTTTTTAGAAAAACTATTCAGCCGATTCTGCTGGAGTTTCTGCATCAGCAACTGGTGCTTCAACTTCTGCTTCAACCTCTACAACTGGCTCTTCTACGGTGTTTTTCTTAGCGATTGCAGCAGCACGAGCAGCGTTAATTTCTACTTCTCTTGCCATACGAGCCGCTTTTTCAGCACCTTTTGCAGCGTCTAACGAATCAGTTTTACCTGTAACTTTAGCGTCTTTAGTTACTTTCCAGTCAGCAAACTTAGTATCTGCAATCTCTTGAGAAATTGCTCCTTTATTAACACCCACTTGTAAGTGTTTTTTCAACAATACACCTTTATATGACAAAATTGCACGAGTAGTATCAGTTGGTTGAGCACCATTCATAATCCATCTCAAAGCAGTTTCTTCATTCAAATTGATTGAAGCTGGGTTTGTGTTTGGATTATAAGTACCGATTTTTTCGATGAATTTACCGTCACGTGGAGCTCTTGCGTCAGCAACTACGATGTCATACATCGCTAATTTTTTACGTCCACGACGTGCTAATCTAATTTTAACAGCCATCTGTTATTTACGTTTTAGTGAAGGAACCCGTCCTTCGGTTATGGTATTTGTAAATTGGAGTGCAAAGATAGTGAAAAATAAGCAGTTGGCAAGGTGTTACAAGAATTATTTAATTAAAAAACAAAAGACTTGCAAGAAATCTCGCAAGTCTGAATATTTAGAAAACAAATCTATAAGCCGGATTCTGTCATTTTTAGATATTTCACTAAAAAGTCTTATCATTTATCTCGACGCACCGTCACCGATACGCTCTATCGACCTACCCACTGACATCAGGCGAGCAGCCCTACAACTGTCAGCCTATTTGGTCTTTCAACACGTGAGGTTTACCGATGCCCTGTTTGTCACCAAACAAGCGGTAGTCTCTTACTCTACCTTTTCACCCTTACCAAACCAAGGTTTGGCGGTAATTTTCTGTGGCACTTGCTGTTATCAATTCGTCTCCAAATCAATACCTTCCCGTTAGGAAGCACGCCGCTCTACGTTGTCCAGACTTTCCTCCCTTGATTAACAAAGGCGATAAGATGATTTATTTTCTAATACAAAAGTAGCAATGAGTTACGAGTAAAGTGTTAATATTTTTTAAAATCATTACTTTTACGTTTACATTCTTATCCTAACACCTACAAACTATCACCCAATAACTTCCTCACAATCCATCAATTTTAATGTCTAATTTTCCCTTCGCATTAATTACGGCTATGATTGAATTTGGCGTTAAATAAACTTTATCGGGCGTTAAATCTATGACATTCCCATTAAGCGTAACTCCTTTTGAAACTGGTTTATTCAAGTTTGCTTGTACTTGTTTTTTCATTTCGTCTATTTGTCCGCCAATATTAAAAGTCATAGATTCTTTCATATTTTTGGCAAACTTTCCTTGAAAAAACCAATTGGCGGTACTTACTAAAACGTTTCTTGTTTTCAAATCGTAATCAAAATTATCTAAGAAAACAGATTTGGTAGCAGGGTCATAAGCGGGTGTTCCTTTAAAATAAATTTTACCATTAATACTTCCCGAAAGTCCAGATTTTATGACCATTTTATCGCCATCGCCATAAATATCGATGTCGGTTACTTTAACATTATATTTTCCATCTTTGAATGAAAAATTTTGTCCAACTAAAGTATCTCCCGTCAATTTTGCGGCTTCCGAAAGTGGAATTTCGGCGATAATTCCCACTTGAAAATCGTCAGGAATTTGGCTTACCAATTTCAAATCTGGCACTGTAGTTACGGGTAAATAAGTTGGTTTTGCTCCTGTAATTGTTTCTGTAAACGCTTTAATTCCAATCGTTGCTTTGACCTTATTATTTACCGTTGTCAGCGGAGTCATTTGTAGTTCTGTCGGCGTAATTTTCAACCATGTTTTGTATTTTTCAGAAAGCAAATATGGTTGCATGGCGGTATTCCAAGCCTGTACAATGTACTTTTTAATCTCTACATTTTTACGCACGGCATCATCCAAAGCCTTCAAAATAGCATCTTGCTTTGAATTCAAGGCTCTTTCTACTAACCCCGTCACAGGAATATCCACGCCTGCTAAACGAAGCGTTGGTTTTTTAACCCATTCATAACCAATCGGAAAACTCTGAACGGATGCCTCCCAGTTAGGAGCAATCGAAAATTTTGTTCCAAATTTTACTTTAAAATCGAAGTTTAATTCCTGAGGAGGAATTGAAATACCCATTACTTTATAGCCAACTTTTGCCCAAACTTTCAGCGGAACTGTAAAGGTAAAAGTCTCATCTTGAGCCGTTACTGAAATAGCTTCTTTCTTATAAACTTTACACATGAAGTTGTCGTAATTGTTATCCTCCATGCTATTATCTTCAAATACCAAATCTTTTACATTGGCATTGATTTGACGTTCAACGTCTGCCATCGTAATTTCAAAGGGAATTCCGATAGTTGAAACATTTTTTTCCACTTGTTTTCCTTTATAAATATATGATTCCTTTGGAGCTTCTGGATTGGCATTAGTACCATTTGTTGCCCCTCCACTCGATGATGTGGTGCTTGGACTTGAACCAGCACAGCCTTGTAAAATTATTACTGTGATTAGGGCAATTAGGGATTGTTTCATTTTTGTGATAATAAATATTCTTTCTGCTAAGTAACGATTAGACCGCAAAATTAGGTATAAATATGAATGATAAATACCGAATGACTTATAAAACAACATCCCGAGAGTTTGAAACTCTCGGGATGTTGTTTTATCTTATTTACTTAATTCTCACCTTAGTTGCTCCGTATCCAAATTTCTCTTTTTGAGCATCTTCAAAATACTGAACGTTTTTATTACCAGATAATCGCTTATGAATGGCATCTCGTAAAACTCCGTTTCCAACCCCATGAATAAAAGTAATTTCATCCATTCCATTGGCAATGGCGGCTTCAAACTGACGTTCAAATGTTCCCATTTGTAAAGTTAACATTTCTGGATTGGTCATCGCCCACGAATCTTTTGTCAAAACTTCAATGTGTAAATCAATTGATAATGAAGGCTTTGAAGGTAATTTCATTGGCTCAGGTGCTTCTTTCTCAAACATCTGCTCAATGATTTTCTCTGGGTCAATTTTGAAACTTACGGGATTTACAGAATCCTCCGCATCTAATTGAAATAAATGAGCATCTTGATTTAAAATTGGAGCTTTTGACTTATTTTTAAAAAAAGTATTTACTCTAAATTTCAAGCGTTTAATAATCGGGTCGGGCAATTTCATAAATGCCAAACGGAAATAAAATGCTTGGAAAACAAACGTTCCCCAGTCTTCAAAATCCTTCACCAAAACGTTTTGTACTTTGATAGAAGTTTTAGGCTTCAAAACACCAGCAGCTAAACCTTGGTGGTGAGGGTCAGAACCCACCGATAGCATAAAAGGAATATCCCAATCAGTATTATTGATGAGATGTTGTGATAATTCACGGTCATTTACAGGCACAAAAGCCATATAAACCCCACGATTTGCCAAAATTTCATTCGTAGGCAAACGGCGGTCAATATTTTGTTGTGGTTCAAATCTGGCAGCGGGTGCAGGATTAAAAACCTTCTGCTCCATTTCATGGATAATTACCACGTCAGACGTTTTTACGGGAATGGTAAAACCGTCTTCTATTTCTATTTCTAAAAGCCCATTGGCTAATATTTTCGTAACAACTCCTTCCTCACGACCTCGCATGAGACGAACTCTATCTCCTATATTCATTTTTTATGTGTTAAATCAATACCCTCCCAAATACTTTCTAATTACCCATTCAGCCGTTAAAAGAGCCAAGATTACAAAGAAAATCCAACGTAAGTTTATCATTTCTTTTAAATCCTCAGTGGCATCAATTTTCTCAGGAACTTTATGATTTAAAATCGTCTTTTTGATTTCTTCAAATTGATTATTCTTGAAAAACTTGCCTCCTGTTTTGGTAGAAAGTTGACGTAAACCGTCAAAATCTGCTGTAAGGTTTAGATTTTCTAACTGAACATCTTTAATAACAAATTCACCCACCGAAAGTTCGGCTTTACCCAAAACCGTCGTGCTGGCACGGTAACGATACACACCCGCAGGTAGAGAGCTAATTTCAAATTTAGTGTTATCAGGCGATGTTGAGTAACTAAAATTACGAGCTACTCCTTTTTCATCTTTGATTTCTAATTTGATGGGTAAATTGTATAATTTCTCATAGATAGCATTATAAATCTCCGTCTCAAAAACCACTTTTTCACCCAAAAGAAATTCAGTGTTGATTGGATAAACTCTCAATTTTCGTTTATCATCTTTGGCAGAAATAAATTGTAAGACCTTCAAGACTAAATCATCAACAACTTCTTGTTTATCAGTTAGTTGATATTCTTCTAAACGCCAACCCCAAAGTCCTTCACCAGTAAAAATTGCCGATTTTTTAGCTCCTGTATTTACCACAAAAAGTGGTTTTTGCGTTTGGACAGCACCTACCTTTTGATACAGAATTACTTCTGAATTTGGCAGAAGTTTAAATTCGCCAAAAGGAACAGAAATTTGTGGCAACTTATTGATGAGTAGCATTTTTTCGGTTTCAAAATTCAAGGATTTAAAAGCCTGATTGTAAGTTCCTGTTACTTGGTCGCTTTGCCCAGCCTGTGAGCTTATTTGCATTACTTGATTCAATTGATTCAAATAACTTGTACCCGACTGATTACCCAAAACAAACATCGTTGGCGTTCCTTTGTCGATAATCGGTTTAAAAATATTTGCGTAAGTGTTGAAATAATCAGGAAGCTGATGAAGAATTAACAAATCATACGATTTTGACGAAACATCGGGATTCGGATTTTCCGTCAAAACTTTTATATCTAATTCGTAATTCTCATTTTTTTCAATGATACTTTTCAAGGCTTTTACATCGGGGTGCGGAGCGAGAGCAAGCAATAATATCTTCTCTTTTCCATCAATAACCTCCACATAAAGGTCTTGACGATTATTTCTACCAGAAAACTCACCACCCAAAACATCGGTTTCAACCACCAAATGCTGTACGCCTATTTGATTGGCAGTTGTATTAAAAGTAACCGTTTTTAAATCGTCATTCTGTTTAAAAACAAGCGTTTGTTTATCCAATATCTTACCGCCTTGTTTCAAATACACATTTGTACTTTTCCCAGCAAAGCCAAAAGCCGAAATGTCTGATTGAACAGGAAATTTATTGCCTAAATAAGCAACCTTGTTGGCATAAACAGATTTAACAGCAATATCTTTTTTAGGAATAGTATCGCCCAAACCAAGAGTGTGAACGGCAAAATTGAAACTTTCTGAAGCAGGTGAAACTCCTTGATTGGCAATTCCATCCGAAACTAAGAGAACATCTGTTAGATTTTCTCCTTCAAAAGCATTTTTCACGCCCGACAATAAACCAGAAAGGTCAGTTGTCTGTTTATTAAACTTCAGATTTTCAAGCTCTTGATTCGTTTCTTCATCTAAAGAAGCAAACGAAACTTTATATTCTTCCGATTTTAAATCCTCCTTTAATTTATTCAAATTGGCAACTAAATCAGTCAAGTTTTTTTGTCCAGCCACTAACATAGATTGCGAATTATCTAAGGCGATGACAACTGTTTTCTTCTGTACCGTTTGCGTAATTTGACGAATCAAAAAATTCAAAAGTAAAAGGCAAAGTAAACTTACCGATACGAACCTAAAGGCACTCATCAAATAGTTTTGTGTCTTTGACCAATTTGTATTTTTTTGATAGAGTACAAACGCATACAAGCCACCTGCCAATAAACAAAGAGGGATGAACCAAGGAGAAGATTGAAAAAGAAAATCGAATTTCATAGTTACAGTTATCAGTAAACAATTATCAGTTATCAGTAAAAAAATAGTCAATAAACAGTCGTTAGAGAATCTGACAACTGTTTACTGATAACTGACAACTGCTAAGTAAGCATTCCGCCATCAACTTGAAGCACTTGCCCAGTGATGTAACGAGACATATCAGAAGCCAAGAAAACGCAAGCGTCTGCTACCTCTTCTGGTTGTCCACCACGCTTTAGGGGAATAGATTTTGTCCATTCTTCCGTAGCGGCGTGATTAAGTTCGCCAGTCATTTCGGTTTCAATAAAACCTGGAGCAATGGCATTTGAACGAATATTTCTTGAGCCTAATTCTAAAGCCACAGATTTGGTAAAACCAATAATACCTGCTTTTGAAGCAGCATAATTAGACTGCCCAGCATTACCACGAATACCAACAACCGAAGTCAAATTGATAATTGAACCTGATTTTGCCTTCATCATTGGCTTAGTAGCCGCTTTAGTCAAGTTGAATACCGATTTTAGATTTACTTGAATAACCGTATCCCATTGTTCTTCGGACATACGCATTAATAAACCGTCTTTGGTAATTCCTGCATTATTTATCAATACATCTATTGTGCCAAAATCTGCAATAACTGAACTCATCAATTCTTCGGCTTGCTTATAATCGGAAGCATCAGAGCGATAACCTTTTGCTTTAACGCCCAAAGCTGCCAATTCTGATTCAAGAGCTTGACCTTTTTCAACCGAAGAAAGATATGTGAAGGCAACACTTGCACCTTCTTGAGCCATTTTGAAAGCAATGGCTCGCCCAATACCTCGAGAAGCTCCTGTTACTAAAACGACCTTATTCTGTAATAATGCCATAGATTTGTTTTTTTATTTCGTTGGTTATAAATTCTTTCAGAACCCAAATTTAGCAGAACGCCCCAAGACGGCAAAATTAGAGGATAGAGTTTAGAGAATAGAGTTTAGACAGCAAAATACATTTCTAACACAATTAACTATAAATCAATAACTTATACTTAAAAATACCGTATTGACAGGTAAAAAGTAATTTTCAGATAAAATTTATACTTGTATATTTGTGTATTCACTTCCCACCAATTTCTGATGAAAAAAATAATTCTTTCCATTAGCATCATATTTATATTCACGGCAAAAAGTTTTGCACAAGTACCCGATAGTACGCAAGCTACTTTCATTCCCAGTACAACCTCCTCTGACACCACTGGAGATGATGACGAAACACAATTTGAAGCAAATGAAGAAAGAGACCAATTACTCAATTGGTTTTATAGTATTGGTCTGGACGGAACAGCCAGTTCGGGGAATGTAAATCGGCAATTATTGAATTTTAAGACGACTTTAAATTATGAAAATAAAAAATCAATTTTGGGATTTTTTACGTCTCCACGCTTTCAGTATGGCACAAACTCTGACGTTTTACAAGAAAGAGAAATCCTTTTAGACATAAACTCTACTTTGTTTTATTCACAGCATGACGTATATGGATTATTTTTTGGAGCGTTTGAACAAAGTAATATCCGCAAAATTGCTTCACGTTTTAATGCGGGTATTGGAGTCGGCTGGAGAATTTTAGGCGGAAGACGAACTCCTAAATCAAGGTTAAAACTAAGTATAAGTAATGCTTTGGTACGGGAAGTTACCGATTTTGTCATAAAACAAGACCGAAATGTTTATCGAAATTCTACTCGGATAAGAGTAAAATATGATATTATTCCCGAAAAACTATTCTTTCAAAGTGTGGTTTTCCTACAACCATCTCTACTTGACGACTACTATCGCTGGAATTCATCTACGCAATTATCTTATAAAGTCGGCAAACATCTTTCTATTTTAGCCTCTTTTGAAAATACTTATGAAAATTTTAATACCGTTGGGGTTCAAAATGCACAGACCAATACTACCATTGGCTTGACGTATAGCGGGTCTAATTAGGAAAAACAATCGCTGAATGCAAAATCAATATTATTTTATTTGTGGGAGTAAGTTATTGGTTCTTTAAAAAGTAAAAGTTATCTTAGTACAATTTTAATTATAACTCTGTTAAAATGCTGTAAAGCAGCCACAATTCATTGAAAAAAATACTACTAACGGTATTGTTAGCTTGGGGGAGCAACAATATCATCAAGGCTCAGGTGCGTCCTGTCAAGCCTAAAAATCCTCACACGCAAAAGGCAAAATCCACACGAACGACGGCAAAGGTTATTCGCAAAGGTGGTGCTTCAACTGGCAAGTCTAAGCCAAATCACAACGCAAATACGCTCAACTATCAAGGCAAAGAAGTACAACTCTCTATTGCTAAGGCAAAAGACTTATTCACGTCTGGCTATTTACTACAAACATTTAGGTTATTAAATCAATACAAGAATTCGCCACAAATGGATGCTGAAAGTTATCGGTATTTGGGGGAATGCTACCGAAATATTGGTGGAGGAATTGAGACTAATTACAAATCAGCAGAACAGTATTTTCTAAAATCATTAGTGCTACAAAGTAATAAAGAAGTGCATTTATCATTGGGACAGATTTATGAATTGGGAGGGTTTAACCTTCAAAGGGACACACAAAAAGCAGTTTACCATTTTCAACAAGCGGTAAATCAGGATGTAGTTTTTGCCAAATTTGAGTTGGGGCGATTATATTTTCAGGGTTTAGCGGATAGCCTTAGAAATACAACCAAAGGAATTATCCTTTTAGAAGAAGCTGGAAATCAAGACCTTCCAGAAGCTCAATGGATGTTAGGCTCTGTTTATGCCAAAGGCTATAATGATATTCCACGAGATATGATAAAAGCCAAAGTATGGTTTAAAAAATATAAAGACAATAAAACAATCAAGCAAAACACAAAACTGTAAATTTAAAAATCATGAAAAA
>JAAFIU010000458.1 GCA_013298805.1 Cytophagales bacterium | reverse complement strand
GAAGAGCATCACGAAGATGCCAAAGGAACAATAGAACTTACACAAGCACAGGCGAAAGCATCACAAATTGCCTTGGGGAATTTTGAACGGAAAAACCTGAGTGAAGTCGTTACTGCTAATGGTTATACTAAACTACCCCCTCAAAATCAGGCAGATGTATCGGTTTTTATGGCAGGAATAATTAAATCTATTGCTGTGATAGAAGGACAATTCGTAAAAAAGGGACAAAGTTTAGCTACTTTTCAAAGCATAGAATATAATAATCTTCGTTTGCAAAAAGCAAAATTAGTTGAAGAAATACAACAGGCTAAGGTAACAAAGGAGTATTTAGGCATAGATTTCAATCGTCAAAAAGAATTGAGCGAGGAAAATATAACTGCTAAGAAAATCTTTCAAAAAATAAGTGCTGACTTTGAAGCCATTAAAAGTAAAATTGAAAATTTAGAACACCAAATCAAGATTTTAGAGCAAACTATTTCGCTTAGTGGAAAAGAAAACGCTACCACAATCGCCATCGTAGCTCCTATTTCGGGTTACATCACGGCAGTAAATGTAAAAATTGGTAGTAGCATTGCCCCAAATACTTCCTTATTTTCAATTGTGGATAACTCAAAAATGCACGTTGATTTGTTGGTGTATGAAAAAGACCTTTTCAAAATTAAAGTGGGTCAAAAAGTGCGTTTTGTGCTGACCAATCGAGGAAATCAAGAAATCATGGGCAATATTTTTAGCATTGGTCAAGCCTTCCAAAATGAAACAAAATCGGTAGCGGTTCATGCAGATATTAATAATAGCAAAGCGGGTTTAATTTCGGGAATGTATGTAAGTGCTTTAATTGATATTGGCAAAAATGATGTGAATACCTTGCCTATTGATGCCGTAGTGAAAGCAGAAGGAAAGGAGTTTATATTTGTTCAAGAAGTTGAAGAAAAGCACGAGCATAAAGAAGGTGAAAAAGACCATGAAGAAGATACGGGCGTATATTTCAAACGAATTGAAATAAAAACGGGAACAACACAATTAGGCTTTGTTCAAGTTACGCCTCTTCAAGAAATTCCAACAGGAGCAAAAATAGTATTAAAAGGGTCATATTATTTACAATCGTCTATTGCCAATGCCGAAGGTGGCGATGAGCATGGACATTAATTCATAGATTTAAAATGGAACACAAACATATTTATGATAAAGATGGCAAAAGAATTTGCTGCAATCAAGAAGAAAAAATTTATACAAATGCTAAGTCGCTTTTAGAAGAAGGTCATTCAGATAATGATGGACATCACCACGAAGAACATTCTGAAAATGACGAACACGACCATTCGGGTGGTGAAAATCAAAGCACTTTTAAACTTTTTTTACCTGCCATTATCAGTTTTAGTTTATTGATTTTGGGAATTAGTTTAGACAATTATTTCAAACCCGAATGGTTTACGGGTTGGGTACGCATTGCCTTATATGCCTTGGCGTACATTCCCGTAGGTTTCCCCGTGATAAAAGAAGCGATTGAAAGTATTGGCAAAGGAGAGATATTTTCAGAATTTTTATTGATGGTTATTGCCACCATCGGAGCGTGTGCCATCGGTGAATATCCCGAAGGCGTAGCGGTAATGCTGTTTTATGCCATTGGTGAGATTTTCCAAACCTTGGCAGTTCGCAGAGCCAAAGGGAATATTAAAGCCCTGCTCGACCAGCGACCAGACGAAGTAACCGTTCTGGAAAATGGTAAACCGAAAACCGTAAAAGCCGAAACCGTTGGATTAGACAGTATTGTCCAATTAAAATCAGGCGAGAAATTAGCCTTAGATGGTGAGTTAATTTCGGATTCAGCATCTTTTAATACGGCAGCTCTCACGGGTGAAAGTAAACCCGATACCAAAGCAAAAGGCGATACCGTTTTGGCAGGAATGATAAACCTAAATACGATTGCCTTAGTGAAAGTAACCACTGCTTACACTGACAGTAAACTCTCGAAAATCTTGGAAATGGTGCAAAATGCCACCGCCCAAAAAGCCCCAACGGAGTTATTCATCAGGAAATTTGCCAAAATAT
>JAAFIU010000453.1 GCA_013298805.1 Cytophagales bacterium | reverse complement strand
CCAGCGGTTGACTTGGCAGTTTGTGCCTCAATTGTTTCTTCTTATGAAGATTTGAGTATTCCGTCCACAATATGCTTTGCGGCAGAAGTTGGTTTGGGTGGAGAAATCAGAGCCGTAAATCGCATCGAACAACGTATTTCGGAAGCAGAAAAATTAGGTTTCAAAGAAATATGGATTTCAAAATATAATGCAAAAGGCTTAGATACAAGTAATTACAAAATCAAAATCAGAATGGCGGGAATGTTGGAAGATGTATTTATGCAGATTTTGCGGAAGTAGAAATTGATGATAACACGATTCAGCCACAATAATTGAGAAAAGTAAAACAGAATCTCAAAACTCTTTGTCTGTGAGATTGTTAAAAATATGTCTCCAATGTCATTTTATAATAATCTCACATATAATCATGAACAATAAATTTCTAACTGCCGAATGGAATAATCTCATAATGGCAAATTATGTTATTGACCCAAATATCCTCTTGCCTTATCTTCCTCCCAAAACTGAACTTGATTTCTTTAATGGCATTTGTTACGTAAGCTTGATTGGTTTTATGTTTGAAAAAACCAAAATCTTGGGTATCAGTTTTCCTTTTCACATCAATTTTGAGGAAGTCAATTTACGGTTTTACGTGCGAGTAAAGGAAAATGAGATTTGGAAAAGAGGAGCAGTTTTTATCAAAGAAATTGTACCAAAACCTGCCATAACGATTATAGCCAATACTTTGTACCGAGAAAAATATGTGACGTTACCAATGAAACATTTTCATAACGAAATTGGTGATGAAATTAATCTCGGTTATCATTGGAAATACAAAGGTATTTGGAATAAACTTGAAGCCACAACTGACAAAAAGCATACTCCACTGATTGAAGGTAGTAAAGAGCAATTCATTGCCGAACACTATTGGGGATACTCAAAATATAGCGATACCACAACGTTTGAGTACGGTGTTGAACATCCATCTTGGGAAATTCACCACGTCAAAAGTTATCAGGTTGAATGTGATTTTGAGAAATTATACGGGAAGCAATTTTCTTTCTTGAATGAGCTACAACCCGATAGCGTATTTATGGCGAAAGGTTCTCCAATAAGTATTTTACACAAGAAAAATTTATAACGGTTTTAATTTTAGACGCAATGACATGGTTTTCGGATATTTTAAGTAATTTCCCAGTCAAATACTTAATAACCACCACTATGAACAAAATGTACATTTTCTATCTAATCATCGTCGCATTGGCGTTTGGGATTAATATTTATTTATCAACCAGAACGCCAAAAGCGGATGGCGGTGAGTCGGGGGTTGCTCCTGTGGTGCAAATGGTCATTGCCATCCCAATTTTGTTGGGTAGTTCTCTTATTTTCTTTCTTCTCCACAATACTGAAGTAGTCAAAGACCTTCCTGCAATTTTTATTTTGTTACCTTTTATTTTGGAAGTAACTTATTTTACTTTCACGAAAGACATCTTTAAAGTTTTCAGTTCAGATTTTGGCGGAACATTGATTCGTTCTTACGTTTCGTCAATTGGTTTAGCAACAATTGTTGGGTATGTTCTGTATTTGATATTTTAAATAAAGATTCATTAAAACTCTCATAATAAGCGATACTCAAACCGATTACCGCACGAGTTTACAAGTAATCTTAGCCGAATATTTAGGGTCGCTACTATTCCAAAAACTGCTACCATCAACTTTGTGATAGGCAAATTTTAGCGTTGCATTCATGTCATCACCTTGCCACGAATTTGGGGTACTATCAAACAAAGTAAAGTTTGGCAGTACTCTTTTTTTCTCATCGACAGGGCTAAAATGCAAGTTAAATTGATGATAATCATCTTCATTTACGTGTCCCGAAACGGTGTATTCTTCCAGACCCAATTCACTTTTTACAGTTGCAGTACCATCAAAAAAATACTTTGAATTTCTGGAATTTGAACTTCTATATTTTTTAAAGCTAAAGGCTTTCTCCCAACGTTCATCATCAGTTGTAGGTTCTGCAATTATTAAAGTTAAATGCTTTTTCACTCCATTTGGGTCAACAAAACTACCTTCCCATTTACCTACAAGCAGTTTTTTCTGTGCATCACGGCTATATGCCCACGGACTTTGGTAAAGGTCATACCAATAACCCCCAACAAATTTTACACCCACAAATAAAAGCCATATCAACAAAAGTGATACACTGACAAATATGATACTTCTATAATTTTTCATTGTGCTTTGTTTTGAATATCAA
>JAAFIU010000359.1 GCA_013298805.1 Cytophagales bacterium | reverse complement strand
TCGAAAAAAGAAGATTCCATACGTTTGAGCATGGATTCGAAACGCCTTACCGAATGTAGCGTTTCCTCTCGGCGGTCTTCAAAATCTTGTTCCATCATTGATTTTAGGGGTCTG
Source organism: Cytophagales bacterium (assembly GCA_013298805.1). GTDB lineage: Bacteria > Bacteroidota > Bacteroidia > Cytophagales > Spirosomataceae > Arcicella. The sequence goes on along the minus strand of JAAFIU010000359.1, from coordinate 3,886 downwards.
GTGTTATCAGTGGGCAGTTTCCAACAAAATATTAGCTAAATGCGATTTGTGAAAAATGTACAATTGAACTTCAATCATTCTTTCTTAATCGCTGGCGACCTGTTCGTATATTTTATACAATAACTGTCAAAAATGGGTTTCTATTTCACAAAACCGTTTACTGTTATTGCTAATTTAATAATAATCTTTTGTTCTACCAAACACCTTGATTATTAATTAGTACAGCAAAAATTATGCTAATAATGATGTTTGAAAGCCTTAAATCAGTTCAAATTCAGACATTTATCTTATCAAAACTGGCTATTCATATTTTTTGAGTAATTGACCACAAATTCTATCTAAACTTTCGTCTAAACTTTTAAAGGAAAAACTAAGTGCTTTTTTCACTTTTTCATTTTGATATTCAAAAGAATGACTTGATGAAAGGGCAGTCTCTTTGGTAATTAAAGGAGCTTTTCCCGTAAAGAAACTTCTTATGGCTTCAAACCGCCAAATAATTCCTGTTAACGATTTGTTGAGTATTTTTTGCGGCGGCTTCTTATTGAATTTCTGAGCAACTTTCTCTAAAAAATCTTTGTAAGTGATTTGTCCCGCACTTACAACGTATCTTTCATTGGAAATTTTGGAAGTTGTGAGTTGATAAATAATTGATACCAAATCTTCAACATCGACATAATTAAGATTTCCTTGTGGATAAAAAGAATGTTCGTCGTAAGCGTATTTGAGTAATTGTGTACTACTTTTTGTCCAATCGGCTTCTCCTAAAATAATGGATGGATTCACTATTACGGTCTCCAAACCTTCCGACTGCCCACGCCACACTTCCATTTCGGCTAAATACTTAGTCTTGGCGTAATTAGAGTTTAATGGGCTTTCTTCCCAAGTAGCTTTTTCATTGATTTTAATGATGCTTTCGTGCGTATGTTCATTGGGCATTTTTCTACCTAAAGCCGCAACAGAACTGATAAAACAAAGTTTTCTGACCTTACTATCCAAACAAATATTAACGACGTTTGTAGTTCCTTCAACATTGGTTTTCAACATTCGTTCTTGGTCTTTTGGGGCAAATGAAACGATGGCAGCCGCATGAACCACCAAATCAATTCCTTGCATTGCGTCTTCGAGCGACAAAATATCTAACACATCACCTTCGTGCCAAGTTATCTGATTTTCAATGCCTTGCAATAACGACAAGTCACTATTTTGTCTTTTCAGACCAGCAACCTGATAACCCGCTTCTAAGAAACGTCTTGCCGTGAAACTTCCGACTAAACCTGTTATACCTGTTATTAATATCATTTTTATAATGGCAAAGGAGCAAAGGCACAGAGATACAAAGTGTTTGCCTCCATTCTAAATCAAAACTCTTAAAACCTTATGTCTTTTTTTATTACTGTTATCTTTATTATTCACTTCATACTTCTGTATTCCTCTGCATCTTTGCTCCTCGGTGCCTTTGCTCCTTGATGTATTTTTCTTCCTATCTTTACACCCACAAAGGTAAATCCAAAACATTACAATCAATTACAAACTCGTGATAAAGAAAGCAATTATTGACTTAGGGACAAATACATTTCAACTATTGATTGTAGCACAAGAAGGCGACACATTTCAGACCATCCATGAAGACAGTTACGCTGCCAAAATTGGGAAAGGTGGCATTTCAGACGGAATTATTACCGAAGAAGGAATCCAGAGAGCAATAAAAGGCTTACAATATTTCCAGCAAATATTTGAAAAAGAAGGCATTACACCCGAAAACATTTTGGCAACGGCTACCAGTGCCGTCAGAAATGCAAGGAACGGAAATGAATTTTGTGAGAGAATCTTAACCGAAACAGGTATAAAAATCAACGTAATTTCGGGAGATGAGGAAGCAGGTTTGATTTACGAAGGTGTTAAATTAGGCATGAAAATCGGCTCAGAAACTGCCATGATTATTGACATTGGTGGTGGCTCGGTTGAGTTTATCATTTGCAACGAAACCAAAATCTTTTACAAACAAAGTTTTGAAATTGGCGGTCAGCGATTGATGGATAAATTCATGGCTACCGAACCTATTTCCCCACGTTCGGTTCAAGCACTAAAAAATTATCTCGAAGACCAACTTTTACCGCTTACCAACGCCGTGCATCAGTACGCACCTGTGTGTGTAATTGGCTCGGCTGGTTCGTTTGAAACGCTGATTGATATGTATTTCATGAAACAATTTGGCCAACTCCCTCCTACCGACCAAGTTTCATTTGAATTACCAATCGCTGAATTTTACGACTCCTTTTTGAAACTTGTTTCGCAAAATCGTGAACAAAGAATGAACATTGCAGGCATGATTGAATTACGTGTGGATATGATTGTGGTGGGCGTTTGCTTGATAGATTTCATTCTAAAACGATACGAAATCAACCAAATAAAAGTTTCTAATTATGCTTTGAAGGAAGGTATTTTGAGTAGGGTTTTGAAGGTAAATAGATAAGATTACCTTGTTGTTTGGTTCAAGCGAGGACGTTTGAACCAAATAAAAAAACTACCTTGAAATTTGAAAAATCAAAAGAGGAGCAAAACCAACTGGCTTCTTTTAATTAAAAATCACGAAAAATCTTTAAACGTCTTCTATTTCGCCTAATTTCTCCTTTTTCCTCCTTTTACAAAAACCAATTAATAAATTTATCTTATTTTGTATGGAATTAAGTAGTCTGTCAAAATAAAAGTATATTTTTCGTATCTTCGTCCATGCGTTATATCAAGCTCAACGAAGAAGAAATACAGCAACTCGCATCAATGGAGTTAGCCACGATTAGTCAACCTTTGCGAAATAGGGTACAATGTCTTTTAATGTCGCACAAAGGAGCGAAAGTAAAAGAGTTATGCCTCTATTTTGATGTTGTCCCTAAAACCATTTACGAATGGTTTGATTTATGGGAAAAAGGCGGTTGTATTGGTATTTTACATAAATCAGGCACTGGTCGTAAAGCAAAACTAAAAGATATTCCGTTAGAAGTAATAGAAGAATTAGTCAAAAAACATCCTCGAAACTTAAAAGGAGTAATCGCCGAACTCATTGATAATTACTCTTTAACAATATCTGTTAGAACGCTTCATCGGTATATAAAAAAAGTTAAACTTCACATGGCGTAGGGTTCGAAAATCTATTAAAGCCAAACGTAATCCAGTTGAATTTGCTTGTAAAAAGGCTGAAGCGGACGCCGCCCGATACAACAATTAGAATCCCTTGCAAATAAAGACTATCTTGATATATTTTACTACGATGAAAGTCATTTTAGCTTAACTCCTTGTGTTCCTTACGCTTGGCAAACCAAAGATAAAACGATTGAAATACCCACAGCAAGAAGTAAAAATATTAATGTAGCAGGCTTTTTCTCCAAGAAGAATCAACTCATCCATTACTATTCAGAAACAAGTATTAACAGCGAAAAACTAACGGAAATATTCAATGATTTTGCCCTAAAAACAACCAAAAAGACAGTCGTTATCATGGACAATGCACCTATTCATAAAAGTAAAATATTTATGCAAAACATAGAAAAATGGCGTATAGAAAATGATTTATTCCTATTTTTTTTACCAACCTATTCTCCCGAACTTAACCTCATTGAGATTTTGTGGAGAAAGATTAAATACGAATGGTTGGAATTTAATGCTTATTTGTCATTTGATAACCTCAAAATAAATCTGAAAGAAATACTTGATAACATAGGTAATAAATTTAACATTCAATTTGTCTAACTACTTAATTATATGTTTACCAGTTGTGCTAATTAAAATATAAAGTTTTTGACCTCCAATAGTGGTAAATCAAGGCAATAATTGACAAAAATAGATAGGGTTAATGCTGTTATTTTAGCAATAACTCTATTTGTTAGTCCCC
>JAAFIU010000203.1 GCA_013298805.1 Cytophagales bacterium | reverse complement strand
TTATATTACTGACCTTCGTACCATGTCTTCAGGACGTGCTACTGCAAACTTAACTTTCTCTCACTACGAATTCGTTCCGCAAAACCTTGCTGACGAAGTTGTGAAAAAAGCTAAAGGTTTGTAAGAACAAGCAATAGACAGAGAATATATAGAAATATAAATTGTCTCTTTTTCATAAAAAAGCCTTCTCAGAGCAATTTGAGAAGGCTTTTTTATGTAACATGGGAATTCTTCCTATAAGTATTTTATTCAATTCACGAGAAATATTCCCGTGCTACAAATACAATGACTCTTTGACCGCTTATGAAGCGTTCAATAAATTTCTCCCTCCCGACAACAAACATAACTCCTTAAATTTCCCAGGTGTAACACCCACGTATTTCTTGAAAATGATAAAAAAATAATTGGTACTACTAAAACCAGCCTTAAAACAGGCATCACTGATGTCATTGTGGGCATCAGATAATAATTCTTTGGCAATTTTTATTCTTTCTTGATTGATAAAATCTACGGGAGTAATGCCTAATTCACGCTTAAATTGTCGGAAAAAATTGGCTTTACTCATACAAGCCAAATCGCATAGTTTTTCAATATTTAGCTTTTCGGTGATGTGTTCCTTAATGTACTGAATCACAAAAGCAAAACGATTGGTATTGGCGTATTTTTTGTAATTATCCACAATCAAAACTCTTGCCTGCGTCTGCATCAATCTGATTAACAGCTCGTTAATCATAAAATTAGCAAATAAATCTTTGGCAGAATTCGTCTCCGTTGACACCTTTACCAAGCGGTCTATTGTATTACTTACTTCAAATGAATTCTTGAGATGAAAAGTATCTAAATCAATTTTCCAAGGCTCATGTTCTTCAACCTTAGCGTATTTTTCATTCAATAAATTAACCGTTTCTTTTATCTGCTCACTCTTGATTGCCAAAGCCATACATTGCGTTGGATTCGAGAAATCTGCTTCGGGAAAATCTATCGTCATTTCCTCATTAGCTGGCACAATCACCGATTCCCCAGGGAGATACTCAAAGCCTTGTTGGTCAAATAAGTGCATGACTTTTTTGCCCCTAAACATACTCGTCAAAACAAAACTGTTAAATTTCAAACGCACATTTTCACTTTGCTGATTGGTTTCAAAAATATTAAGTTCAAAATTATTAAGTGAATATACTGTCCGATTTTCTACGAGCGTAGTTAAGTCCTTCTTCGGCTTCAATGCGGGTGCCTCAGGCTTATATATCTGTCTCATCTTGTGATATTATACTAAATGTTAAAGGGATAAAATAACGATTATAACACAATCTTGCTTTCACTTTAATTACAATAATACTCAACTGTTAATTGTGATGCAATTGATTAAATCTATAATGAGACTATTGTCAATTTTTATGATACTATCCTCAATTCTATAACAATAATCTAATATTATGTGCAAAAAATACAATGATACTATCGTCAAGTTTTGTGATATAAAAGTAAACATGAATGGTAATAATTCAAGATATTTTTGTACATAAATTAATCACCCAAAACAAAATACGTTTTATTATTATGGCAAATGCAGAATTAGATGCTCCAGTAGCAGCGAATTTAAATACGGATAATCTTGTACCAAGACCAATTTTCAGAAGTCAATATGAAAACTTTATTGGTGGTAAATGGGTAGCACCCGTAAAAGGACAATATTTTGAAAACTCATCGCCTATTGATGCTAAGGTTTTCACTAAAGTAGCTCGTTCAACTAAAGAAGACGTAGAATTAGCCCTTGATGCAGCACACGAAGCTTTTGCTACTTGGTCTAAAACTTCGGCTACCACTCGTAGTAATATTTTATTGAAAGTGGCAGACATCATTGAACAAAACCTCAACTATTTGGCAACCGTTGAAACAATTGATAATGGAAAGCCAATCAGAGAAACTATCTACGCTGATTTACCTTTGGTAGTTGACCATTTCCGTTATTTTGCAGCTTGTGTTAGAACAGACGAAGGTTCGGCGGCTGAACACGACCCAAATACACTTTCTTTAATCATCCACGAGCCAATTGGGGTAGTTGGACAAATCATTCCTTGGAATTTCCCTTTATTGATGGCTACTTGGAAAATGGCTCCAGCTTTGGCAGCGGGTTGTACCATCGTAATGAAACCAGCCGAACAAACACCAGTAGGTATTTTGTGTTTGATGGAATTATTGCAAGACGTTTTACCTGCGGGTGTTTTGAACATTGTGAATGGCTTTGGTTTAGAAGCTGGAAAACCTTTGGCAAGCTCTACGAGAATCGCTAAAGTTTCTTTCACGGGTGAAACTACCACTGGACGCTTAATCATGCAGTACGCTTCAGAAAACATCATTCCTGTGACGATGGAATTGGGTGGAAAATCTCCAAATATTTTCTTTCCAAGCGTAATGGATGCAGACGATGAGTTCTTTGATAAATGTTTGGAAGGTGCAGCAATGTTTGCTTTAAATCAAGGAGAAATTTGTACTTGTCCTTCACGTATGTTGGTGCATGAGTCTATTTTTGATGCTTTCATTGCTCGTGTAATTGAGCGTGTCAATGCTATCAAAAAAGGTCATCCATTGGATATGACGACGATGATTGGAGCTCAAGCATCAAACGACCAGTACGAGAAAATTTTGTCTTACTTAAAAATTGGCGAAGAAGAAGGTGCAGAAGTGCTTTGCGGTGGTTCAGCGCATCTTCAAGAAGGTGACGCAGCGAATGGATATTATATTCAACCAACTATCTTGAAGGGACACAATAAAATGCGTGTTTTCCAAGAAGAAATCTTCGGACCTGTTTGTGCGGTAACTACTTTCAAAACGGTTGAAGAAGCCATCGAAATTGCTAACGATACGCTTTATGGCTTAGGTGCTGGGGTTTGGACTCGTGATGCACATGAGTTGTACCAAGTACCAAGAGCTATCCAAGCGGGTCGTGTTTGGGTAAACTGCTACCATGCGTATCCTGCACACGCTCCATTCGGAGGATATAAAAAATCAGGATTTGGTCGTGAAAACCACAAAATGATGCTTGACCACTACCGTTCTTGCAAAAATATGTTGATTTCTTACGACAAAAAGGCTTTAGGATTCTTTTAAAATGAAACTATAAAAGATTTGTTGCAAGACAAATATTGGACCACGGATAAAACGGTTTGGACAGATTTTCACAGTTTTTTTTCATCCGACTGTGCGACCCAGTATAAATCTGTTAAATCTGTGGTCTAATTTTATTTGCTACAAATAATTCATAATTCCACAAAACAATGGACAAAACACCCAGAGTATTATTAACTGCTAAGGCAGAAGAATTAATTGACCGACTTCGAGCGGAACATGGGGCTGTGATGTTTCATCAAAGTGGTGGATGCTGTGATGGCTCTGCTCCGATGTGCTTTCCCGTTGGAGAATTTAAAACGGGCATTAATGATGTTTTAGTAGGAAAAATTTATGACTGTGATTTTTTTATGAGTGCCTTCCAATTTGAATATTGGCAATATACTCAATTAACATTAGACGTTGTGGAAGGCAGAGGAGCAAGTTTTTCCTTAGAAATTCCACTTGGATTACGCTTCATTATTCGTTCACAAGTTTATACCGAAGACGAATTAAATAATCTCGCTCCAGTTTTTGATGGAGAAGATGGGAATGAAATTTAAGTATTTCCTTTAACAACAAACGCCTTGCAGAAAAATCTGTAAGGCGTTTGTTCTTTATTAATCTCGAAACCAAATTCAAATAAATTAAGCTACAATTGGCAATGCTTCTGGAAAAAATGAATGCAATCTTAATAAAATTGATTCTACCACAGCATCAGGGCAAGATGCACCGCACGTTAGCATAATAGTTACTTGCTCTTTATTTGGAATAAAATCTTTCGTTATTTTTTCTACTTTTTCGTGCAAATCGAAGTGGCTGATAAGATTTTCTGATAAAATTTTGGTTGCCGAAGAAATAAAATACGTTGGCAATTTCTGTTCGCAAAGTTCAACCAAATGCGAAGTATTAGAAGAATTATATCCACCCGCCACAATTGCCAAATCAGCATATTCATTCAATAATCCATACGTCGCACTCTGATTATCATTGGTTGCATAACAAAGCGTATCACGAGTATCAGCAAAATAAGCCGTAACATCTGTCCCCTCAATATTATGTTTCTGAACCATAATTTGCTTTAAATAATCCGCAATTCCTTGTGTATCAGAAGCTAACATAGTAGTTTGATTCACAACGCCAATTCTTTGTAAGTCTTTCGTAACATCAAAACCTTCTGAATATTGTCCAGCAAATTCTTCGTAAAACTCTTCAGAAGGTTTTTCTCCCGTAATATATTTGGCTAATTCTATGGTTTGAGCCATATTTTTCACCACAACTGTTGGAGCATTTTCCTTTGAATGTGAAAATGTTGCACGAGTTTCTTCATGCGTTGGCTTGCCGTGTACGACAATGGTATAATCTTTCTGACCAATGGCAGTGGCACGATTCCAGACTTTTTCTACAAACGGACAAGTCGTATCGTACTGATAAGCATTAATGCCGATTTCTGACAAACGAGTTTGTATTTCAACGGTTGTTCCAAAAGCAGGGACAATTACCACATCTTCAGAAGTTAATTCATCCCACGCAATTAGTTGATTTCCAGCCGTATCCATGATAAATTTCACGCCACGGCTCAGTAAATCTGCATTTACGTCAGGGTTATGAATCATCTCGGAAAGCAAGAAAATCCGTTTATCTGCATTTTCTTCAATGGTACGATAGGCTATTTCTACGGCATTTTCTACCCCATAACAGAAGCCAAAATGTCTGGAAATCAAGAACTTGACCGTTCCATAGTCCAAAACAGTAGGCGTATAATCTTTCTTGAGCTTATCTTGCAGTCGGCGAGTTTCTTTAATACCACCGATGATACTACTTTTATATAAGTCAGGTATGTGAAATGCCTTCATTTTCTTCATTTTTTTTCGAGCAGCTTCCGCTTCGGAAGTATTTACTCCGACAGCATTCACTCGAAACCGTTTAATGTTAGAAGAATTACTAATTACCTCCATTTGTTTAAACAACTTTTTTGATTAACAGTTTTGAAATAAGACTAAAAAATATTTTTATTTAATATTTCATATAAAAAATATCACAAAACATCTGATTGTCAGTATTTTAAAATTTAGTTATCAAAATTAGTCTCTATTTTATTTATTAGGTGAATTTTAACGAAAATAATTATACCTCATGTCTCGAAAAACTGTTCTAAAATACAAAAATTATGATGTCCATTCAATTACATCAGTCTCACCATTAGGGAAAGTCAATGCAAATATTGCTACTTGGGTCATGCAAAGTGCCATGCAAGGCAAATTTTTGACGGTTGCTCTGTATAAAACAGATTATACAATACAATTAGTTCGTGAAAGTATGATTCTGAATGTCAACTTATTAGCTCAAGACCAAGCCAAAAAACTAATTCCGAAATTGGGAAGAAAAAGCGGGCTGAGTTCCAATAAATTCATCAATCTACCTTTTGAAGTTGATGAAAGAGGTTGCCCTTATTTAACAGAAGCAATTGGATATATTCAATGTAAATGCGTAGGTAGCATCGACTCTGGCGACCATGAATTATTTGTTTGTGAAGTATTAAAACAAGTAACCTTAAATCCCGACAAAGAAGTGTTGACCAATAATTACCTTCGAGCGAATGGTTTGGTGAGGGGATAGTTCTTCCATATTTCAGAAAGATAGAATAATTTTGCCCAATCCAAAAAGTCAAATGCTCATTGGATATAATCAACAGCACCAATTATTCCTTCTTTTTTACCAAATAGTTATATATTTTACTTTAAAATTGAACTTTTGTAAGAAAACAGTTCATTTTAATTCCAAGTATTAAATGGATAATGTATTTTTACATTATCGAATGATATGAGTAGAAATAACTGTAACCAAAATATGTCTTTTCAAAGAAAAACCAAAATTGTAGCCACTGTTGGTCCTGCTTCCGAATCTAAGGAAATATTGACCAGTTTCGCCAAAGCAGGTGTAAATATTTTCCGTCTAAATTTTTCTCATGGGACGCACGAAGACCACCTAAAAAGACTTAAAACTGTCAGAGAAATTTCTGAAGAATTAGAAACGAATCTTGCTGTTCTTCAAGATTTACAAGGTCCAAAAATCCGTACTCAGTTAGTAGAAAACAACGGTGTAGAAATCAAAGCAGGTAATTTACTAACCTTCGTGATGGATGAAACGTTGATGGGAACTTCTGAACGTGTTGGTACAACTTACACTTCCATGTATTTGGATGTAAATGTTGGCGAAAGAATTTTGATGGATGATGGTAATTTGGAAGTTAAGGTATTAGCCATTGATAAAGAGAAGAAAGAAGTAATTACCGAAGTTATTTATGGTGGAATATTAAAATCTAAAAAAGGTATCAACTTACCTGGAACAAAGGTTTCATTACCATGTTTAACTGAAAAAGACATCAAAGATTTATACTTCGGTTTAGATAATGGTGTTGACTGGATTGCCCTTTCCTTTGTTCGTACAGCAGCTGATATTCATGACATTAAAGACAGAATCAAAGCTTACGGCAAAAACACAAAGGTAATCGCTAAGATTGAAACGCCTTTTGCGATTGATAATTTAGACGAAATCATCGAAGCTACTGACGCAATCATGGTTGCTCGTGGTGACTTAGGTGTTGAAATTGACGGTGCAAGAGTTCCACATTTACAGAAATTAATGGTTGAGAAATGTACGTTAGCGGGCAAGCCTGTTATTGTGGCAACTCAAATGTTGGAATCAATGATTAGTAACCCAGTTCCAACACGTGCTGAAACTTCTGACGTTGCTAATGCGGTACTTCAAGGTGCTTCGGCAACGATGTTGAGCGGTGAATCTGCTTCGGGTGCATATCCATTAAAAGCCGTTGAAACAATGGCACATATTCAAGAAGTTGTTGAAAAGCAACAAAATGAAATCAAAATCATCAAAGGTGACGAAGCTTCTATTTACTTCAAAAACCACTCTTTAACAAACAGTGGTTCTAAATTCCCTTTGAATGACCGTATGATTGCGGGAGCTTGCCGTTTGGCACGTGATACAGAAGCAAAAGCTATTTTGTGTATCACTAACAGCGGTTATACAGCATTCCGTTTGTCAGCTCACCGTCCGAAAGCTAATTTATATATTTTCACATCAAACAAAGCAGTAAAAACAGAAATGGGATTATTGTGGGGTGCAAATGTATTCTATTATGAATCTTTAGGAAAAGACGTTGAAGCAACTGTAAAAGGAATGACTGAAATCTTGAAATCTAAAGGTTTATTGACCAAGGGAGACACTTTCGTAACAACATTAAGTGTTCCTTCAAATCAAGATTTGAAAACAAATACAGTTCAATTAGGAACGGTAGAATAGAAATCAGAGAATATCAAAAAGCCCTGTAAATTGAATTTACGGGGCTTTTTTTGTTGATATTGAGAGCAAAGCGAAAAGCAATTTGCAAAAAAGTACATAGGTAAACCACATAGAGTCAACAACTTATACTGACTGTAATAAAATTTATATATAACTGCCAAACGGACGTCGTCGTTTTAAACGACGATGTCCGTAAAATATGCAATCTGTCTTTAAATTTGGTATTATTTTGCAAAACTCAATCTATTAAACAAAATAAAAAAAAACCTTATAAGTTCGAACTTATAAGGTTTTTAGCTAAACTATATTTTCTTAGAAATTTCTTTCTCCCGCTTCTCTTTTACCCAACATCACCGCTCCAACCATTGCCACAAAGAACAATACTGAAACCAATTCAAAAGGTAAAACGTAGTCTCGATATAAAATCTTACCTAAACTCTCTACCATACCTGTTTGTGAACTATATGTTTCGGGCGTTACCTGACCTAAATCCATTTTACGAGTAGCCGCTACCATAATCACTAACAAGGTTCCACCCAATACTGCCCCTGCTAATTTGGTAAGGGTATTCTTGGAGTCTGGCATATTTTTCCTTAAATCCATCATCATGATTACGAAAAGGAATAATACCATGATTGCCCCTGCATAAACTACAATATTTACTGCCATCAGAAACTGTGCATTCAACAACACGTAATGTCCTGATATACAGAAAAATGTAAATACTAAATACAAAACGCTATGGATTGGGTTCTTTGACAAAACCACCATTAAAGCACTCAAAAGCGTTAAAGCTGTTAAAAAATACCAAAAATTCATGTCTTTTTAAGGT
>JAAFIU010000216.1 GCA_013298805.1 Cytophagales bacterium | reverse complement strand
CATTTGATGGGAGATGCTTTGTTATTAACAGAGTTGAAAACCTTTGAACGGTTATTTGTAGCCGACCAAGCACGGACAAAAGAAGCAGCGGAGCAGAAAGCTCAGGCGGAAGCAAAAGAGCGTGAAGCATCAAGAGAACGTGCGTTGGCAAGAGAGCGTGAGGCATCAAGAGAACGTGAATTGGCAAGAGAGCGTGAGGCATCAAGAGAACGTGAATTGGTAAAAGAGCGTGAAGCATCAAGAGAACGTGAATTGGCAAGAGAGCGTGAAGCATCAAGAGAACGTGAATTGGCAAAAGAGCGTGAAGCATCAAGAGAACGTGAATTGGCAAAAGAGCGTGAAGCATTAAGAGAGTTAGAGCAGAAAAAGATAAGCCTTTCAAATCCGTTTGCTAAAAAAGAGGAAGAAGCCCAAACCTTCGCCCAAGAAGAGCCACTTGAAAAAGAGAATGTTTCCCATTTAGAAAAAGATTTTAAACCATTGCTTGAGAAATTGTTAGCCGAGCAATCCCAAAAAGCCAAAGAAGAAAAAGAGAAGAAAAAAGAAGCCCCTCGAATACAAAAACAAAGGCGTTTTTAGGACTATCCCAATTTATTTTACCCAATGGAATCGACCCCCGAAGCAGAAAACCCGTTATTGATTGTCTTTAAAAAAATCAATATTCAATTAGAACAATTAGCAGAGCGAGAACTCAGAGCCGAAGAACGAGAACGCAAAGCCCAGGAGAGAGAGCAGAAACTCATAGAGCGACAAGAAGCCCTTCATAAGTCAGAAGTAGCTTTAGCCCAAGATGTATTAAAATTTAAGGATAGTGTTGAGCATATAGAAGTCCGCATGAAAACTTATCTATCAGACTATTTTAAACATTTACCCAAGCAAAGTATTGTGGTAGAGGAACAGCGTTTGAGTATTGATAGTAACACTCAAAAGAGTTTGTATATTTTTCTTTTTGGGATGATTATTAGTGGCTTGTTGGTTTATTTTGCCAGTCCTCATGTTGATGTAGTGCGTTTGGAGCATCAATCCCAAGAGATAGAATCATTAGAAGCTAAATTGGATTATATGATTGAAAAGAATCCCAAAACGGCAAAGAATTATGAAGCAGAAAAAGAGCAGTAAAGTTTAAAAACAGTTTTTATAAGTGTTCGTGTAAACATTGTTTACAATGTTTACACGATTTTTTTGTGCTAAAAATGTTTGAAAGGGTGTACCAAAATAAACATCAAGAAAAAAAGACCATTTGACGAGAAATGGAGATGGTTATTAATTAAGGAAAAGTGTACCACCGAAAGCATTAGCCAGATTTGGTACATAGAAGCTCGTAATATACCTTTGCCAAAGGTCTTTAATCAAACGGTTTGAAACTATGAAAGCGGTCATATTAGCGAGAGTTTCTAAAAATCAACAAGATTTTGAACGCCAACTTTTTGAGTTAAAAAATGTGGCAGCATCGAGAAATTATAACATCATCGAAGAAGTTGTTAGTAAACAAACGGGAGATAAAGCCAACGGCAACCGCCCCGATATTCAACGGCTGTTAAGCCTTGCGGAAGCAGGAGCGATGCAAACCGTTATGGTTTCCGAAGTGTCGAGATTAGGCAGAAAGACTTTTGAGATTTTAAGGGTTTTGGAAATCCTGACGGAGAAAGGCATTAATATTTATGTTCATAATTTTAAGATTGATACCTTGCTCACTGATGGGAAACGTAACCCCGTTGGACAGCTCCTTTTTATGTTCCTGAGTGAGCGAGCCAGAGCCGAACAAGAAGACCGAACCGAAAGAATAAAGTCAGGCATTGAGCAAGCCCGAAGAGCAGGGAAACACATTGGTAGAAAGGAAGGAAAAGAAGACGAAAAAGTATTTTTGAAACGACATAAAAAAGTTGTGGCATCTCTGCAATTGGGAAATAGTATTAGAGCCACGATGAAAGTGGCAGGGGTAGCAATGGCAACGGTTCAGAAGGTCAAGAAATTAATTTAATTAGTTGTAAAAAAGTCGGTGTAATATTTTGGTATCTATCTGTTTTTCAGATAGATGAAATTTTAAAAAAAAATAATATCATCTAAAAAATTAAAAATAATTCCCCAATAAATTATTTAAAAATGACAAAAACTAACAAACGATTTGATATATACATGAATGGAATATCCGTTTATTTAGATGATTTCTGTGAAAAACATTTCATTGAATTTGATTCATGGGTTGATGATATAGGGGTAACAGTCCGTTTCAATAACGGTTACAAAATAAGTTTTGCGGACATCCGAAAAGAGTTAGACTATGAAATGCCTGAGTCGGTTATTTGGGAGTGGTACGATTATAAAAAACAGAACCCAAGGGCAAAAAAAGAGTTGAACCTTTACCATTATTATCAGGGGCATAGATTAAAAGAAATGGAAACGACAGCATAAAAGAAATAATTTAATGGAGAAATGTGAGGGGTAAAACACTACCTTAAAACTTAAATCCCTTCATGGACAAAGATTTTAAGGCAATTTCTAAATCACTCATACCCATCACCTTATCAATGGTAAACTCTCCCATTTTTTTAGCCATTGCCAAGCCATCGGTATAAAGTACCTGCATGGTATTGACATCTTTTTGAAGTTCCGTCACCTGAGTAGATTGACTATCCGTAAGTTTGAGTTCCTGCCACCTGTTGAGTTGTTCCCGATAAATAGGCACAAATTCTAAACCTTCTTGATATTGTTTTACCGCCCTATCCATGATGGTATCATCCAGTACATACGGCTGATGTTCCGCTTCTTTAAGCACCTTAGTTAAATCTTTTGCTTGCGTTACACTCTCTTTGATAACCTGAGAGATAAGCGATAAATTTTCGATGGGATGATGATGAGGTTGCTGTGACATATCCAAATTTTTTTATTAACATTACCCTACAAAGATAATGAACGCCCACCGTTAGAAGCCTATAAAGAAATGGAAATTACCACGATAAGATTTACAAAGGGGAAATGAAATTAGTAAATCAATTATGTAGCGAACACTACAAAAATACGCAAAATCAAACCTAAGCTATATTTTGTTAATTCCTACAGATTGCCTAAACTTGTGTAATAATAATTGTAGTGAACACTACAAAATATGAGTCTTTAATTAACAAAGCCATGACCAGTAAGCAATTCAATACCCTTGAAGACTTGTACCAGTATTACAACCAACATTTATTCGAGGGTAAATTAGATGAGTGTTTAATCAACTTGTCCCGACACGGAGGTTCTTATGGATTCTTTGTACCTAAGCAATGGGTTGTGGCTCAGGATGAAGACCGCCAATATCAACCGCCCGTGATTGCAAAGACTTCAAGCCGAGCTAAAAACAACCGCCGAGTGATACATGAAATCTCAATCAATCCCGACTCTTTGTACCGCTCCGATAAATCCTGGCACTCGACCTTAGTACACGAAATGGTACACTTGTGGCAGCATGATTTTGGTAAAATATCTCGCCAATATTACCACAATCGTCAATGGGCTGACAAGATGGAATCTCTTGGTTTAATGCCCTCAAATACTGGAGAGGAAGGCGGTTTACGGACGGGTCAATTAATGAGTCATTATATTCTCAGGGGTGGAGCATTCGAGAAAGTATTTAACAACATTAGTGAAGAAGATTTAAAGCGTTTGACTCTCCCCTATCGTTTGAATCGGGAAATGGCGATGTATATTGATGAAGACGAGGAAGAAGAAACGTTATTGGCATGGTTGAAAAGGACATCCCCACAACCAATTTATAAAGGCAAGCAAGTGTCAGTATCTTCCTTTTTGGGCATTGGAAAAGCTGCATCACAAAGTCGTGCAGGGGTGAAGGCAAAATACGTTTGTGCCTGTGATAATCGTGTTTGGGGTAAGCCTGATTTAGAAATTAGGTGTATGGTTTGTGGGGAAATGTTTTTTGAATGTTAATTTTATAAAATATTTGTAGTCAATCTGTTATAATATTTTTTTAACACTAAAATTAGTGTTAAATTTGGTGCTAAAAAAAACACTAAAATTAGTGTTGAAAATAACACTAAAAACAGCACTATGATTTATACTATTGGTGGAATAAAAGGAGGAAGTGGAAAAACAACAATTGCTACTAATTTAGCTATTTGGTTAGCTCAAAAAGGGTCTGATGTTTTGTTAGTAGATGCAGACGAGCAGGAAACTGCAACCGACTTTTCAGCATGGCGAGAACAAAATGTTGGAGATGAAATGGGTTACACTTCTATAAAACTTACAGGAGAGTCTGTACGAACCCAAGTAACTAAACTTAAAGCCAAATACGAGCATATAGTTATTGACACAGGAGGAAGAGACACCACCAGTCAAAGAGCCGCTTTGGTAATTTCGGATTACTATTTAGTACCATTTAATCCGAGAAGTTTTGATATTTGGACAGTCTATAAAGTACAAAACTTAGTGGGTGAAATACGAGCAGTTAAAGCAAGTCCTCTTAATGTTTATACATTCCTTAATCGTGCTGACCCAAGAGGAGCAGACAATGACGAAGCAGCAGAAATTTTGATGCAATGTGAAGGAATGAACTACGTTCCTAATCCTTTGGGAAATAGAAAAGCATTTTCCCATGCAGCAGGAAAAGGATTGGGAATAGTAGAGTTAAATCCACCAGATGAAAAAGCATCAACAGAGTTAAATAACTTATTTACTTATATTTTCAGTAATTCAATTAATTAAAGATATGGCAGTTTCATTACCACCACAAAAGAAAAAAGATTTGCCTATTCCAAATGAACCCGTTGTTAATTCTAAGACATCCGAAAAAAAGATACGGGAAGTAATAAATAGGGGAGGAAGTACAACGGAGGTATCTCGACAAAGTAGTAAGGAGAAAGTTGTATTGAAGGGTATAAATGTAAAGTTTACCGTAGGAGAAATAGATACAATAAAAGCATTAAGAAGTGTAAGACCTATTGAAAATAGGAACAGTAGTAAAATGTCAGTGTCTTTACATGATTGGATTGTAGAGGCGGTTCAAGAAAAGATAAAAAGGGATATTAAAAAATATAATTTAAGTGTTTAAAATAACACTAAAAATAGCACTAAAAATAGCACTAAATTTAGTGCTATTTTTAGTGCTAAATAATTATATGTAACGTATGTATTTTTAATGTTATATATAACAAATTGCATAAGATTATTAATTAAGGTAATATCAAAAACTGCTTTAATATCAAAATTAAAGGTGTTTTGATATTATTTCTTTTTTGAGAACCCTAAAATTGTTGCCATATAAGCAGTTTTATTTTTGACATTTTTACGTACCCCATGCACTATTTTTGAATCCTCTTCGATGAAAATTTGGAGCATAGAATTATCTGTCATTATTGCTTTATATTGATTAGCAGAAAAATTATATGTACTCAATATTTCGCTTGCTTGTGCCATGATTTGTCCGATATTCAACTTTGCAACTGATTGCATTTCCTCATTCACAGCTTTGTGAGCTTCGATTGCTTCCATCTTATCAGCTTGTAAGATTAAAAAATCAATAGTTGTAACATTTCTGCCAGTTTTATGAAAAACCATTTCATATCTAATATTGGTTTTTTCATTTATTTCTTTGTGAGCCACATCAAGAACTCTTTGTTTGAAATTACCGAAATATTCATAGTGGTTAGCACCAAGAAGCTCTTTAAGTTTATCTATGTTCACATTTAACCACTTACCTGTATCTCTCCAACGACAAAGTAATGGGTACAGCCGTTGAGAGTATTCACTTGTTAATGAGAGTGCTGCAACAATCTCAAATTCTGAAAAACCCTTCTTTAATTCTACAAAATATGGTACAACATTAGCCAACATCATAATATTTATACAGCCGTTTTTACCATCATATTTTGCATAAGGGAAAGGTATAAAACACTCGAAAGTATCTTCTACAAGGTCTGTGTTGGTTATTTGGCGTGTAGTAATTTTTTTGACAGTCTCTTTAATTCTTTGTCTATTTGTCTCTTTGAGGTCGCTGATAGGGATTTTGAATTCTCTGTTTTGGAATAAATCAGGGCTAACGTTAAAGCCTTGTTCAATTTGGCTAAGTATTATCCAGTAGATACGTCTCTCAATTAAAGAAAATTCCGTTTTAGATAGGAGCAAAATAAGCGGCTCACGTGCTTTTGTAATTTCAGTAATTTTCATAGTTAAATAGTTTTATTTTATAAATAACGTACAAATGTAACACGTTATTTTAAATGTTACAAATACTTTTTTTCGTATGCAATTCGTTATTTTTCGTATGCAATTTGTTATATATAACGTTTAAATTTTAACGTTATAGTATGCCAAACGTTATTTAAGATATGCCAAACGTTATATATAGACTTGTAAGTTATTGGTTTACAAATTGTTATGAGATGTACAATTATCAATCATTTGTTCTTGATTAAACTATTTCTCAATTTTTGATAATGCCCACGCACTTTAAAAAATATCTTTTAAAGTGGCTGTCGCATCCCAAAAATAAATTTTCAAAAAAAATGTAATAACCAAAACAGAAAGCGGGGAAAATCAAATTTGGAGAGAAATCAAAGAGGGGGTGGAACTAAAAAGTTAGTTTATAAGAGAAATTACTAAAAATAATAGTGTTTGGGCAATAGTTTACTAATAGAAGGAGTGGAGTAGAAACTTATATTGCTTTTTTTCGCCTTTTCCTTCGTTTTAAAACGCTAAAAAGGGCATTAATATACTATTAGATATTTAACTTATTTTTAGGCGATTCTAAGCCTATTTTTGAAGGATTTTTATAGGTTAGCCATTTTTACTTGGTCAGCACTCTATTATTGGGTAAAATTAAAAGAACGTACAGAAATCGTCGTGGGTCTGGCAGAATTTATTTTCTTGTTGGTGGTTGAAGCTACACGATTCTCAGGAGGTTGATTTTAGTATCTTTAATTATATAATTAATTGATTATCAGTGGTTTAAATTTTTTTGAAAAAATAGTAATACACTATCAATTATTCAAATAGGTAGCTAATCGTGTCTTTAAAAGTGGTTCGGTTGACAATCTAAATTCAAAGAGTTCTTGCTCAACTAACGACATTATTCCTGTACTATACTTGATGATGTCTTCATCCATTTGTTGCTCCCCTTCAGTATAGAGTTGTTGTAAGCGTTTGCTCTTCTTATGAAAAGTCTTCACTTCTCTATGTCGCTTTTTTTTGAGTAAATTATTAAAAAATCGTCGTTTCATTTTTTATCGTTTGGATAAGAAAAAGTTGCCCTAATGGAAGCCATCGAGGCAAACTTAAAATAGTAGTTATACACTTTTATTGTTCTAAAAATAATTATTAGTTTTCTTTTAGGGTATCTTTTATGACTAAATTATGTTTTCGCCTTCTCGATATTTGAGCCGTCTGACCATTAGAAAGCGTTACCAAATCTAAGGAATTATCAATGTTTGTTACATGACTTGGATTAACCATGTATCTGCGGTGAACTCGTATAAATCCATGTCCTTTTAAAAAATCTTCAAAAAAACGTATTGAGTGTGCCACTAATATTACTGTACCTGAGCTGAGTATAAAATGGGTATAATTTGTTTCAGCTCTTAACAATATTACATCTTTGAGCAATACTTTTTTTG
>JAAFIU010000093.1 GCA_013298805.1 Cytophagales bacterium | reverse complement strand
ATACAGAAAAATGTAAATACTAAATACAAAACGCTATGGATTGGGTTCTTTGACAAAACCACCATTAAAGCACTCAAAAGCGTTAAAGCTGTTAAAAAATACCAAAAATTCATGTCTTTTTAAGGTATTAGGTATTAGGTATTGGGTATTAGGTTATTGTCCTATTATCAATGCTTAAACCTAAGATTTATTAATTTCATTGTTTACTGATAACTGTTAACTGAAATCACTTCCAGCCCTCTCTCAAATAACGATTATCCATTTTTTCTACCAATTTATCTTTCCCGAAAATTACTTCTGAACGGTCTTCAAAAACAGGCACCATTTTATCGTGTTGCAAATAGATAGCTTGTTTTGGACAGGCTTCTTCACAAAGTCCACAGAAAATACAACGAAGCATATTAATTTCGTAAACGCTTGCGTATTTCTCCTCACGATAAAGTTTTTCTTCTCCTTTTTTACGCTCGTCTGCTACCATTGAAATAGCTTCCGCTGGACAGGCTACGGCACATAAACCACAGGCAGTACAACGCTCTGCACCTTCTTCATCACGTTTCAAGATGTGATGTCCACGAAAGACTGGGCCTAAATAACGCTTTTGTTCTGGATAACGAATGGTTACTTTTTTAGAAAAGAAGTGCTTTAAAGTTGTACCCATACCACCCACAATAGCAGGTAAATAGATACGCTCTGCAAAAGTCATTTCTCCTTGTTCTAAGACTTTGGTTTTATTACTTAACTTCATATTTCTAATTTGAAAATTATGCTGTTGCTAATTTTTTCTTTTTATACTGTGTTTGGCTGTAAAATGCTGTTACAACCAACATCAAGGCTACACCAACCCACGACAATAAAACTGTCATCCAGTTTGAACCTTCGCCATTTACGGTAAATAACATCGTTGCACCTGTAAGTACCACATTGAACATTGAAAGTGGAATTAAACCAGTCCAACCTAAGCCCATTAATTGGTCATAACGGAAACGTGGTAATGTCCAACGTACCCACATAAATACGAATACGAAGAATAATGCTTTTCCGATTAATGCACCTACTCCTAAAAGAGCGGCGATATTCATTCCGAACTTGTCAAGCATGAATTCATAGCCTGGATAATCATATCCTCCAAAATATAACGTTGCCATTACTGCTCCCGAAATGAACATATTGATATATTCTGAGAACAAATAGAAACCTAATTTCATCGAAGAATATTCTGTGTGGTATCCACCAATAAGCTCAGTTTCACACTCAGGTAAGTCGAATGGAGTACGGTTACATTCTGCAAAAGCGCACACAATAAAAATTACAAAACCCAATGGTTGGTAAAGGATATTCCAGTGACCATTTTGTTGAACTTCAACGATTGATTTTGTTGAAAGTGACCCTGACAACATCAAAATTGCAATGATAGAAAGTCCCATTGCTAATTCGTAAGAAATATTTTGAGATGCTGCACGAATTGCACCTAACAATGAATATTTATTATTTGAAGCCCATCCACCAATCAATATTCCATAAACACCTAATGATACAATACCAAATACCCAAAGAATACCAATATTTACATCAATTCCTTGTAAATCAAGAAATACGCCTCCACCTAAATCTAATTTATCACCAAAAGGAACAACCGCAGAAGTCATCAGAGCCGTAAGCATTGACAAACATGGAGCTACGATAAATAACCATTTACTTGATTGAGAAGGAATAAAGTCTTCTTTCATGAACATTTTCACAGCATCGGCAAGTGGTTGTAAAATCCCGAAAGGTCCTGCACGGTCTGGACCAACACGGTCTTGCATGAAAGCCGCAATGATACGCTCAAAATACGTTGAATAAGCCGCAACGCCCAATGTAATGGCAAAAACAATGCCTACATAAATGGCTTTTGCAGTAAATAAAGTTGATGTAATTTCCATAATATATCTAATTATAAGTTATGAATTATGAGTTATGTGTTTTAGCAAATAATGCAGACCTTATAATTCATAATTTATAACTCATAAC
This sequence comes from Cytophagales bacterium, assembly GCA_013298805.1. Lineage (GTDB taxonomy): Bacteria > Bacteroidota > Bacteroidia > Cytophagales > Spirosomataceae > Arcicella. Next base: position 12,725 of record JAAFIU010000093.1, on the reverse strand, counting down.
TTTAATTCAATTGTTTCTTGGGTGCTAAAAATGAGCGGTCACGATTATCGTCAATTTGCTTATATTGTTCAGCCGCTTGTTTCAATGGGAAAGCTGGTGTTATGGTGCTTGCTCCGTATTTATTAGCTGAAATCACTGAGTTTCTTGCAATTTTTGTTGGCCCTTCCAAAGTCCAATCAGATGTTTTCTTACGCTCGAAACGGCAAGTATTACAGATAAATTCTTTTACTTCACCCCATTCATTTTTACGAGCTGTTACTCTGATAACTTCGTCGCCTCTATACCAAAGTGTTACTTTTCCAGAACATTTACCACAGCTACAACTTGCTTCTTCTGGTTTAGAGAACCAAACACGGCTTTTGAAACGGTAAGTTTTATCGGTTAATGCTCCTACTGGACACACATCAATTACATTTCCCGAGAAATCATTATCAATTGCTTTCTCGATATAGGTGCTGATTTCAGCGTGGTCGCCACGGTGCATGACCCCATGAACACGTCCATCCGTAATTTGATCTGCCGTAAAAACACAACGGTAGCACAAAATACAACGGTTCATATTCAATTTGATATATGGCCCTAAATCAACTGGTTCAAAAGTATTGCGTTCTTCAACTGTACGAGTTTTTGAAACACCATGTTCAAATGAGAAATCTTGTAAATGACATTCTCCCGCTTGGTCACAAACTGGACAATCCAATGGGTGATTCAACAACAAGAATTCAACAATTCCTTTACGAGTTTCTAATACTTGCTCGTTGATGGTATTTTCCACAATCATACCGTCTTGCACTTGCGTAATACACGAAGGTACAAGTTTTGGCATTGGACGTGGGTCTTTTTCAGAACCAGCGGTTACTTTCACCAAACAACCACGACATTTACCACCCGAAGCCTTTAAAGGTTCGTAGTAACACATCGCAGGTGGAGCAATATGTGGCCCAATTTGACGAGCCGCATTCATGATGGTAGTCCCTGGTTCTACGTCAATCGTAATATTATCTATTGTAACTTTCATTTTCTCAAAATTTCAAATTAAAGACTCCAACTTGCTCCTTCACGCATGAAAACGGCTCCTTTAGCAGTAGCTTTTTCTGGATGATTAATGTGCCATTCAAACTCATCACGGAAATGACGAATTGCAGCAGCAACTGGCCAAGCGGCAGCATCTCCCAATGGACAGATAGTATTTCCTTCGATTTTCTTGGCAACATCAACCAATAAATCAATGTCCTCTTGACGACCTTTTCCGTGTTCGATTCTATGCAAAACTTTATCCATCCAACCCGTTCCTTCACGACATGGAGAACATTGTCCGCAAGATTCGTGATGATAGAAACGTCCAAAAGTTAAGGTATTATGAACAATACAAGTTGTTTCATCCATTACCACAAATCCACCAGAACCTAACATTGTTCCCGTAGCAAAACCTCCATCTGAAAGCGATTCGTAAGACATCAAACGATTTTCGCCGTTAGTAGTTTTCAAAATCAATTCCGCAGGAAGAATTGGCACTGATGAACCTCCAGCCACAACAGCTTTCAGCTTATGTCCATCACGGATACCACCACACCATTCATCGGCATAGATAAAATCTTCAACGGTAATACCAAGTGGCAATTCATAAACCCCAGGTTTGCGAACGTGTCCAGAAACAGAAATTAATTTTGTACCCGTTGAGCGACCAATTCCGATTTTAGCGTATTCGTCTCCTCCATTATTCACAATCCAAGAAGTTGCTGCAATTGATTCTACATTATTGACAACGGTAGGACATTGCCACAAACCTTTTACGGCTGGAAATGGTGGTTTATTACGTGGATTACCACGTTTTCCTTCTAATGACTCTAATAAAGCGGTTTCTTCTCCACAAATATATGCTCCTCCGCCCAATTGTACGTAAAGTTCAAGGTCGTAACCTGAACCCAAAATATTTTTACCTAAAAGACCTTTATCTTTTGCCTCTTGGATAGCTTTTTCAAGAATGGTTGCCACATACATTAATTCTCCACGAATATAAATGTATGAAGTATTTGCACCCAAAGCATAAGATGAAACAATCATTCCCTCAATTAAGGTATGAGGAGACTTCATCATCAAATAATGGTCTTTGAAAGTCCCAGGTTCTGATTCGTCAGCATTACAAACTAAATAGCGAGGCACACCTTCTGGTTTTGCTAAGAAAGACCATTTCATTCCCATCGGAAAACCTGCTCCACCACGTCCACGAAGTCCTGATTTTTTAACTTCCTCCGTTACTTCGTCGGGAGTCATTTTTTTCAAGGCTTTTTCAACGGCTGCGTAACCACCATTTTTTCTGAAAACGTCAATAGTTTCAATGCCTTGTACGTCAATATGTTCGGTTAATATTTTCATTTATAATCCTATTCTTTATCAATTATCGCCTTTAGGATAGCCTAATTTCAGCATTAACTATTTAGATAACTCTTCAATGATTTCATCAACTTTCTGAGTTGTCAAATTCATGTAATATTTTTCACGAATTTGGAAAACTGGTCCCCAACCACAAGCGGCTAAGCATTCTACTTCTTTAATAGTAAATTTGCCATCAGCAGTTGTTTCTCCTGTTTCGATACCCAATTTAGATTTCAAATGGTCATAAACTTCTACACCACCCATTAAGCAACAAGGACCTGTACGACAATATTCAATTACGTGGTTTCCAACGGGTTCAAGGTGAAACATCGTATAGAATGATGCTACCTCATAAACCTCGATAGGCTTAATACTTAACAAACTTGCTACATAGTCCATCACTTCTGGAGAACACCATTTCCACTCTGCCTGAGCTAAGTGTAAAATGGGCAACAAGGCTGATTTTTGTTTTCCTTCTGGATAACGCTTGATTATTTCATGAACTTTTTCCAACGTACTGGCTGGAAACTGTATGGTCTGCGTGTTGGTCATTTTTTTGATTTCGGATTTCAGATTTCAGATTGTGTCTAAAATCTCAACTATTCTTCCTCTTCTAAATTTTTTTTTCAGATTCCTAAGCATCTAATTCTCCAGCAATTACATTCATTGATGACATTGTGATGATAGCATCTGACAGGGTTGTACCTATTGCCATTTCTGGGAATGCTTGGTAATAAATAAAACTTGGACGACGGAATTTCAAACGATATGGTGTTCTTCCTCCGTCTGATACCAAGTAAAAACCTAATTCTCCATTTCCGCCTTCTACTGAATGATAAACCTCTCCAACTGGTGTATCTATTTCTCCCATCACAATTTTGAAGTGATAAATAAGGGCTTCCATATTGGTATAAACCTGCTGTTTTTCAGGTAAATAATAATGTGGTGCATCAGCATGATAAGGACCTTCTGGAAGATTTTGTAGTGCTTGTTTGATGATATTCAAACTTTGCCACATTTCTTCTCCACGAACCAAGAAGCGGTCGTAAGTATCGCCTTTTGTTCCAACGGGTACTTCAAATTCAAAATCTTCGTAAGATGAATATGGATTCATGGCACGAACGTCATAATCAACACCTGTTGCACGAAGGTTTGGCCCTGTAAAACCGTAGTTTAATGCTCGTTCTGCCGAAATCATTCCCACGTTCTGAGTTCTGTCCATGAAAATACGATTACGTTTAATCATACTTTCAAACTCTAAAAGTGCTTTAGGGAAATCATCCAAAAGAACATTTATTTTGCGAATTGCTTCTTTCGATAAATCACGCTCCATTCCTCCGCAACGCCCCATGTTTGTTGTTAATCTGGCACCACACATTTCTTCATAAATTTCATAAATGTGTTCACGCCACTCAAAAACATAGAAATATCCTGTTAAGGCTCCTGTATCTACTGCCAAGATTGAGTTACAAATAATGTGGTCAGCAATACGGGCTAACTCCATCATAATTACTCTGATGTATTGAGCTCTTTTAGGTACTTCAACACCCAAAAGTTTTTCTACCGTCATGTGCCATCCCATGTTATTGATTGGCGATGAACAGTAGTTCATACGGTCAGTAAGGGTCGTGATTTGATAAAGCGGACGACGTTCGGCGATTTTCTCAAAAGCACGGTGAATGTATCCTACCGTTTGTTCAGCATCTACGATTGTTTCTCCGTCCATCGTCAAGATGTTTTGGAAAATACCGTGCGTAGCTGGGTGTGTCGGACCTAAATTTAGGGTCGAAAGGTCGTTCACATATTTTTTATTTTCTTGTGCCTTGGTTAACCCCACATTTGGGTTCGACACTAATGCTATTTCAGCCATGTTATATCTGCTTACTTCTTTTTATAAATCTCTTTCCGATGCCCTATTTCAACTACCAAAATCAATAATTCTCCATCGTTTATTTCATAAATCACTCTGTAATTGCCAACTTTTATTCGATAATAATCACCGTTACTCTGTAATTTTTTACAACCATTGGGTCTGGCATCATCTGCCAATTCTGCAATGGCATCTAATATTTTTCTAATAACCTCATCGGGTAATTTTGATAAAGTTTTCTTTACCGACTTGACAAACTCTATTGAGTACATTTAATCTAATTTTCCAAGTGCTTTTAATTCTGCTTTCATTTGTTCAAAAGAAATTATCTCATCTTCTCCTTTAGCAATTCTTCTTTTCGCTTCTTCACAAGATTTAATATCTTCTAAGTCCTCATAGGCCTCCACAAGTTCATTAAACTCTTTCATGGTTAAAACAACATCGGTTTGTTTTCCCTCAGCATTCGTTATGTATCTTGGATTCATGGCATTCAAGAGTTAAATGAAAATTTTATCGCCCAAACAAAGCATCAATCTTATCCTCACGAGTGGCATCTTCCAATGGATATTCCTTACGCATTGGGTGATAATCCATGTCCTCAACGTTCAAGATTCTTTCCATTTTTGGGTGTCCTGTAAAAGTAATTCCGTAGAAATCAAAAGTTTCACGTTCCATCCAGTTTGCACACGCATACAAACCTGTAAGGGTTGGTACGGCAATATTTTCTCTTGAAACATAAAGTTTGATGATTAATCTTACATTATTTTCAAGACTGTGCAAATGGTAAATAACGCCAAATTCATGACTTGGAACATCAGGGAATTGGATTCCTCCTAAGTCAGTCAAAAATTGAAATTTGAACGTTGGATGTTGATATAAATAGTGCATCAATGGAATGATGGTCTCGGTAGAAGTTGTTACGTTCAAAATACCGTAATTTTCTGTGATACCGTAGATTCTCTCTTCGCCAAATTGTGCGACTAAATCTTGTGCTATTTGTTCGTTGCTCATTGGTCAGTGAACAGTAAACAGTAAACAGTAAACAGTCTTAAAAACTATTTTCTGATAACTGGTGACTGATAATTGATAACTGTTATTCGATTCCGTAAGAAGCTAAAAGGGCTTTGTATTCGTCTGATTCTCTTCTTCTTCTTTGTTCTGATTTTGCTAATTCTTGAATTTGCATGAAACCATCCAAAATTTGTTCAGGACGTGGTGGGCATCCTGGCACGTAAACGTCCACAGGAATTATACGGTCAATACCTTGCAATACAGAATATGTGTCAAAAATACCACCTGATGATGCACAAGCTCCAACTGAAAGAACCCAACGAGGTTCAGCCATTTGTAGATATACTTGTTTCAAAACAGGAGCCATTTTTTTAGCAATTGTTCCCATCACCATCAATACGTCTGCTTGACGTGCCGAAAATGACATACGCTCAGAGCCAAAACGTGAAATATCATAGTGAGCTCCTGCTGTTGCCATGAATTCGATACCACAACATGACGTTGCAAAAGGTAAAGGCCAAAGAGAATTAGCTCGTGCAAGACCTACGAAGTCATCTAATTTTCCTGCAAAGAAACCTTGTCCTTCAAGTCCAGCAGGGGCATCAACTGTTTTTATTATTCTATCGCTCATTCTTTTCAGTGAACTTTATCAATTATCAGTAAACAGTCGGGCGGCGAACCGCTAATCATAAACCGTTACTCGTAAGTGATAGGTTATTCCTTATTATTAAAAATAATTATTTCTTTGGTAGTATCAATTAAAACTATGTGTTATTCAGAAAGGTTTTTAAAAACTGATTCCTGATAACTATTTAACTGACTACTGATTATTTTTCCCAAGTTAAAACGCCTTTCTTGATTACATAGATAAAACCTGCCAATAGTAATCCCATAAAAACTATCATTTCTAAGAACATATCCATTGCAAGGGCTGATGAAGATTTTATCCAACCCATAAAGTTTACTGCCCACGGATACATGAAGATAATTTCTACGTCAAAAAGTACAAATAAGATGGCTACTAAAAAATATTTTACGGAAATTGGAGTTCTTGCATCGCCCACAGATTCGATACCACATTCAAAAACTTCGTCTTTCAATTTGCTATGACGCTTTGGCCCAAGCCAGTGAGTGGCAATCATTGTACCAATGATGAAAGCTAAGGCAGCTCCTAATTGTACAAGGACGGGAAGGTAATCGGATGGTTGGTAATTCATGATTTTATTTGATTTTCAAGCACTTATCTCAATTGTATTTGTAAACGGTATTGGTACAAGAAAAATTAATGTGCTTTTATATATTTCATTTTTTATCGCTCCTAATGAATTAAGTCGCAATTTACTTATAAAATTTTGTTTACGATATTATTTTAATCTTAAAATTGGGGAATATTTAGCTTTCAGCGATTCAAGCTAAACAATCAATATTTTTGTGGGCTATTTCATTTGTTGTTCAGAATTGCAAAAATAGTGCGAAATTGAATAGTTTTGTAATTCTACAAAATAGGTATTTATGAAACCCAAGTTTGTAGATTGATGATAACCCTCATTTCCCTTACGAACAAGGCTGTTCGTTTTTTCACACATGATTATTAGAATTGTTAGAATGACTTTTCAGGAGGATAAAATTGAAGATTTCTTAAAGGTTTTCAATAACTCAAAGCAGTATATCAGAGCTTTTGCAGGTTGCCAACATTTGGAATTATTGCGAGACAAAAACACGCCCAATATTTTGATGACGTACAGTTATTGGAACTCGGAAGACGATTTGAATACCTATCGTGACTCTGAATTATTCAAAACCACTTGGGCGGCTACCAAGGTTTTATTTGCGGATAAACCCGTGGCTTTTTCTTCGGAAAGGGTTGAGGTGGTTTGAGCGTCAAAGGTCGCCGTCGTTTTGAACGACGGCGACCTTAAAAACCCATGCCGTTGTCTGTGTCTCCACAGACGACCCCAATTTATCGTCTGTGGAGACACAGACAATGGCAAAAGACACAGACAACGGCAACAAGACACAGACAACGGCAACAAGACACAGACAACGGCAACAAGACACAGACAACGGCAACAAGACTAAAAGGTCGCCGTCGTTCAAAACGACGGCGACCTTAAAAACCCATGCCGTTGTCTGTGTCTCCACAGACGACCCCAATTTATCGTCTGTGGAGACACAGACAATGGCAAAAGTAGTCCTTTGGAAGTCTTGAAAACCGTAGCCTGACGGCTATGGTGGAGACACAGACAATGGCAAAAGACACAGACAACGGCAACAAACATCTCCGATGTTATTAATCTGACGGTTATGTGGAGATACAGATAACGGCAACAAGAAGGATAAATTTTCCAAATTTTATTTAACGGTTATTTTTAGCCACCTTATATTCCTACCTTTACGCCTCAATTTAATCTCACAAAATATGAAGACTATTCTACCATTATTTTTTTTAATTTGTACTTCTTTAACAATGTTCTCCCAAATTTCTACAAAAAGATATGCTGGATGGGTTATCAATGAGCATTTTGATAAGATTCTTAACACATCGGATGGTGGTGTCATCGGAGTCAATAGTGGTTCTACAGGAGGATCACAAACGGTAAAGAAATATTCAGAAGCAGGATTGCTTCAATTCACCCTTCCTTTTGCTGCAACTACAATTCTCCCAACTTCTGATGGTGGTTATATGATGGCAATTAATGCCAACTCAGCCCAAACTTCACTAACTTCTTTCTTTGGAGGTTATGATTTATGGATTATAAAAATCAATTCCTCTGGCACAATATCATGGCAAAAAAGCCTCTCAGGCACGGGAGATGATTATTTACAAGAAATGAAACTCAATTCAAATGGTGATTTAATCGCTATTGTTAGTTCAAATTCATCTGACAACTTTGGCACAGGCAACCAAGGAGGGAAAGATTTATGGTTAGTCCATTTATCAAATAATATTGGAACGCAAACCAAAATCAATTTGGGAGGTAGTGCTGATGAAACCTTCAAAAATTTAGAAAATATTTCTGCGACAGAATCCTTAATTTGTTTGACAACCTCCTCTCAAAATGGTGTATTTAACCAAGGTTTTAAAGGTGGCATAGATACTTGGGTTTTAAAAATCACAAAAGGAGTATCTCTATCCATTACCCAAAAGAGAGCTTACGGTGGTTCATCGGATGATGAAGGTAATTTAATTATTAGCAATCAAAAATATCTAATTACGGGGTATTCCAAATCAAATAATGGTGATTTATCTATCAATAAGGGCTTGAAAGATATTTGGATTTGTTTTACAAATACTGACGGAACGCTCATTAGTTCAGATAATTATGGAGGAACAGGTGATGATGTTGTAAAAGACGCATTTTACAATACAGTTGATAATGCTTTTTATGTATTAGGGGATAATACTTCAATTGATGGTGATTTCCCAAATCCATCAAGCGGACAAACACATGGCAGATTGTTTAAATTTTCAAACTTAGGTACATTTGGTTGGAGGAGGGACTTTTATGCAATAAATTCAGGAGGATATCCAACACATCAAATGGTTAAAGTTGCTAATGAATCTGGTGTTATTATTTCAGGCTCGCTCGATTATACAAATCTATTTTATAACTTAAGCCCTGGTGGTAACTTTTTTTGTAAATTAGTCTCAACAGATGGAAGTACAAATTGGTATAAAACATCCCCTGGTTTCAGAGGTTCTACTTACTTATTAGAAAAACAGTCTGATGGAAGATTTCTATGTGGTATTTATGCTCGAACAGGTTACGGAGGTTCGAGTGGCATTTTCACCATTGATAATCAAGGATTAAACCCAAATGATATATATGAATACAATTGCCCAATAAACCAACAATTGTGTCAGCCTCCATACCTTTCAGCCATTAGTAGCATTAATGGCGCTACATTTGTAAAATATGAGAACTTTGGTTTAAGGAAAGTTTGCCCAAAAGTTTATGTTGGAATTCCAAGAATAGAAAAATTATATTGTAATGCTACAATAAATGATACTATCCAAGTACCCAATGACAGTGAGTATAATTTTCAATGGAAACGTAATGGAACAACTATCAGTGGAGCAACATTACCAAAATATGTAGCAACGCAAGTAGGCAAATACACGGTAGAGATTTCTGGAAAAACTTGCATTGGAAAGGCTGAGACAGACACAATTGTGTTGGCTTTAGCAACAAATCAAATAGTAATTCCAACCTTAACAACTACCACAGACTCAACTGTTTGCACAGGAGATACCGTAAAAATGACCTTAACAAACGGGTGCAACTATAGTTTTTTACAATGGCAAAAAAACGGGATAGATATTAATGGTGAAACTTCATTAAATTTCAACACAACTACTGGAGGCATATATAGAGTGAAAGTCACAACAAGTGGAATTGCGAGTTATACAAACACTAAGACTGTAACAATCAACACTAACTGTTGTGTCATGAAATCAATCGCCAATGGAAGTTGGGAATCTCCTTCTACTTGGTCTTGCAACCGAGTTCCAACAATTACGGACAATGTAACTATCAATGGACATCAAATAAATGTAACAACTAATACAGCAGTGGCAAAGAAAGTAATTTATCAAGGTGGTAAAATAAATATGGCTAATTCGACCTCTAAATTGCTGATTCAAACTAATTGAATGAAGTATTAACGGAATTTCTCAGAATCCCCACAGATATAGATAAACGGATTTTTAGATATGAATTTAGCCAAGAAGCCTTTGATATAATAAACGATGAGTTTCAATAAAAATTAGCCAAATGTTAAATCTTATGCCGTTTAACATTTGGCTAATTTTATTTTTACAAATCTCCTAAACCTCAAACAAAGACCGTAATTCTTTCGCTTCCGAAGGGTTCATTCTGCCTGCTAAAACTAAACGTAATTGACGGCGACGTAATGCTGCGTCGTACAAAGCTTTTTCTTCTTCTGTTTCGGCAATTAATTGCGGTACATCAATTGGGCGACCGCTTTGGTCAACTGCAACAAAGGTAAAAAATGCTTTATTGGTTGATACTCGCTCTTGAGCAGGAATGTCTTCAGCCCAAACGTCAATGACTACTTCCATTGAAGAACTAAATGCACGGGTTACTTTGGCTTGGAGCGTTACAACGCTTCCTAATGGAATTGATTCTTTGAAAGAAACATTGTCCACCGATGCCGTTACAACAATTCGGTTTGAATGTTTTTGAGCGCATATTGCTCCTACTATATCCATCATCCGCATAAGATTTCCGCCCATCAAATTGCCCAATGTATTGGTATCGTTCGGGAATATCATTTCTGTCATGGTGGTTAATGACTCTGATGCAAATTTAGTTTTTGACATATTTTTAGTTTTTGGGGATTGGAATTTAGGGGTTAGAGAAAATAAAAATTAATCGTCAATCCTTCCCCTACCTTTCTTTTACTTCACTAATTTCATCAAGATTGACGGTTTTGAAGTATTCGTAGGCTTTGAGAATGATGGCTAAAGCGACCACCGACTCGCAAACTGCCACGACAATTACAAATAATGAAAACATTTGTCCTTGTAAATTGGGGTCATTTTTGCTAAATGCTACTAAGTTTAAATTTACGGCATTGAGCATTAATTCTATTCCCATCAAAACAACGATAACATTGCGTTTGGTCACAACAACTGCCAAGCCGATACTAAAAAGTAAGGCACTCGTGAGTAGATAATATGGGAGAAAACTATTGTCCATTTTATGTATTTTATGTCATTGCGAATGCAGTGAAGCAATCTCTTGGATTGATGAAAGAAAGTTTGAAAGCCTCTCCCCGTAAGCTAACAGATTGGTTTTACTAAACTCCGATTCATTTCACTCGCAATGACAGCTATTTAATTGCATACGTTCGCAATGACGGCTATTCACTATTTTTTTTACTCAAATAAGCCGCACCGATAAGCGTTGCCATTAATAAAATTCCTGATGCTTCGAATGGTAAAACAAAATTGGTCATTAATTGGATGCCAATTGTTTGCGTGGTGGCGGTTGGTTCTACGGTTTCAAATAAAGCAGATTGAACTTCTATAAAATTAGCTCTGGCAAAGGTGTAAAATAGTAGAGCAAAAACACCTCCTGCTACTAAAAAGCCTAAAACTCGGTTGGTGCTTTCCGTAAAAATATCGTTTTTGACATTCTGCTTATTACCTTTTTGATTGGTGAGCATTACGCCAAAAATCAATAAGACTAAAATACCGCCTACGTACACAAGAATTTGGGTAATGGCTAAAAAATCTGCTCCTGCCAACACATACAACGCTGCCATACCTAAAAAGGTCATGAGTAAACTAAATGCGGCATAAAGGACATTTTTAGACCATAAAACCACACCCGCAGAAACGACGGTCAGTATTACAAAAGCTATGAAAATGTATTGAATCAAGGTCTAATTATGAGTTATGAGTTATGAGTTATGAGTTATGAGTTATGAGTTATGAGTTATTTAAGCAAATTTTCGAGATAAAATACAAATTAATGGCTATGTATTTTCTCCTGCATCTGGTCTTTTAAACTTTGGTTTGAAGACTGGTTTTGGCTTTGGGACTTCTTCCGCTTTTACTTCAATGTTTTCTACAATCTCAGTTTTTTCTTCTGTGACAACAGGCTTTTTGAAACTTGGTTTGAAGACTGGTTTTGGCTTTGGGACTTCTTCCGCTTTTACTTCAATGTTTTCTACAATCTCAGTTTTTTCTTCTGTGACAACAGGCTTTTTGAAACTTGGTTTGAAGACTGGTTTTGGCTTTGGGACTTCTTCTGTTTTTACTTCAATGTCCTCTATAATTTCTGTTTTTTCTTCGGGAATAACAGGCTTTTTAAAACTTGGTTTGAAGACTGGTTTTGGCTTTGGGACTTCTTCTGTTTTTACTTCAATGTCCTCTATAATTTCTGTTTTTTCTTCGGAAACTACGGGTTTCTTAAATGCAGGTTTGAAAGCTGGTTTTGGCTTTAGAGCTTCTTCTGTATTTGCTTCAATGTTTTCTACAACCTCCGTTTTTTCTTCTGAAACTACGGGTTTCTTAAATGCAGGTTTGAAAGCTGGTTTTGGCTTTGGAGCTTCCTCCGCTTTTACTTCTCTATTCTCTAAACTCTGTTCTCTATTCTCTATAACCTGTTCTTTGCTCTCTACAACTGCCGGTTTCTTAAACGCAGGTTTGAAAGCTGGTTTTTGCTTTGGACCTTCCTCCGCTTTTGCGTCTCTATTCTCTAAACTCTGTTCTCTATTCTCTAAACTCTTTGCTTTACTCTCTAACTTCATCGCTTCTTTTTCAGCCATAAATTGTTCGTAAAGTTCTCTTTTTTCTTGCGATTGTTCGGCAGTCAGATTTCCGAATTCAAAGTTATGGTTTTTAACATCAAAGGTTGAAAAATCATATTCATGGGTCATGGTTAAGCATTCCGTTGGACAAACCGTTGTACAAAGTCCACAGAACATACATTTTGCC
>JAAFIU010000182.1 GCA_013298805.1 Cytophagales bacterium | reverse complement strand
CAATTGGTTGATTATCAGGGTTTAGGAGTTGATGTTTTGTGATTTTTACTTTTCACTTTCCAAGGTTTTGATGTCTTTAATTAATTGTTCTATTTCTAATTGTAACGTACCGTTATAAATTCCTCTGATATGCAGGTTTTTATCTACTAAAATGAAGTTTTCGGTATGTAAAAAATCGTTTTCACCTTTTTGAATTCCTAAGTTTTCATCGGCAAAATATGACTTTCGGGCAATGTCGTAAATCTGCTTTTTATCTCCTGTCATTAAGAGCCATTTGTGGTCGATGATTTTATTTTTATTGGCATATTCTTGCAAAACTGTCACGCTGTCTCGGTTTGGCATTACGCTATAAGAGGCAATTAACAAATTTTTATCTGCTTTAAAAGCTTCTTGAACTTGTTTCATATTTCCCATAATTTTGGGACATAAACTTGGGCAAATGGTAAAGAAAAAATTGGCAACGTGTATTTTACCTTTTAAGTTTTGAGATGTAATTTTTTGATTATTTTGATTCGTAAATTCAAAATTTGAAATGGTATGTAGTGTGTCCAATTGAGCTTTTTCAGTTATCCATATTGGCGTAAAGTCGGCAGTATGAAAATATGGTAATTCTTCGCCAGTAGGAGTAGAGGCTTGTTTTGAGGTGCAAGCAACTGTCAATAAAATAAAAATTAAGATGGAAACTAATACTTTCATGGTACGTTAATATTATTTGCAAACGACAACTACTTAACACTTAACTGATTGACTTTTCTTTCGTTTTCGCCCATGCAACCTTTTGCTCCTAAAAAGCCAAATCTACGACCATTTTTAATGACGTAATTTGCTTTTATTTGCCCCGTTGGAAACCACATTTGTTGAGAACCTTCGGGCTGCCCTTCGTTATTAAAATTGAATCTCGTAAAAAGTTGACCATTGGCGTGCCACTCTCGATGCGTTTTTATGGGAATATCATTCTCGATGAAATACTCAAAACGTTTTTGTCCATTGTTGTACCAACCTTCATGCGTTCCATTTTTGTGATTATTGGTGTAAAATCTAAGCTCCATTTTTGCTCCATTTTCAAACCATTTTTCTTGTTTTCCTTCCAATTTTCCATTCAAATACCCATTTTTAGCAGATAGCTTTTGGTTTGAATATTTTTCAATTGTAAAGCCTGAATACGGTTTTCCATTGTAGATTAATATATCTTTTTGCCACCTGAAACCCTTATCAGTCGCCAATAATTCAGTTTTGGGAATGGTAACAAATGGTTCTTTATTATTCCGACATGAAGTAGAAAGTAGTAAAGTACAGAAGATTATTTTGAGAAGGAATTTCATGGTTAAAATCAGGGTTATTCTTTCAAAAGTATGTCAATATCCTCCGTAATTCTTGGAATTTCATCTGGATTTGTAGCATTATAAACGCCTCTAATTCTGGATTTTTTATCAATTAAGACCATTGTTTCAGTGTGAAGAAAGTCGGTGCTATTTTTTGTTAATCCTAATGTTTTTTCCGCAAAAAATGATTTTCTTCCCAATGTATAAATTTGGTCTTTTTCTCCAGTTAATAATCGCCAATTAGCCGCATTAATGTTATGTTTTAAGCCATATTCTTTCAATTTAGCAACAGAATCAATCCAAGGAGTTACTGAAAATGAAACAATTTTAAACTCTTTTTCTTGGGAAAATGTACTTTGAAGTATCCCTAAATTGGAGGTCATTTTTGGGCAAATACTTGGGCAGATGGTAAAAAAGAAATTTGCAACATATATTTTACCTTTTAATGAATCTGAATTGAAAATATTTCCATTTTGGTCATGGAAAGAAAAACGTTCAATGGTATGAATTTTCTGGTAATCATCAGAGTTATTATTTATCCATTTTGCTGTAAAATCTGCTGAATTGTAGAATGGAAGGCTAACTTCTGAATTATTTTTGGAATTGCAAGAAATTAAAAAAATGATAAAGAAAAAACTATAAACGAATAGTTTAGTGACCAATGGGAATACAACTCTTAACTGAAATAACGCCATAAAGCTTTTTGTTTTTGATGGTATAATTTGAAATTAGGCTTCCTTTTTTATCCCATACTCGCTGAATTCCTTCTTTTTCCCCTGATTGATAATTACTTTCTTCTCTAACCTTACCGTTTGGGAAATAGACAATTTGTTTTCCGTCAAAAACATTATTTTTATAAATGAACAAGTAGCGAAGCCTTCCGTTGGGCCACCATTGCTTGAAAATTCCTTCCATTTTGCCATTGATAAATATTCTTTCCGATAATTTTTCACCCGAATTATACCAGCCCTTGGCTAAACCATCTTCTTTTCCGTTAGTAATTGGTAAGCTATACACAATTCTATGGTCTTTTTCTTCTTCAATCATAAAGCCTGTGAATGCCTTGTTTTTATAAATCCAACCTTTATCGGTTTTTTTGAGATTGGGGTCAAAATTTAAAACACTTATTCTCTTCTTATTTTCTTGACATGAACCCAAAAATAAGAAGAGAATTATGTAGATAAGTTGACTTTTCTTGAAAATCAAATACATTCAGTTGAAATTATTTAGTCACTAAAAACTGTCCCATCAAGCCTGCATCCTCATGGTTTGGAAAGTGACAATGGTACATAAATGGATTGGTATCACTTGCAAAATCATCGAATTTGGCAACAACTGAAACCGTTTCCCCTGTCCGAATATAAAAAGTGTCTTTCCAACCAGATTCATAAGGGGCAATTGCTCCTGAACTTCGTGAAACAATCTTGAACTGAATATCGTGAATATGAAATGAATGCCCAAAGATATTATTATTGACAACTGTCCACTTTTCAACCGTATTTAATTTCACATTCTGATTCATGGTTGTAAAGCCATAAGTATTATTATCAAACGTAAATGCAGAACCAGCTTGTCCGCCTGTAATGCTTATAGTACGAGTTTTTGTTGCGTCCGATTCTTTCCAATACGAATTGGTTGTGAGTTTACTTGGTACAGCAGTAATCGCATTGGCGGTTGCAGCCTTTACGTTAATATGCAGAACCGTAAAATCTTTATTATTCAACAAACTACCAAACTGTCCACTGGTTTGTGGTTCGCTTCCCCCAAAACCAAATTCTTGATTTGCGTTGTAGGCTTTTAAATCTAAACTGCCACCTACGGCATCTTTGCTTAAATCTACCAAAATTTCAGCACGTTCACCAACTGCCAATTTTACTCTGGTCACAGCAATGGGTGCATCTAATAAGCCCCCATCATTCGTGATGACGTAAAAAGAACGATTATCGCTAAATCCTAAATTATACCCACGTTCTGTTTCGGCATTTAAAATTCTAAAACGAACATACTGTTTAGGCAAAGTAACTTGTGCATCAAGCGTTCCGTTAGCAAGGACATAGTCTCCGTAGGCGTGTTCTGTAACGGTAAATGAATTATCAGAATTAAATCTTCTACTGGTCAAAACTAAGGGAATATCATCAGTACCATAAGTTCTTGGAAGAGCCAATGCCGATTCAATAGGGTCTTTTATAATGATTAATCCGCCTGCACCGTAAGTCAATTGCTGAAAAGTTTTCTCGTGCAAATGTGGATGATACCAATAAGTACCTGCATTATTTTTGACTTCAAACGATGGTTTCCAAGTTGTCCCTGCTTCAATCATTTGGTGGGGGCCACCATCCATAATCGCAGGAATATGAAAGCCATGCCAATGCGTAGTGGTAGTTTCTGAAAGGTTATTAGTAACGTTCATTTGAACAAAATCACCCTTGTTAATAATCAAAGTGGGTCCCCAAAATGATGCTCCATTATAGCCATAAGTTGGGGTTGTAGCTCCCGTTTTCAACTGCTTACTTGATTTGGCTAAGGTTAAATCAAAGTTTGTACCTGTAATGGTTGGAGGAATCCAAAGGTCATTGTAGGCGGTTGAACCATTATTGGATGGTGTTACGTTTGTATCATCACTTTGTTTATTACAACTAAAAACGATAAACCAAGATACGGCTATTACTAAAAGAGATTTTTTTAACATGATTGTTGGGGTGGTGTTGGTGTTGGATTAAAATAAACTTATTGACTCACTGTGCCAGCCGTCCCAAAGAATCCGCTTCCATTCAGATAGGGGTCAGTAGAGGTAATGTGATAATGATAAATTCCGTTCGGGAATTCTGCTGTTTTTGCCGTATGACCATGATAAGCGTCTAAGTCAGATTCTTTCACCAAAGCACCATTTTCTTTTGGCCCATAAACAGGGAAACCGTCTAATAAAACACCTAAAAAAGCATCAGTACCTTTTTTTGCCGTTAAATTAAGCGGCTCAACGTGATAATGATATTGTCCTTGCATTTGTGGATGTCCACCGTATTGGTCAAACCCATTAATTTCTCCTGATAGTTTTGCTCCACCAGCAGCATATTGATTAAAGAATGGAATTCCATTTAAGGAAACGCCAATTGGTCCCATTGGTGTACTTGATTTGCTACTTGCTTCTTTGGGGTTTAAGGGAATTCTAAACGTCAAATTTTGAGTAGCAATTGTATTTGGAGCCGCTTTAAAACTGGTATTTGAGCCATTGTAAACTTCATATCTGGAATCTGATGAACTATAATATGGGCTTTTATGGTCTGGAGTCCCATTGGTTTTTATAACTAAATAATTCCCTTCAATAGTTGCAGTTGCGGTACTGCTAAAACTTGATGAACTGTAAAATTTGTCTTTAATAACTGTAATGTCATAAGTTGTTCCCGAAGTTGTAGGCGTGGTACTTGGGCTTGTATCAGTATTTGATTTACAAGCTATTACACACATAATTATTCCGAAAAGTAAGATTAGCTTTTTCATGATTTGATTTTTAGAATTTGAATTAAAAGTAGAGTTTTGTAATTATTTGGTTAATATTATGCTTAGCGTGGAGGAGGGTTATCAGGTCTTGGTGGTCTGTCATTTCGTTCTGGACGACCGCCACCATTTGGGTCTTGGTTTTTAAATCTTTCTAAAATATCATTATCAAAAACGTGCTTTTGTTCTGTATTGCACATGGCTCTAATTTCGGTAAAATGTTTGAGCGTTTTTTCTTCATTCTCTTTGATTTTACTCGCCAATAAATTCATTTTTTTCTCAATGATTTTTGGGTCTGGCTTATCCTGTTTGATGTAGTCAAACAATTCCGATTTGATAATTTTTATACTATCACGAATTGGAGTTACCTCCGCAAAGTGTTTATCTTTTATTACTTCAAATTGTTCCTTTTGTTTACTGTCAAAATTTAATGTTCTTTCAATTCTTTCTGGACTTATGTGTCCTTGCATTCCTTGTGGAGAAAACCACATCCATGCTAAAACCGATAGATTGATGATTATCAACATGATAATTGCCACCCAAAGTGTTTTAATTTTTTTTAAATTTTCCATTTTCTAAGATAATACTTTTTAATAACCTCCACTTTCATATAAACTATATTGCTGTTGCGAATTAGTTTCTATTTTTTGTAGATTTATAAAGGTGAAAATATTGATAATTAATACAATAGCAACTGCCGATAAAGCATAAATTGGTTTGAATTGCCAACCTAATACAGTTTTGGGCGTTAGTAGTTCACGTTCCATTCGTGCGTGTAAACGGGTATAAAAATATGGTTTTGGTTCAGCCGCTTTAATACCTTCCAAGGCATTAATTGTCTGATCTATCTTGGTTTCTATGTTGGGTAAATTCACCATATTAGATTTTTTGATTTTTATAAAAATTGCCCAATGATTTACGTAAATTAGTTTTTGCTCTGAATAAAAGTGATTCTACCGACGAAAGCGATAGTTGCATCACTTCTGTAATTTCTTGGTAGCTCAATCCTTCAACATTATAAAGTGTAAAGGCAACCTTTTGATTATCAGGTAATAAATTAATTGCTTTAAAAAGAATTTTGCTGTTTTCCTGATTTTCAAGGACAACTCCTGGGTGTTCAAAATCGACAGGTTGTTGCAAAATCTCATTATCATCTCCGAACAATTTCGTGAAAAACGCAAATCGCTTTGCAGTTTTTTTCTTCCGAATTTCTTCTAATGCCTTCGTGGTAGCAATTCGGTACAACCAAGTGGTTAATTTAGCATCCCCTCTAAATTTTTTTACTGATTCATATACCTCTATAAATACCTCCTGAGAAACGTCTTCTGCTTCTTCAAAATTCTGCACAATTGCTAAGACAGTATTGAAAACTCGTTTTTGATGAGTTTCAACGAAAGTCTTAAAGGCGGTTTCATTGCCAGCTTGTAATTGATTGAGCAGTGCTTGTTCGTTCATTCAATGGGGATTCCTGAGCTTGTAAATAATTAGATGATAAATAAAAATAAAACTTGCGGGTGAATTAGTGAATTTTTTAAAATAAAAAACCTTTCTAAATAATTAGAAAGGTTTTCGAGGGAAAAGTATTTGAAAAATCTATTCTTTTTCAAATTTGTCGGATGTTTTATTTAACTTTTTTACTAACATTTGATTGAAAAGTTGCTCCGTTTTATATAATTCTGAAATTTGACGAATGTTTACAACTTTCAAAAATTTACTCAGATACTCTTTTTCTAAATCAACTTCCTTTTGTTTGAGACTTAAAACTTCTTTTATATCCGTTAAAATTTTATCGTCAGACATCGTTAAATTTCTACTTTCTGCCGTCATTTGGCGAATATTTTTTCTTATTTCAGAACGTTTTTTGTCAAACTCATCATACACTGCCCAAAAGCTTTTTGCTTGCTCTTCTGTCAAACTCAAACGATTTGTAATCAAGCCAACTTTGGCAGCCTTAATCTTTTCTTTACCTCTCGGTTGTTCGTCTTGTGCTTTAATATCTGCTATTGAAGCAAGTGTTATTAAAATAAATAAAATGCTTGATTTTTTCATGTTTTTGTGTTGAACCTGTTTAAATTTTTCGTTTTGAACGGAAATTGAATTGATTTTATGACTGTGTTTTTAAAATTTGACCCGTTGCGGAACAAATATAGCATCGCTACATTGAGTAAATTTTAAATTCACAGGCTTCAAATAAAACGATTTACAACGAAAGGAATAAGTTTAAACAGGTTCGTTTAAGGTTATTAGATTTCTTCTTGAATATGCTCTGTGTCAATACTTTGTAAAATGTCTTTGTCGGTAACGTTCAAATTGTCTAACAGTTCAGAATCCTTAAATTTGGTACTTTTATTATTCTCAAATTGTTCTGCAACATCGGTTTGATTAATATTTTCTTGGATTAGATAATTGACAATTTCCGTATTTTGAACACCCGATAATGCTTCATTCCCCAAGGAATCTTGTTTGGGCATTAGGGTAAAATATCCTAAAATCGCTATGGTCGAACAGGCTGCCACGCTCGCCCAAGTTCTTTGTTTTGACCACGAAACCAAAGGAATCCTTTTCGCTTTTCCGGATGTTCGTGCTTGTACACGCATCGGCAACTCATCAAAGTAGTTGTCAGGAACTTTGAAAATATTTTCTCGTGGTAAATTTTCTAAATCAAATTTCTCGTTTTTCATTTCACAGTTGTAATACAGGATTTTTATGAAACTCTGTTATATCTGAACTCTTTGATAAATCAAAAACTAAAAGGTTTAATTGAATATTCAAAAAGGTGAATTTTTTAGGTGTTCTTCTACTTTTTTGACGGCTAAATGATATGATGCTTTTAATGCCCCAACGGATGTTCCTGTAATTTCAGCAATTTCTTCATATTTCATTTCGTCAAAATATTTCATATTGAAAACCAACCGTTGTTTATCGGGCAAAGTCAAGAGGGCTTTTTGTAATTTTAGTTGAATTTCATCGCCCGAAATCATATCAGAATCTTCTAATTTATTGGATAATTCTTCTGTAATATCGTTAATCGGTAAGAAGAAACGTCTTTTCTTCTTCGCCAAGTGGTTGAGGCATTCGTTGGTGGCAATTCTGTATAGCCACGTAAATAATTGTGATTCACCCTTAAAGTTCTCCAAGCCTTTCCATGCTTTTATGAATGTTTCTTGGGTTAAATCATCGGCATCGTCATGGTCGATAACCATCTTACGGATATGCCAATAGATTTTTTGCTGGTAAATTCTTACCAGTTGGTTAAAGGCAAAATTGCGAGTTTCAGCAACGGCAAATTTTGCTAATATTTCTGAATCGGTTAATTGTTTATCTGTCATTCAGAATTATAGTTCAAAAAAAAAACTCCGCAAGAATTCTTCGTTCTTGCGGAGTTTGATACTCACAATCAAAAAATTAAGAATTCTTACGTGCGATTGCTTTTAACGCTTTTTCAACGATTGAAGCTGCATTCAAACCATATTTTTCCATTAATTGAGCAGGCGTTCCTGATTCTCCGAAAGAATCTTCAACACCAACATATTCTAATGGAGCAAGGTAATTTTTGATTAATACTTGAGCGATTGAATCGCCTAAACCACCTGCAATTTGATGCTCTTCTGCTGAAACCGCACAACCTGTTTTACGTACTGAAGCTAAGATAGCTTCTTCATCCAAAGGTTTAATGGTGTGGATATTAATAATTTCAGCGTCAATGCCTTTTTCTGCTAAAATTTCACCCGCTAAGATAGCTTCCCAAACTAAATGTCCTGTCGCAAAGATACTTACATCTTTTCCTTCATTTACTGTCCAAGCTTTTCCAATGATAAATTCTTGGTCAGGAGCAGTAAAAATAGGTACAACTGGACGACCAAAACGTAAATAAACTGGGCCAACGTGTTCAGCAATGGCAATTGTTGCTGCTTTCGTTTGGTTATAGTCGCAAGGGTTGATAACCGTCATCCCTGGAAGCATTTTCATCAAACCAATGTCCTCCAAGATTTGGTGAGTTGCACCATCTTCACCCAAAGTCAAACCTGCGTGAGAACAAGCAATTTTAACATTTTTGTCAGAATATGCAACCGACTGACGGATTTGGTCATAGACACGACCCGTTCCGAAGTTTGCAAAAGTTGTTGCATAAGGAATTTTCCCACCGATAGTCAAACCAGCTGCAATACAAATCATGTTTGCTTCAGCGATACCCGTTTGGAAAAAACGTTCTGGATTTTCTTTAATAAATGCGTCTAACTTCAATGAGCCAATTAAGTCAGCACAAAGAGCTACAACGTTTGGATTAGTTTGACCTAAAACCTGCATACCTGCTCCGAAACCAGAACGAGTATCTTTTTTTTCTGTGAATGTATATTTTTTCATTAAAATATT
>JAAFIU010000131.1 GCA_013298805.1 Cytophagales bacterium | reverse complement strand
AAGCTCGAAATCAAATTGCCCTTTATCAAGTTTTAAATCTTCAATAAATAAAAATGACCGATTCGGTAAAAGAAAAAATCCTATCTCTCAAAGGTCCAATCTTCGTTTACGGAGCAAGCGGTTTTATTGGTGCAAATCTCTTCAAAGATATTTTCAGTATTCGTAAAGACTGTTACGCTCTTACACACGATGCCCAAAAAGCATGGCGTTTGAAACTACTTGATATTCCTGCTGCCAATATTGTTCACTGTGATATTGTTTCTAATTATTCGGTTCAAGAGGTTTTTAATACTTATAAACCAAAAACCATCTTTAATTTAGCAGCTTACGGTGCATATTCAAAGCAAAAAAATATAACGCTTACTTACGAAACTAACGTAATTGGTACAGTAAACCTTTTAGAAAACCTTGCTTCGGATATGGTTTATATCCACGCAGGAAGTAGTTCTGAATATGGCTTTAACTGTACTTCTCCCAAAGAAACCGACACACTTGAACCCAATAGTCACTATTCTGTTTCAAAGGTTTCGGCAGCTTATATGATTCAATTTTACGCAAAAGTTCATGAGAAAAACGCAGTAAATCTTCGACTTTATTCAATTTATGGAGATTGGGAAGAACCTGATAGATTAATTCCAAAATTGATTGAAAGTGTAAGACAACATAAACTGCCCAATTTTGTTTCTCCCGAAATCAGTCGTGACTTTGTTTATATGTCAGATTGTGTGGAAGCTTTCATTGATTCAGCATTAAAAATGTCTCCTGAAATCAGAGGGAAATCTTACAATATTGCCAGTGGCGTAAAAACGACAATTGGTGATTTAGTTGAAATTTGTCGCAAAGAATTTGGCATCAAGGAAGAACCTTCGTGGGGAAGTATGCAAAACCGCTCGTGGGATTTAGCAGAATGGTTTGGCGACCCATCTGAAGCAAATAAAGATTTGGGATGGAAAGCAAAAACGCCGTTAAATCAAGGACTTAGACAATATTTTGATTGGCAAGAAGGCATTAGTTACGAAGATAAATTGTTACCTGCTTTCCAAAATCCATATCTAAATCCAGTAATCACAGCAATTATTGCGTGTTATAGAGATGCTGAAGCCATTCCGTTCATGTATGAGCGATTGGTGAAGACATTTAACGAAATGAAAGTTCGTTATGAAATCATTTTCGTAAATGACTGCTCGCCCGATAATACAGAGGAGGTTTTAGAAGCCATTTGTAATAAAGACCCTAATGTTATTGGAATTACGCATTCAAGAAACTTTGGTTCACAAGCAGGTTTCTTGTCGGGAATGGAAATTTCTACGGGAGATGCAGTTGTTTTAATGGACGGTGATTTACAAGACCCGCCAGAAATTATGCCTAAATTTTACGAAAAATGGACGCAAGGCTACGAAGTAACTTACGGTGTACGTGTTCAGCGTGAAATGCCTGCTTGGTTACACTTTTTCTACAAAACATTTTACAAAATATTCAAGAATATGTCGTACATCAATATTCCAAAAGATGCAGGCGACTTTTCAATGATTGACCGTAAAGTGGTAAAAGAATTGATAAATTTACCTGAAACAGAGCAGTTTTTACGTGGATTAAGAGCTTGGGTTGGTTTTAAGCAAACGGGAGTAGATTATGTTCGTCCAGAAAGAATGTTTGGCGTTTCTACCAACAACTGGCGTAAAAATATTTGGTGGGCTAAAAAAGCAATATTTTCATTCAGCTTTGTACCCTTAGAAATCATGTCCTACACAGGTTTCTTTATGACTTTAGCCTCTGTTTTAGGAATTGTTTGGCAAGTTTTAGCAAAATTGTTTTTCTACCCAGAAACACCATCGGGACTTTCAACGGTTATAATTTTGGTGATGTTCTTTGGAGGAATCAATATGTTAGGTATCAGCTTCTTAGGTGAATATATTGCCAAGATTTTTGAAGAAACCAAGAAACGTCCAAAATTCATCAGAACGAAAGTTAGAAAAGGAATTAAGCGTTACAATACCTCAGAAGAAATAAAAAGATTAGTAGAAGAACAGAGAAAATAGGAGAAAAGGTAATTGAAGGAGAAATGAAGAAAGTGTAATAGAAAGGGTATTAACCACCAAAACTTACGCCTTTCTACATTCTTCCATTCTGCCTTCCTCCATTTAAAAATATGAGAAGAGAATTTTCAGATGCCATCGAAAAAATTGCCCTTGCCGATGAAAAAGTTGTTTTTATCACGGGTGACTTAGGCTACAATGCACTTGAAAACCTACAAGAAAAGTTGGGCAACCGCTTTATCAATGCTGGTGTTGCTGAACAAAATATGGTAGGTTTGGCAGCAGGAATGGCTTACAAAGGTTTTAAAGTATTTTGTTATTCAATTGCTCCCTTTGTAGTTTATCGTTGTTGGGAACAATTTCGTAATGATGTTTGCTTACATAATTTACCCGTTTTCATCGTTGGAAATGGTGGTGGCTATGGCTACGGAATTATGGGAAGTTCGCACCATGCCATCGAGGACATTGCAGGTTTGAGTAGCCTTCAAAATGTAAAATGTTGGATTCCTGCATTTGCAGATGACGTTGAACCGTTTGTCAATCAAATCGTTGCGGATGGTCGTCCTGCCTATTTACGCTTGGGTGCAGGAAAGCAAACACCTGCTCACGAAGGAAACTTTGGGAGTTTGAAAATGGTCATAAAATCGGACAAACCCAAAGGAACAATTGTAGCAATGGGTCCTGTAGCCAATAATGTAGTTGGAGTTTTACAACAAGCAGAATTTGAGAATAACTTTAATCTATTGATAGCTCAAAATGTTCCACTAACCATTGACTCAGAAGGTTTTAAATTACTCCAAGCCACTGAAAATCTGTTAGTTGTCGAAGAACACGTGAGTATTGGCGGTTTAGCACAACAGCTTTCAGTTCAATTGATGGAAAACGGTATTTCTTTCAAAAAATTCATCAGTCTTCGTGCAGAAGGCTATCCAGATGGTACGTATGGCGACCAAAATTTCCATCAAACTCAATCGGGTTTAGATGCTAAGAATATTGCTGAAAAATTAAGACTTTTCGTGTAAAATTTGTGTTACTTTATTACCATTATCATCAATTGAAGAATATTTTATCAAAAAAAAATATTTGGGGTATTTTTATATTATTGCCAATTGCCCTATATTTTTACTTTCTTTCAGAATATGCCATCAATATTCCGAAATGGGACGACCACGCATTGAAAGCATTCATTGTAGAGTTTCAAAATGCAGATGGCATAATTGCGAGACTCCAATCGCTTTTCAAGCAACATAATGAACACCGTATTGCTTTTGACAGATTTTTTACGCTAATAGTTTTCTATTTACATGGAACAATTGAATATCGTTGGCTCATGTGGATTGGAAATTTTACATTAATTGGCGTACTGTTTATCTTTTATAGAGTATTCAAGAAAACAAATCTTCCACTTGCTTATTTTACTCCTATTCCTCTAATAATCTTCCAATCACAACTTTGGGAAAACACTTTTTGGGGAATGGCGGCGATGCAAAATTTTGGGATTATTTTCTTTATTTGGGGATTAATTTACCTGATAAGTTCTGACAAAAAAAACCATTTTTATTTAGCCCTTTTATTTGCTTTCTTCGCTACTTATACGAGTGGAAACGGAATAACAGCATTCCCTATTTGCATTGTTTTATTAGTATTACAAAGACGCTTCAGAGATAGTATTATCTTCGGACTTGTTTCTGCGATACTGATATTCTTGTATTTTTTCCATTACAAAATGCCACCAAACAATCCATCAATGAATGGAATTGGCATTGCTAAAATAGTATTTGGATTGTTGTCATTTTTAGGCTCTGCATTCGACTTAATGCCATATTCATCGGGTAGAATTAAACTAACAATTTTATTTGGTGCATTGCTTTTTTTAGTGAGTGGAATCGTAGCAATTAATTTAATTTTTAATAGCAAAATATTTAATAAACGTCGTTCATTAACACAAACAGAACTATTTATTTTAGGGAGTTTGATGTTCTTAGTCGGAACAGCAGTCGTTGTTACTTACACAAGAATTAGTTTTGGGGAAATAGGTTTATTGACGAGTCGATATAAAATATATTCAATTCTGCTAATTACAACTCTCTATTTGACAGTTATTTCAAAAGTCCCTTCAAATCAACTAATTAGATTAATTTTTCCAATTATAGGTATAGCAATTATCTATAATTTTATTGCCAATTATATCAATTTCAAAGAGGTAGTTAATTTCAGAAACCAATTGATGACATTCTCTTATAATTGGCGATTAGAACCTTCTACTCAGAATAAACCTATTGGATTAAAATTATATGAGTCGCCAACTTTACCATTAGAGGAGTTTCTAAACCAAATTAAAAATCCAATTAAAAATAGCCCAATTTGGACAGAAAAATTCACCAAGAAAATTCATCCTAATGGTATTATTATTCAAAATTTTACCTTGAATACTGATAATGGAAAATCAAATAGTATTAATATCATCGTGCAATCTGACAAACGAACTTATTTAATACAAGGACAACTTTTAAATTATCCTGTACCTGCTTTTGTTAGAACGAGTAAATATTGGCAAAAAGGATTTGTCAGTGATTTGAATAATAATGAGTTTGATGCTGGAAAATATCACTTAGGATTGGTAGTTCAAGCAGGACAAAAGATACAGCAATTTTATTTGAATGACTCAATTATTGTCAATAAGGACAACGTCAGAAGAGTTAAGACGAACTGGTAGAAATCGCCACTACTCATTGATTCAATAGCAAATTTTAAAATGAAACAAGAAACATATTTTACACAACTTGACGGCATTCGCTTTTTGGCGGTTGGTTTAGTTTTAATCGACCATTGGTTAGCCGAAAGAAATATACTTCCTTTAGGACAATTGGGAGTTACGATGTTTTTTGTATTAAGCGGTTTTTTGATTACTCGAATCTTAATTCAAAGTAAACTGAAAGATGATAAAGTGGGTCGTAGTCACTGGTTTTCTGTCAAACAATTTATTATTCGCAGAAGCATCAGAATTTTTCCAATATATTTTCTGACAATTTTTGTACTGTACGCTTTAGATGTCCCACCAGTTAGAGAAACAATTTGGTGGTGCTTAACCTATTCAACAAATATTTACATTGCTACCAAAGAGCATTGGATGGGAACTATTGACCACTTATGGTCATTGGCAGTAGAGGAACAATATTACCTTGTTTTCCCTTATTTGATACTCTTTTTACCGACTAAACATTATTTAAAAGTATTATTCGCAATGATTGTACTTTCAATAATTATTAGAATAATCTTATTTTTCAATGGTAATGAATGGATGGTTCAATATGTTTTAATGCCTACTTGTTTGGATAGTTTTGGATTGGGAGGACTTTTAGCCTACTTCTTTACCTTCAAAAAAGATACCGCTTTCTTGGAAATCAGCACCACGAAATACTTAATTGCAAGTTTTATTTTATTAATTTCTTTAATGTATTTCGTTAGACAATATCAACTTTCATCAAATCAAGTTCATCATTTTGGAAATTTGGTTTTAGAGAGATTTGTGGGTTCGTTTTTTTGTTTCTTCTTAATTGCTAAAGCAGTAACTGGGTACAACGGAATTATGCAATTTCTACTCGAAAACCCAATCAGTAATTATTTGGGACGAATCAGTTACGGACTTTACCTTTATCACAACTTTATATACAACTTTTATCATACGCCCAAAACGAGCATTGTAATGAAAGTTTTACACAAAATTCAAACAATTACACCAAGTATTACTCAAAACGTAGGATTTGAATTATTATACTTCTTCGGTTTAACCGTAGTTGTAGCAACATTGTCATGGTATTTAATCGAAAAACCAGTCAATAACCTGAAAAAATACTTCACATATTGACCTTTAGATAAAAACACTGTTAAGATTCTTTCAGAATTTCGGTATTATAAACGTTATTAGGTATTTTTGTAAAATTATTTTTAGCTTTCAACAACCCTTTTGAATGAGCATTAAATTAGCAATCGTCATGCCCGCCTACAACGAACAAGAGTGCATGGCAGACGTAGTAAAGATTTGGTCGGATTTATTAGACACTGAATTTGCAGGAGAAAATACTCGACTAATTGTAGTAAATGATGGGTCGAAAGACAATACAGGAAAAATTCTTGATTCATTAAAACCACTATATCCCAAACTTGAGGTTGTACACCAAGTAAATGGTGGTCATGGAAATGCAGTAGTTCACGCTTATAGAAAAGCGGTAGAATTGGAAGCAGAATATGTTTTTCAAACAGACTCGGATGACCAATTTATTCCAGAAGATGTAAAGAAACTTTGGGATAAAAGAACAGAATCAGATTTTATCTTAGGATACCGTCAAATCAGACATGATGATATTTTTAGATTATTAATCACCAGAATCCTACGTTACAGTATGTTCTTAGTATATGGAACATTTATCATGGATTCAAATATTCCTTTCAGATTAATCAAAGGCACATTCTTAAAGAAATTATTGTCTCAATTGCCAAATCCTGTGCCATTCGCACCGAATATTTTCTTGGCAATTATGGCTAAAAAATCTGGACAAGAATCGTTTAATATTCCAATTGTACACAAAGAAAGAGCCACTGGAGAAGTTTCAATCCAGAAAATGAAGCTTCTAAAAGTTTGCTGGCAGTCATTTAAGGAATTATTAAACTTCCGCTTAGAATTAAATAACAAAATTAAGAATTTGAAATAGAGATTAGAGGTTAGGTTTTAGGTTTTAGGCAATTTTGAAGCTTAAAACTTAAAACCTAATTTCTAAAACCTAAAACCTCAAATATGAAACAATACGATTATCTCATCGTGGGAGCTGGTTTATTTGGAGCTGTTTTTGCTCACGAAGCCAACAAAAAAGGAAAAAAATGCTTAGTTATCGACCGTAGAAATCATACGGGAGGAAATATCTTTTCAGAAGAAATTGAGGGAATCAACGTACATAAATACGGTGCTCACATATTTCATACCAATGACAAAGGTATTTGGGACTACGTAAATTCTTTCGTTGAGTTCAATCGCTACACAAACTCTCCTTTGGCAAATTTTGAAGGTGAATTATTCAATTTACCTTTCAATATGAATACTTTCTATCAATTATGGAAAGTTAAAACGCCCGAAGAAGCACAAGCCAAAATTCAAGAACAAGTTCAAGCCTCAGGAATCACTGACCCTCAAAATTTGGAAGAACAAGCTATTTCATTAGTTGGAACTGACATCTATCATAAACTTATCAAAGGTTATACCGAGAAACAATGGGGACGCAAAGCAACTGAATTGCCCGCTTTTATCATTAAAAGATTACCATTAAGATTTACTTTTGATAACAATTATTTTAACGATAAATACCAAGGAATTCCAATTGGAGGATATAATAAACTTACCGAAGGTTTATTGGAAGGTATTGAAGTAAGAACCGAAGTTGATTTTTTCAAAGACAAAGAATCATTAATGGCTTTAGCTGAAAAAACGGTATTTACAGGAAATATTGATGAATTTTACGATTATTGCTACGGTAAATTAGAATATAGAAGTCTTAAATTTGAACATGAAATATTAGACAAAGAAAATTTTCAAGGAAATGCTGTTGTAAATTACACCGAAGCGGAAATTCCTTATACACGAATTCTTGAACATAAGCATTTTGAATTTGGCAAACAATCCAAAACAGTAGTTACCAAAGAATATCCTTGTGAGTGGTCAATAGGAATGGAAGCCTATTATCCTGTAAATGATGATAAGAATACAGAGTTATTCAAAAAATATCGTGATTTATCTCGTCAAGAAGAAAATATCATCTTTGGCGGACGATTAGCAGAATATAAATATTACGATATGCACCAAGTTATTGGGTCAGCATTAGCAACTACAAAAGCTGTGCTATAATCTTGTAAGATTGTGTCGATAATTATCTCCAATCGACACAATCTTGCAAAACTTTCAAAACGCTCCTTACCATGAAAAAACTACTATTTTTATTAGCTATCGCTATTTTAGGAATTGGAGGTTATGTTTTTTATCAGAAAAAGAATCAACTCAGTAATACAATTACCAGTTTTATTCCCGACAATACCCTTGTTTTATTAGAAACAAACGAAATTTCTGCTGAAAAGAATAAAACATTATCCAACATACCTCTCCTTTCTCAAGCTACAGTACAGTTTCAATTCCTAAGCCAAATTGGACTAAGTGACAAAGAAATTAAGGCATTATTATTGAAAAAAACGCTCTATTTTGCCGTACTTCCTGATGGTAAAGATAATTTCGCCTTTGTTAATTATTTGCCTTTAAACACAGAGAGACAGAAATTTATTGAAAAAATAGAACACTTTAATCAAAGTGACCATACTAACAGAATCATCACCCACACAACTCAAGGCTTCAAGATTTCAGAAGTATTTGATAAAAATGCGAAGTTAATTTTTGCCTTTATCGTTCAAGATGACTTTTTAATATTTAGTTCTTCAAATTTAGTGTTAGAGGAAGCTGTTATACACGCAAATAACAATTGGGTTAGTACGCTCCCACTCAAAAAAAATACGATAAAATCAGATTCTATCTTCACGAAAACCCATTTTAATACTGCTTCAATAAATGTTTTTTTACATGATGTAACAAATGAGGAAAGGCAAAATATTTTCCCAAAACTACTAAGTAACTCATACCAATGGCTTCCGCCAAAGGGGGATGTCATGGAGGCAATCGGTTCTACAAACGAGGATAAATTATTTGAGGGGCAAAAAGTATCAAAAATTCAATGTTTGGATATGATTCCAAATTCCAGTTCTTATATTTTGAATATTTCTTTTTCAAACCCGAAAAATCTCTTTAAAAATATTGAACAACAAATTGAACATCAAGATAAAATTAGCAAACTCCGAAATAAAGCAGCAAGTGCTTTCGACTATGATTATTCAGATATCTACGAGAAAATTAAAAACGAAATAACCCTGTGTAGTTTTGACATAAGCGATCAAACATTACATAGTAAAGTTTTAATAATCAAGCAAAATGACTTACATAAAACACTAAGTACAATTGCAAAAAATGTTGCAGATAAGAGTAATGAAAATATTTTTAGCGTTCAGTATGGTAGTTTTTCAATTACAGCATTAGGCATTAAGGAGTTTCCAAGTATGCTATTAGGAAGCCCATATCAAGGTTTCGAAGAATGCTATTTCACTCAATATAATGACTACCTTATTTTAGCGAGTAGTTTATCTATGATGCAAGATTATCTACTCAATGTCAGTAAAGGAGATGTATGGAGCTATTCTGCCAAAAATAAAACTATATTAAGTCATTGTTCTCCATCCAATCTTACTTTCATTGCCGAGAATTCAAAAGCATTTAAAGGGTTAGGGAAAATTTTGAATAGTAGATGGTCTGCCAAACTCAATAATAATGAACAAGCATTTTCGGAAGTCCAAGCAGAAATTTTACAACAGAATTCAGTAAGAAGTAGCATTGTTCTATTAAAAAATATTGAACCGATTAAAACTGCTGTAAAATTTGAAAATAAATGGATTCAATTAGGAAGTAATCCAGTTACAGCACAAAATGAGCCTTTATATTTGGTGAATCCATCAACAAAAAATACAGAAATTTTGGTGCAGGGAAATGATAATAAATTGAGTCTTTACGAAAATGGGAAAAACGTATGGAAATATCAATTAGCTGATAAAATTATTGGTCAGATTAAAAATATCGCTATCACAAAAGGGAATTCTCAGCAATTATTAATCATTACAAGTTCAAAAATTTATGTATTGAATAGAATTACAAAAGGATTTGACGTAAAATCAAGCAGTAATTTAGCAAATATCAATTTTGATTACTACAACTTATTTGAAAATGAAGCTGATAAAAATGAAAATTTGACCCTTGTAACTGAAAATGGAGAGTCATTTAAA
This sequence comes from Cytophagales bacterium, assembly GCA_013298805.1. GTDB lineage: Bacteria > Bacteroidota > Bacteroidia > Cytophagales > Spirosomataceae > Arcicella. Next base: position 2,217 of record JAAFIU010000131.1, on the reverse strand, counting down.
ATCAATAAAGCAACTTTAGCAATCAAGCCTTTTCGCAGAGTTATTCATAGCCAGACCATTGCTCCAATGCCAAGTGTTATCATAAAAGGGAGTGAGAATGTCGTTATTTTAGAAAAATCTGGGAATTTATATTTACAAAATGCACAAGGGATTATTGCACCAGGATTCCCGATAAAATTAAAAACCAGCTTTAGCTCTGCCCCAATTCTTGATGGTGAAAACAACAATATTATTATTCGACTTTTAAGCGAAAAAGGGGAACTTTTCAAAATCAGTATTGAAGGAAAAATTCTTGAAAAAAAGCAATTATTCCGTTCTTATAATGAAGAGAAGTTTATGTTAGTATCCGATTCCAGAAATTCAGATTGGGTAATTCTCAGAACAGATGATAAAGTAGTTTATGTGTTAGATAAACATGAGAAAGAAATCTTCTCAATAAAGGATTTGGGATACGGTAAAAAGGGTTTGAAATATTATAATTTGGGTACTGCGGGAAAATACTTTGCCATTACAAACGGCTACACGACTTATCGTTTATACAATGAACTTGGTAAATTTGTTGGCACATTGCCAATAGAGTCGGAATATCCACCAAATATCTCATATTCAGATTCTTACAAAAAAATAATAATGAATATTACCACTCCAAGCAGTATTGAAACTTGGTCGATAAAAATACATTAATATGCTATTTAACTCTCTCCATTTTTTTATATTTTTTATTATTGTTACACTTGGGTACTGGTCGTTGGGTTGGGCAGGTCGTTGGAGATTGCTTCTTTTTGCAAGCTGTTATTTTTACATGATTTTTCAACCTGTTTATATTCTCATTTTATTTTTCACAATAATAATTGACTACTTTGCAGGAATTTGGCTTGAAAATACAGAAGGTAAACAGCGAAAATGGTTATTGATTCTGAGTATTATATCAAATGTCGGCATTTTAGCTTTCTTCAAATATTACCATTTTCTATTTGACAATGTGAGCCACATTTTAGGCTTTTTACAAGTAAAAAATCCATTACCCATTTTTAGTTTTATACTTCCTATTGGACTGTCTTTTCATACATTTCAGGCGATGAGTTACACGTTTGAAGTGTATCGGGGAAATCAAAAAGCGGAGAGGCATTTTGGTATTTATGCGTTGTACGTGATGTTTTATCCGCAACTGGTAGCTGGGCCAATTGAACGACCACAAAATGTATTGCATCAGTTTCATGAGACACATATATACGATTGGGAAAAAGTAAAAAGTGGACTGATGATGATGGCTTGGGGTTTATTTAAAAAGGTGGTCATTGCCGACCGTTTGGCAATGCTTGTTGATTTTGCCTATAAAAACCCAAGTGAACAAAGCGGACTTACCCTTTTTGTGGCTACTTTTTTCTATACTTTCCAAATTTACTGCGATTTTTCGGGTTATTCTGATATTGCCCTTGGTTCTGCCAGAGTTATGGGCTTTGATTTGATGGAAAATTTCAGAACTCCCTATTTTTCAACTTCTATTTCGGAGTTTTGGCGACGTTGGCACATTTCTCTTTCCACTTGGTTTAGAGACTATTTATATATTCCATTAGGAGGAAATAGAGTGTCCGAATGGCGAAGATATTTCAACCAGTTTTTCGTATTTATGGTAAGTGGCTTATGGCATGGTGCGGCTTGGACATTTGTAATTTGGGGTTCTTTACATGGATTTTACTTGATTTTAGCCGTTCTTCGAGATAAATATTTGCCTAAATTATCTTTACCAAAAAACCTTTTGGGCAAAAGCATAAACTTGGTTTCAACATTTTTATTAGTAATGTTAGCTTGGATTTTCTTCAGAGCAAAAGGAATACACGACGCATTTATAGTATTAAAAAAAATAGGAACATTGTCACTTTCTCAAAGCTTTAGCACACCATTAAATACCATAGAAATGTGGTTTTCGTTGGGGTTAATCTTATTTTTACTTTGGAAAGAGTACAAATTCTTCCACATTGACACCAGAAATACGCAAAAGTTCTTCGGGTTATCCATCGTATTTATTTTAGTAATTTATTTCTTTGGCGTATTTGAGACAAATCAATTCATTTACTTCCAATTTTGATTTTGAAGCTGTTTAAACTTTTGAAAAATATTCCCAAATAAGTGAGAATTTTGTGGTGCTAAATCATAAAATATCACAAAATGGGAATACTTAGTAAAAATACTATCGAAACGTGGATTTTGCCACAT
>JAAFIU010000064.1 GCA_013298805.1 Cytophagales bacterium | reverse complement strand
AATTTGTCTAATTCACGAGAAGCATCTTCACGAATATTACACTTACCATAATCGTAGTAAATATTTTCAATCGCTACAACGTCTCCTTCTTCAAACATACTTAAATTAGCATTAATGGTTTTTGAACCACCTTTACCCAATTTCTTGATTTTGTTTCCACGAGAACCAAAGTTATCTTTTGCTGCTTCAATTGTATAGTCACAACCTTCACAAATATCAAATTGATAACGACCGTCATCGCCTGTTACAAAACTTTGGATTGAACCATCACATTCATTTTTCAAGGTAACATTTACACCGCTTAATGAACGTTTGTCTTTATTAGCTGTTACACGACCACGAATTGTTTTAGTAACAGGGCAAGGAACTGCATTTCCCGTTGTACCTTGATAACCTTGTTTTCCTCCATCTACTACTGTTCCACTATCAGTTATTGAGCCATCCGTCACAGTAGTTGAACTATCTACTACTGCCACTTCTTTTATTCTTGATAATGGGATATCAATTGTGCTTTCGCCTTCTTTACAATTAACGATATTTGGTTGGTATCCTTCACGACTTGCTTTCATTTCGCAACCTTTACCTTCTTCTAAACATATCTTGAATGTTCCGTTGGTATCAGTTTTCTTCATTTCAGTTTTACCATCTACTTCAATCGCTACATCGGCATTATCTAATGGCATTTTCGACTCTGCGTCATAAACGATAATTTGTTTTTCTTCACAGTCAGCTTTCTCATCACATTCACGAGTGAAACGATAGATATCATCGTCAGTTCCTCCACGCTTACGATTTGAAGATAAATAACCTGTTTTACGCTCACCGTCAGCAATGAAACCAAAATCATCTTTGCTTGAATTTACGGGTGTTCCTAAGTTTTTAACTTTACCTTTTAATCTTGAACCATCAGACAATTGAGCATAGAAAATATCTAAATCTCCAAGCCCTGGATGTCCGTCAGATGAGAAATAAAGATTACCTCTATCATCTACATAAGGGAACATTTCGTTACCAGCGGTATTAATTTCTGGGCCTAAATTGACAGGTGTTCCAAAACTTCCACCGTTATATTGTACTACGTAAACATCTGTACCTCCAAAACCTCCTGGCATATCAGACACGAAATACATCAATTTATCATCTTTTGTTAATGAAGGATGTCCCGTTGAGTATTCGTCACTATTAAAAGGGACTTCTTTAATATTTCCCCATTGACCAGTGCCTTTATCGTCTCCTGTATAGATTTTTAGTTTATTAATTTTATCAGAAGATGTCTTGAATTTACCATTATTAAAGTTATTTCTTGTAAAAATTACTTTTTTCCCATCACTTGTAAAAGTCATTGGACCTTCATGATATTTGGTATTCAATGATTTACTAAATTTAGACGATTTCGTTGCAGGTGTTTCATTGTAACCATATCCTTGATAGATATTGGTTCCGCCAAAAGTACCTACCGTTCTTGTGTCATTGGCAGTTGGGGCAGTATATTCGTCAGAACCTACTGAACTTTCACTTCTTTTTGACTTTGTTTTGTTGGCATCGGCACCACCCAAACCAGCGGCTGAGGAAGTCAATTGACTCACATCATTCAGATAATACATATCTAAAAAACGAGAATTATCCCAACAGAAAACACGCTTTAATCCAGTGCCTTCAGTACGTCCAGAATTGAAAACCAAACCATTTTTGTAATACATCGGGCTAAAATCAGCCTTATCAGAGTTGATAGAAAGGTAATCTACTTTATAACAAGAAGCATTTTTACTTAACGATTCTACATTTTTATAGAGTTTTTGAAACCCTCCACTACGTTTGTCAGCTGCTTCTACTTTCGAGTATTTGTCGTAAGCATCTTGGGCATCTTTATATTTACCGTTTGAAGCCAAAGCTTGTGCATAATACAAATATGCTTTTGTAGCATCTCCTGAAAGTTGAGAACCACCACTGATTAATTCTCTATAAACACGTTCTGCGTTTTGAGTATCACGAATTTGGCGATACGCATACGCCAGTTTTAATCGAGCAGCCTGTTTTTCAGAATCAGAAAGTTTTCCTTTCAATACCTGCTCAAACATTTCGGCAGCGTTTAGGTAGCTCATTTTATTAAACTCATACTCAGCATCTTTAAGCGACTGAGAAAAAGTTTTAGCAACTACCATTAATGCCAAGATAAGCATTAGTCCAGTTTTCTTCAAATTAATCATCGTTTTAAGTAAGTTTTACTACTTTTAAATTAAGGCGGGTATTATTTATAAAATATCTTATGTAATAAAATAAAGGGTACGACAAGAACTATAAAATCCTTTGTGAACTTTATTATATATACGCTAAATCATTTTTTACCCCTATCCTATCTATTAAAAGTATCTTGGTGTAAGAATCTTAGCTTTGCGGTATCCAAATTCATAACGAAGCATCACTTCATGCGAACCTCCTTGCTTACCTCTCAACCCATTAAGCATAAAGTCATAAGCATATCCTAAGCGGAATTGGTCTGTTGCTTGAATCTCTAACATTCCAATTGCAGCATCTCCGTTCGTATTAGCGAAAGGTGATTTGAAATCTTTATTGTTTGTTCTCCATGAACCTCCAATGGCAATACGGTCTTTAATCCAAAGATTTAAGTTAAAGTCAAATGCAGCAGCATCACGAGTTGCTTTGGCTAATATTGATGGTTTCAAAGCTAAAGAACGTCCTAATGGCAATACAAAACCCAACATTAAAAAATAATGACGTTCTTGACGGGCAACAGAATCGTTTGATTTAGTTGCTTCTCCATCTTTCAAACGGTTTTGGATAAGACTTGGGCAAGAAATACCGATGTAACCACGGTCATTACTCAAGTATAGACCAACACCCGCATTAGGAAGCCATTTACTGATATTACCAGCAAAAGCAGGGTCTGCATCTGTACCACTTAATGTACGTTGAACTCCAATTAAGTTACCAGTTAAGTTTGTTACACCACCCTGAACACCCATTGAAAGCGTCGTTTTTTGAGAAACTTTTACACGGTAAGCATAAGACAAATATGCCCCTGTATTTTTGAAAGCACCAATTTGGTCATTATAGACTTGTAAACCAATTCCTACTTTCTCCTTTTTGATAGGCATATCAATTGTAAAAGATTGAGTGGTTGGGGCACCGTCAATGTTTACCCATTGTTGGCGGTACAGACCAGTCATACTCAATACATCTCTGCTACCCGCATACGCAGGGTTTACTGCCAACATATTGAACATATACTGCGAGTATTGAACCTCTTGCTGTGCATGAACGGTTTGAACACCTGCCAACGTAGCAAAAGCCAGTGCTGTCATGTATCGAACTCTTGAAAGCAAACCTTGGAGTTTCATGTGATAAAATGTTTAAATGATTTTAATGTTGTTGTAAAGACAGAGGCAGTTCATCAGTAATCATAACACTAATTTGTATTCTTTTCGAGTTATGAAATATAAAACTACACCTTTCCTTGATGGACTTTCCCTTTTATTTTACACCTGACAAGCGTTTAGACTTGTCAGGTGTTTTACTCTAAATTACTATCTTGAAATTGTGAAGTATTTTACTTTAGGAGTTGTATCAACTTTTTCTCCAGTAAGTTTCTTCGAGCGAGTTACACAGTAGAAGTAAGTTCCATCTGGTAAACCTTGACCGTCTCCGACTACTTTAACTCCTGAATTAGCTTGACCAACCCAATCGTTTTTGTAATCTTGACTTGCGTAAACTACACCACCCCAACGGTTGAAGATGATTAACTCAACTTTTTCGTCTTCTTTAACTCCTTGGATAATGAACTTATCATTGATTCCGTCATTATTTGGAGAGAAACCTTGTGGAATAAACAATTCTGACAATATCACCGCTCCTTTAAAGATTATTGGCGTTGGTGCTGCTTCACTTGGTTTCCCATCTCCATTAAAGTCAGGATTAATACCATTTACAGAAATATCAGACGTTGTTTTCGTAGAGTCTAACGCACTTATGGCTTTAGCAAATCCTTGAGTCGAAATAGTGTCATTTATTGGATGCTTAACATTTACAATATATGCCACCACAATACTATCTCCTACGGCTAAGAATGTACTATCAGTTTTTGTGAGTGTCGAGTCAACTTTACCATTGAATGTTGAACTGATTTTCGCATTACCTCTTAGTACTCTCGGCGTTCCAACTAATTTCCATGCTTCAGCTTGCTTACCGATTGTGCTTTCAATGTTAGTACATAGACGAACTTTAGATAAGTTTACTTTTCCATAGTTTTTAGCAACCATTACTAACGTTACATTGTAAGTGCTATCTGCTAATGGAATCGTATCTGTTTGTGCTGCTAAAGCTAAACCGATTGATACTTCATTAGCTAATACATTTTTCAATTGTACTGGTGTTGCTACATTGTCATTCGATGGGTCTTTATCTCCATTTGTATCTGGATTATTACCATTTGTCGAAATGTCTTTATATGTCACATTATCAGAACCAACTGCTGCACCTATGGCTACGTTGTTAAAGATTTTCTCTAAATCTGTTGAACCAGCCGTGTTAACTCTTACTGTCAAGTCAATGATTGCGGTATCACCTTTTGCAATGCTTGATGAATCTGGAACTAACAAGTCAGAATTTGATCCTTTACCTGTATAGTTCTTGTTGATTGTCAAACCTGGAGTTGCAATGATAATTGGTTTGCTAACAAGTGTTGCACCTTTTGCTGTAAATACTGCATCAAGACTATCTTTCACGCTTAATTTAGTAACACCATTCACTCCCATGTTCACTACACGGATTCTGTAAGGTACTGTCCAGAATGTAGTAGAGTCATTTTTCAATGCTGTTACTACCACTTCTTTCGCTAAACCGATACGTGTATTTGGTAAATCGAAGCGTAATACTGTTTTGCTTGGTGTTCCATTCAAATTCGAGCCATCACTTGATTTCGCAGTAAGAATCGTATTATCTGGTTTTTTACCAGTTACAGTAGCTTGGCTGTAGAATGGTCCTTTATTTCCATTCATAGTGACTTTCACTACGTATTTCACTGTATCAATTGCACCAGGTAACATATAACTTCCTGTTTTCACTAAACTTGAATCTGCCAAACTAAACGCATCATTTACAATCAGGTGTGTACTTGTACCCGTACTTGGTTTCCCAACAACCGCAGCAACTACTGGCGACTTGAAAGTATTAGCTAAACTATTACTTACTAAGGTTACGTTTTTCAAAGTATCCTTACAGTAGTTTTTAGCAATTAAACGGTACGTTACATTATAAACACCATCTGAAACTTTAGCTGTATCAATTACTGCCATTGCTAAACCAAGTTTACATTCAGTTGATGAGCCTAATACTACTGTCGCAGTGTTATTAGCTAATACTGAATCTACTGGGCTTACTTTAGTAATCTTAGCTGTGTTAGAGATAATTGTATCTTTAGACACTTTTGCTTTGTACGTAAAGACTTGCGAATTACCAACCGCCATTGAAGCAATTGAAACTCTCAATGTATCACCTTTCTTAGTTGGATCACCTGATACATAAGTCAATTGCTTAGGTAAAATATTATCCACTACCACGTTATTAGCTACCACTGGTCCATTATTTTTCACAGTCATTGTGAATGTAACTTCATCATTTAAAGTAGTTACTTGTTTATCAGCTTTTAATGATAAAGCTAAGTCAAGTTGCTTGCTTGTCGAACCAGTTGTTACAGTTGATGACCCATTTGGATTACTACTGTTATTGTTGTTCAGATTTGGATCTTGGTTGTTTGAAGTTCCAGTTGCTGAAACTGTTACCGAAGTAGTTGTTCCAGAAATTTTACCTACCCATGTATAAATCTTAACATCACCACTAATCATGCTATCAATTGAACCTCCTAATAAAGTTCCTGTTTTCACTAATCCACCTGTTTGTGACACGAATGTTAAACCAGTTGGAATTGGTGCTGATACTTTTACACCTTTAGCTACTGCTGGTCCTTTATTGGTAACCTTAATAGTTACTTTCACAGTACTATCTTTTGCGATATTGTTTTCAGTAGTAACTACTATGTCAATATCTGCATCTGTTGAGGTCGCATCTGGTTTATTCTCTACCAAAATTTTGGTTGTTGGAGAGAAACATCCTTGTGCTGATTTGTAGCAAGCGTAATAAGTTCCTGCTCCTACTGCACTTGGGTTTGCTACCGTTGTCGAACCTGTACTTGCACCTATCTTAAATATCAACGTTGCTCCTGTTGGCGTGTTACTCGCTACCAATTTGTTCAAGTCAACTGTTGTTCCTTTATTAATTTTCACACCACTCGCAACTGGGGCAGTTACTACGTCTAATACATTTACATTTGCTGTATCTGACTCAATTGAGCAACATTTGTTAGCATCAATCAATTTATAGAAGTATGCACCTGATTTATTTACCGTAATGCTTCTTGCAGTAGCAATTTCAGATGTAGTACCTACTTTATACCATTTGTAGGTATAAGCACCTGCTGTTCCTGTTAAGGTTACACTATCAGAACCACAAGTATTCAAGTTTCCTTTTACTACAATTGTTGGTTTGAATTTCACACCTTGCATTGTCAACACCATTGTGTCCGCTGCTGCTGTACAAACTCCTGTTCCGTCAGGGTCATTAGTTGTGATAATCAATTTTACTGTTCCTGCTAACACATCAGCCAATGATGAACGATATGTAGCGGTTGGTAATAATGGATTATCAAATGTACCTGTACCTGTTGTTTTCCAAGTAATGTTTGTGGCAGCACCACCAAATTTACCACTTAGTGTATAAACTTTCTCTGCACAAATTGTTGCGTCTGCACCTGCATTTGTTGTAGCTGGTGTTTTAGCACAATCTTTAGGAGTACAATCTGTGTTGATATATGTATAGATTACACCTGGAGTAGAATAACATCCTGATGCTGTTTTCTCAAATACATAATAAACACCTGTTCCTGCTGCATTTGGATTAGAAACTAATGGTGATGATGGTAACACTCCTGTGTGGTATTCAAATATTCCACCTGCTGATAAACCTGATGTTACACCTGATGCTAAATCAACCGTCACGAATGGACAAACATTGTTCAAGTTTTTAGTTTTAGGAGTTGTTATTCCAGCTCCTACTGTTACTGTCACATCGTTTGATATTCCACTTTCACACTTATCTAATTTACAAATTGCATTGTATTTAGTTGTTGCGTTTGGTTTTGCAGTAACTACATTTCCAACTTGTCCGTCATTCCATACTACTGTACCATCACAACCAGAGGCAGTCAATGTAATTTGGATACCTTGACAAATTGAGGTTGCATTACAAGTAATATGCGGTGCTGGAGGAAGTCCAACATTCACTGTTGCTACACTTGATGCTACCGAAGTACAAGTTCCAATTGTACAAGTTGCTGTATAATCTATTGTCTTAGTTGGAGCTACCGTAACGATTGTTCCTGTTTGACCGTCAGACCATTTCACCGTTCCTTCACAACCTGATGCAATCAATGTCAATGATGTTCCTGCACAAATTGTACTGGTAGCACATGAGATTGTTGGTACACTTGGCACGGTTACTTTTACAATTACCTTATTAGATTCAGTACTGTTACAAGTTCCTTGTTTACAAACTGCACTGTAAGTAGTTGTTGCATTTACGGTTTCAGTAATTGATGTTCCTGTTTTACCATTAGACCATACTACTGTTCCTGTTGTACAACCTGTGGCTGTCAATACTACCGAACCTCCTGCACAAACACTCGAAGTTGGTGTTGCTACTGTTGGTGAATCTGGATTTCCAACTTTTACAGTTACAGCATCAGATGTTTTACTATCTGTACAAGCTTCAATTTTACATTGAACCGTATAAGTAGTTGTTGCTGTTGGCTTAACTGTGATTGCTGAAGTTGTTGCTCCGTTGCTCCATAATAGAGTTCCATTACAATTATTAGCAGTCAAGGTAGCCTCTGCTCCTGCATTTACATTGAACCGTATAAGTAGTTGTTGCTGTTGGCTTAACTGTGATTGCTGAAGTTGTTGCTCCGTTGCTCCATAATAGAGTTCCATTACAATTATTAGCAGTCAAGGTAGCCTCTGCTCCTGCACAAATCTGTGTGCTTGATGCAGTAATCGTTGGCGTTGTTGCTCCTGGTAATACTGTTACCGTCACACTTGCCGAACCATCTTTTGCACAAGCAACTCCTGTACAAGTAGCAGTATAAGTAGTTGTTGCAGTTGGCTTAACTTTAATACTTGAGCCTGTTAAACCTCCTGTCCAAGTTACTGTTCCACCTGTACAACCTGCTAAGGTTAAGGTCGTTTCTGTTCCTGAACAAACTTTATCACTGCTGGCTGATGCTGTCAAACTCAAAGTACCTGCTGGACTAACAGTAATTGTTTTTACGTTTGATTTAGCACTTTCACAAGTACCCACTGTACAAATCGCAGTATAAGTAGTTGTTACACTTGGTTTAACAGTTACTGATGTTCCTGTGCTGCCGTCAGACCATTTAATTGTTCCACCTGTACAACCTGTTGCTGTTAATGTTACGCTTTCAGTACCACAAATCGCATCTTTACTACTCGAAATAGCTGGTACATCTGGTGTACTAACTTTTATAGAGATTGGGTCTGATGTTTTGCTATCTCCACAACCATCCACTTTACATTGAACCGTATAAGTAGTTGTTGCTGTTGGCTTAACTGTGATTGCTGAAGTTGTTGCTCCGTTGCTCCATAATAGAGTTCCATTACAATTATTAGCAGTCAAGGTAGCCTCTGCTCCTGCACAAATCTGTGTGCTTGATGCAGTAATCGTTGGCGTTGTTGCTCCTGGTAATACTGTTACCGTCACACTTGCCGAACCATCTTTTGCACAAGCAACTCCTGTACAAGTAGCAGTATAAGTAGTTGTTGCAGTTGGCTTAACTTTAATACTTGAGCCTGTTAAACCTCCTGTCCAAGTTACTGTTCCACCTGTACAACCTGCTAAGGTTAAGGTCGTTTCTGTTCCTGAACAAACTTTATCACTGCTGGCTGATGCTGTCAAACTCAAAGTACCTGCTGGACTAACAGTAATTGTTTTTACGTTTGATTTAGCACTTTCACAAGTACCCACTGTACAAATCGCAGTATAAGTAGTTGTTACACTTGGCTTAACAGTTACTGATGTTCCTGTGCTGCCGTCAGACCATTTAATTGTTCCACCTGCACAACCTGTTGCTGTTAATGTTATGCTTTCTCCTTCACAAATTTCAGTTTTAGTACATGAAATAACTGGAGCTGAACCAACTGTATTTACTTTAATTGCTAATTCATTTGAATTATCAGACTTACAAGTGCTTGACTCACAAGTTGCTGTATATTTCACATCGGCAGTTGGTGTAATTGTTCGTGGTGAACCTGTTACTCCATCCGACCATTTTACTGTTCCATTACAACCGTTAGCTGTTAACGTTACTGACTGCCCAGTACAAATTGATAACTTATCTGCTGTGATAGTTGGTTTAGCAAAATCTGTAACGGTAATATTTCTCTTAATTGAAACATCACTCACACAAGTTCCCATCGTACAAGTTGCTGTATATGCCGTAGATACTAATGGTTTCACGGTAACTACTGCACCTTTCTGACCATCCGACCATGTTACCACACCTCCGTCACAACCTGTTGCTGTTAATTCAACCGATGAACCTGCACAAATTGTTGAAGTTGCCGAACTCACAATTGGAGGAGCTGGGTTTTCAACTTGAATTGTTACTGGTGTTGATTTATCAGAAGTACAAATCAATGAGCTACAGGTAGCAGTATAACTTGTCGTTGCAGTTGGTTTTACAATAATTGTAGCTCCAATTTCAGTTTTTCCGTTATAATACCATGTTATTTTTCCTGTACAATTCTCTACTGTTAAAGTTGATGAACTTCCTGAGCAAACTACCAAAGTAGATGCTTTAATAACTGGAACATCAATTGGTTTAACAGTTAAGACAAATACTTTAGATGGTTCGCTTGTACAACCATTTACAGTACAAGTTACTGTATAATTAGTTGTCACACTTGGTGACACAGTAATACTCGCTGTTGTTTCTCCTGTACTCCATTTCACTTGTCCATTACAATTAATTGCTGTAAGTGTCACAGTCTCTCCTGGACAAATTTCGCTCTTAGCACAAATAATTGCTGGAGGTGTTGAAGCTGGTCCTACAATTACATCAATTGATGCTTCTGCACTAACACAACCGTATTCTTTACAAACAGCCTTATATGTTGTTGAAACAGTTGGGCTAACCGTAATTGATGGTAATGTTTGTTTAGGTGATGTTTGCCACTCTGTTACTCCTCCACAACCTGTTGCAGTTAAAGTAGTTGTTCCGCCTGCACAAATCTTACTTGGTGAAGCTGATAATACTGGACTATCAATCACAATTACTTTCACTTCTATTGGGTCTGAAGCCTCACTTTTACAATTATCCTTCTTACAATATACTGTATAAGATTGTGTTGTTTTAGGGCTTATTGTTATGCTTGCACCCATTTCACCATTACTCCATACATAAGTTCCATTATCACAACCTGTTGCTGTTAATGTTTCACTACTTCCTAAACAAAGTGGAGGGTGAACTTTATCACAAACAATTACAGGTTTATCAAGATTACAAACCAATGTAGAGTTAATATCTACGCTGTCATCATCATCTTCATCAGGTTTTGTAGAAGCGTTTCCAGGTGTTGAATCAGGATCTCTTTGGTCAGCTTTACTAACTTCCGCCATGTTCTTGATTTTACCTACCGCATTTACTTTAGCTTTGAATGTAAAAGTAGCTGTGGCTCCTTTTGCAATACTTGCTACTGTTCCTGTTAATGTTCCTGCACTTTCAGTTAATGTAGATGAACTAACATAACTTAAACCTGCTGGCAATTTATCTTTAATCTCAACATTCGTTGCTGTATTTGGACCTGAGTTCAACACAGTGATTGTGTACTCAACTGTCTCGCCTACGTTAACATTTGTTTTGCTTACTGTTTTTGTCAAACTCAAGTCAGCAATATCAATTATATTAACTGTTACTGTTGATTTATTATTGGTTTTCTTAGCTGGGTCTTCATTAGTACCTGAAATTTCAGCCGTATTTGTTACCGAACCAGTTTTACTTAATGTTACTTGGATTAATAACTCTTTTGAAGAACCAGCCGTTAAATCTCCGATATTCCATGTTCCAGTTGTTGCATCATATCTTCCAGAAGGACTTGAGCTTACATAAGTAGCTCCAGCAGGAAGAATATCAGTCACTTTTACATCCGATGAATTCATTGAACCAATATTCTGTGCTTCAATTGCATAAGTGATTGTTTGACCTAACAAATAAGATGGAGCTGCTTGAGCATCGGGTGCATCAACAACTTTCTTGATTACGGCTAAGTCTGTTAAACACTTCTTAACAGTGAATGAAATTGGAGTACGGTCACTGATACAACCATCAGTTGTTGTTGCTTCTGCATAGTAAGTAAATGTTCCTTCTGATGTAGGAGCAATATTAAATCCTTCGTCAGAACCAATACCAATTGATGTTGTGCTTGTAGCAGACGAATACCATTTAACAGTATTACCAAGGCTAATAGCGAACAATTTATTACTATCTCCTAAGCAAATTAGCGCTTTACACTTCAAGTTATAAGGTGCTGCTGGTTTTGCTTTGATATTTAAAATTGTCTTAGCACTTGCTGCATTACATAAAGTAGCGGCTCCGTCAGGGTCATTCGTTGTGAATGTCAATTCTATTGAGCTTTTTGTTAAATCACTTGCCGATGGCGTATATTTAGCAGTTAAGCTATTAGCGTTATCAAACGTTCCTGTTCCTGTTGAAATCCATGTTCCACTTGTTGCTCCACCACCGAGAACAGCACCTAATTGTACTGGCGATGATGAACTTCCACAAATAGCAGCTATTGGGTTTACTGTTACTGTTGCTGGGTTTGGACAAGTACAAGGAGTTATCGTTACCGTAACTGGCACACCTGAACAATAACATCCACCTACGGTTGATTTCGCAAAGACATAATAAGTACCCGCACCAACTGCTGCTGGATTAGCAACCATTGCAGATGTTATATCATTTGCTACGTGCCATTCTATTGTAGCTCCTGAAGGTGCTGTAATAATGGCATCCGCTAAATTAACTGTTAGTAAATTCTTAGTACAATCATTAGCAATACCTGATTTCACAACTGGAGCATCTGGTTTTAGAATAACTGTTACTGTAACTGGAGTTCTAAGACTTTCACACGCATTAGGCGTATTTGCAATCGTACTTACATAATAAGTAGTTGTAACTGATGGATTAACACTTATTGAAGAAGTTGTTGCAAATGGATTTACCGCTGTTGCAGATGTAAACCAGTGATAGATTGGGTCACTAGCATTTGCAGTTCCTAATGTTGCAGAACTACCTGCACAAATAGTTGCTCCAACAATCTGTGGTGCATTTGGAATAGGAGATACATTAATTTTAACTCCCGTAGCATCCAATGCTGCACATAATTTCTTAGTAGTAATTATATTTAAAACATCACTTGCTTTAGTTGTTCCTAAAACCACTGACGATAAGTCAAGATAGCTTACGTTTGCAGAATTACCATCAAACACTATTGTATGAATAGTATAATCGCCAACTGCACTAACATTGAATGTCGGAGCATTTGAGATTTGCTGTATTACTAAATTGGCTCCTTGTGTTAAAATATATTTCACAGAGTAGCCTGTTGGTACAATTGGCGGTGTTACTGTAGTAGCTGTCAACGTTACTGAAGTTCCTGCTGGTAGGCAGAAATTAGAATTATTCGTTGCTAATGTACCCGCACCTATGTTACAGATTGGTTTGATACCAGCGTCAATCGTAGGATTGTTACGACCAATGTCTCCAATTGGTTTGCTTGTATCAATAGTAACTTTACCCGACTTACCTGTGGTTGGGTCAGCATCTGAATCTGTTGCTGAAGTTCCCGCACCTGTTTGAGTAAAGCTTTGACCAGGTTGCTTTGTAAACTTTACATAATAATCCCCAGAAGGAACTATAAAGTTATATTTACCATTGGCATCCGTTACAGTTGAGTCTATCCTTACTCCATTTTTATCACACAAGTAAACTTTTACACCTGCAACAGGAGTATCTCCTGCATCTTGAACACCGTTTCCATTATTGTCATTGAAAACATAATCTCCAATAGAACCCAATGGAATGATACCAGCATCAATTTGCGGGTTATTACGAAGTGTATCCGTTGGCAACTTAGTTACGTCAATATTAATAATTTGACTTCTGCCATTGGTTCCAACATCACTATCTTTCGTATCGTCTCCTTGATTTTGTTTCGTGAATTTACTTTGAGGTGGTGCTACAAATTCTACCTGATAAGCGCCTGATGTCAAACCACCAAAAAGGTATTTGCCATTAGCATCGGTAGTAATTGTTGACACCAAAGTTGTTCCTTTATATAAGTTAACGGTTACGCCTGATATTCCAGGTTCTCCAATATCTTGAATGCCGTTTGAGTTATCATCACGCCAAACAAAATCTCCGATTGAACCTAAATTACCAATGATACCAGCGTCAACATCTAAGTTGTCTTTAGCTTTTCCTGTTTTTTCTACGTCAATAGGAATAATAGCGGTAAAGCCATCTGTTCCAGCGTCACTGTCTGTTCCATCAACACCAACTTTTGAAGTAGTGAATGATGTACCTGGAGGGAGTATAAATCTTACTTTATAATTATCAGTTAATAGTGAATCAAATAAATATTTACCATTAGCATCAGTGTACATTGAATCTAATTTCGTCACACCATCAGCTTTATATAAAATCACTTTTACACCCGCTACTGGAGTGTCTCCTGCATTTTGAATACCATCTTTATTAAGGTCATTAAATACATAATCTCCAATCGAACCAAGTGGTCCAGGAATAAACTTCGCTGGACAACATCCTGTCGCTGGACAATTTTTATTTGTAGCCGAAAATGCAAATTCTGTATAAGCCGTAATATTAGATACTGTCAAAGTATCTTTGTTAGCATTAAGTGTTACACCTGGCGTTGATGCCGTAATAGGAGTAGCAGCACCAGTTCCAACTTTAATCGTCCAATTAATACTTGTAAACCCCGCAGGTAATCCAATTTTAAATTCATCTCCTTTATAAAAATAATCAGCGACCGACAAACATACAGCGTCTTGGTCGTCTTCATTGATGTCATTATTATTAGGAGTCGAATCATAATCTGGTTCATTCTCTTTTGTAATTTGTGCTACATTGAATGCAAGACCACGAGAAGTAACGGTAGCTACAACTGTCATTGTCAAATTTGCTGAAGCACTTACACTACCAATGTTCCATTTAATTGAAGTAACGCCCGACGCAGTACTATTGGAAGTTGAACCAATACCGCCTACGTTTACAGACTTCAAGGTTACACCAGTAGGTAACATATCTGTAAGTTCGACACCCGTAGCGGCTGCCGTACCTGCATTATTCACAACGATAGTATAGGTAACATCTGCACCAAGAGCAGGACTCTGGTTATCAATCGTCTTCTTGACTGATAAATCCGGGCTATTAGTTAATGAGACAGCTTGTTGTGCTGAAGCAGTTTGTGTTAATGTCCCAAACGCTGTAAATAGCGTCAAAAACACCACACCTAACCAAATTCTCACACCCTGATGGCTAAAGAATTTATTACTGAGTAGTTCTGAACCACCCAAATGAGATAAAACGCCAAAATCTCGCTTGACGAGGCCAAGAGGGGCATTGTTATCGGGGGCAGTACCGACTATTACCGATAGAAAGTTCTTAAATTTCTCCAAGAACTGCCCACTAAGCGACTCATCACTGCTTGCAATCGCTCGTCTCAGGTAAGTAAAAAGATTCATTTGCTGTATGTTTAATTGATAATTTATATGCGAGAATTGTGTTTTTTGCTTAACCACAACAGTTGGAATAGCAATTTCAACCACTCTATTGGTTTGTAATTGTTCAATATCTGTTGATTTCTCTATAAATACTGACTCAACTACGGGTTCAGTGCTTTCTTCCTGAACAAATAGTTGCTTGACTTTCCTGAACAAGTCTTTAGCTAAGAGAAAAACATTCTTTTTTGCTGATGACTGTGATGAAATCGTATGGTTCGTTTGGTTGCCTGTACAATCAGTGAACGTAGAAGTTTCTTCCATCTGTTGCGTAGTTAATAAATAAAAGTTCTAAACATATTTTATGCTTAGGGATAAGGTATTTTATGTATCTAAAATAATACAAGATATTTTAATACAAAAGAAACTGTCGAGTCATTGAAATTGATAAAATGATTCCATAAATAATCATCCAAAACTGTGCCAAAAAGAAACCCCTTTTAAATGCCATCGACAAATCAACTAATTCAATACATTAATACACTGATAATTAAGACATTAAAGATATTTTACGTACAATTTTAAAAGTAGTCTTATATCTCATTTACACTTAAATAGTATTAATAAGATGTTAAATAAGCCTCAAAAATGGATTAGATAGGATTAGCGAAAATTATGCCAAAATTATTAACGAACATCCAAATAAAAACTGAATAACCAAATAAAATAAAAGGGGAATTTGCAAAAGTATGTCCGAGTTAAGGGAGTATAAAGGTAAAAGTAGGCATTTAAGTCTCTTGTATAAATTAAATTCATTTCATAGAAAAGCTCTTTTATCCTTATTACAAAATCAATATTAACAATGATTCACTTTATAAAAATACACATTCAAGTCGTCTGAGAATCTTTTAATCAGGACAAATATACACGTAAATAAAAAATATCGTCAGGAAAATGGCTTCACTATTCTTTTTTTATAGAAAAAATGACTCCAAACGCCTTATTTACAAGTATTTAATTAAAATTATCTCTTTTTTTATTTTACTGATTTGAAAATGAAAAATATTACAATTGTCTCTTTTTTAATCCTGTTTTTCAAAATTCTTTCAACTTAGCGGAGCTTCGCAGTTCCACTGGGGCTTCAAATTTTATAGGAGCAAGATTAAAAATAGCCTAATTACACCTCAAAACAGAAAGTTTGAATGGGGTTGCCTAAACAGGTTCATTTTCAAATTTTCTTGATAATTTAATAGACAAAATCCATAATTATAGAATATTTTCACTTTTTTTTCTGGTAAAAGCAATAGCATAAAATAAAATGATGTAATCTTATACAGATGGGTACTGAACAATTAATAGAAACTCTAAAAAAATGTCGTAAGAACGACCGAAATGCACAGCGGGAACTTTATGAAGGCTTCTATCGCTTTGGCCTATCGGTATGTTTACGGTATGTGGCTGATATTGATACCTCCCGTGAATTATTGAATGATGGCTTTATGAAAGTGTTTACCAATATTGAACAGTACAAACCAGAATACCCTTTTGTGAGTTGGTTCAAACGTATTCTTATTAATACGTGTATTAACCATCTAAGAAAATCTCATCAAAATGTTCCAACGGCAGAATTATTGGAAGCTCAAGATGTTGGATTTGAATTGGATTTATTTGGGAAATTTTCGGTGGAAGAAATTGGTCACTTAATCCAACAATTATCTCCTGCGTATAGAACCGTATTTAATTTACACGTTATTGAAGGATATGAACACAAGGAAATTGCAGAGATGCTAAGTATAACGGTTGGAACATCGCTCTCTAACTTGCATAAAGCAAGAAAGAAATTACAAGAATTAATTTTATATAGTGAAGATTAAGCATTTGAGGTCGCTAATAGTAAGTAAAACTCTTTAGTATTAAATTCCAGTAATAATGCACATTACAAATATCCCTTAAAAATGGAGGAGCAAAAAGATTTCGACGATTTATATAGTTCAAAACTCCCCAACTTTGCCAATAATGATTGGCGAGCGTTGGAAGGACAATTGGAACGGCATGACCTTAAACGTCAATTGAAAAAATTAATGTGGGCATTACCTGCTGTGGGTGGAATCATGTTGGCGGTTTCAAGTGTTTTGTATTACCAGTTGAATCGGACGAAGGAACAAGTTAATATCTTGGAAAACAAATTAGTAAGAGCCTATCAACAACGGCAAGTTCAGCCTGATGTAAGTCCTCAAAAAATTATCATTCATGATACTATTTATAGACAAGTGATAATTAGGCAAGTTGTCCACGAAAAAACTTATAAAAACCCAATCTTAACCAATAACCAAAACAATATATATTACGAGAAATATGGAGAGAACTCTACTGAGAATCAAATATTTACAGAAAGAGAAAAGTTTGTTGACATCCACAAATTGTCAGGAAAAAATCTAATTTTGAGTACAACAAATATTGGAGTGACAAATGATTTTGCGAAGTATAAAGGCGAGAGTTTTCCTGAAGACTCTGTAGTCGAAGAAAATCATTTTTCACTAATTCCAAAATCGGCAAGTATTGGTCTATTGGCTGGAGTGTTAAAACCAACGGGAGAAGATTTTGAAAATGGTGGAGGACACGATATTGGTCTTAGGGCTGTACTGGGTTATCATAACCGCCAAGGCTTAGAACGTTGGGGTATTGTTTTAGATTTTCAACAAAGTAATTTGTACTTTGAAAATGATAAAAGGGAAAAATTTGGGCATTTTGGAACACCGCCTAACCCTAAGCCGTTCACTAATATAAAGAAAATAGAAGTTCCTCAGTTTTCTTTTTATAATCTGGGTTTAGGGCTACGTTATAACCTTTTATTTAACGAGAAATTCAAACCATATTTTGGTTTAAATTGGAATATTCAGCTACCAAATCAGTATAATATTGATTATCAGTATGAAGATTTGAGCAAAATTAGTAACTCCAATATTGCCATTTCAACAATGCACTTATTGGGTGCAAATGTAGGAGCAAACTTAGCTTTGTCAAATCACTTGATTGCTACGGGAGAAATGTATTATAAATCTCAGCTCTCAAATAGTTCAAATGGCAATCTAAATCAGCTCAATGGCACGTTACCATCACAAGCTATTTTGGGTGGTCGTGTGGGAATCAGTTATCGTTTCTAAGTTTAGAACACAAGCATTAACATTTTACAATAAACAATCTCAAACAAATATTTTAAAGGTTTATCACCTTTTTAGATTCTCAATTCTTAAATAAAAATCATTAACAAAACCCCAATGGAAATGAAAATTTCAAGTCTCAAAAAGACCTTGACTGGTCTTGTATTGCTCAGTGTATTGTTTA
>JAAFIU010000346.1 GCA_013298805.1 Cytophagales bacterium | reverse complement strand
ACCTTCTACACAGCAAGCTCCTTTACATTTGATGAGGTCACAAACGAAAAATTTTTCTGCTATATCATCACTAATGACGGTATTTTCTATCAGTATCATTTTTTAATATTTTATGTAATGTGCAACATAACTTGACTTGTAACGGTCAATATTTTACTACGCTTATTTCATTATTTTCAAATACTCATCAAATCAAGGAATCAATATTTACATGCTGATTAGGTTGTATGATATAGGTCATTTTCTGAAAAGTCATTAAATGAACACCTTTTTTGTACGTATAATAAATAATTGAACAAAATTACGCTAAATCTGCTACTTTTAAACGAGTTGGCATTTTTATTGACTAAGTTTTAAGACTTGTTCTTTGAACAATGTCTATACTAATGATTATTTTGCTTTTTTTTTTTTATTTTTGTATCAGCCTGTCTCATTTACCGCCAATGATATAGAAAATGATGCTATTTTGTTTTCAGAGAAAAGAAAATAATACCCATTATAAAATTTGATTATCTATGAAAAAGCGTCTTACGCTACTAATATTGGCTTTATTTCCTTATTTCTGGGCATCGGCACAAGAACTTCCTCGTAGCATTTATGTGGGTCCTGTAAATGTGAAGATTGAAGGAGATGCAAGAGCTATTATCGAAAGAGAAATTGATAATCTAAATGCCAATCAAAAATATCTTAGTTCATTGGTTAACAAAATGAATTTATACTTCCCCATTATTGAAAAAATATTGGCTGAAGAAGGTATTCCCGATGAGTTTAAATATTTATGTGTCCAAGAAAGTTCTTTTAATCCAGAAGCGGTTTCTTCCTCTAATGCTATTGGTTATTGGCAATTTAAGCGTGAAACAGCTCAGGAAGTTGGTTTACGAGTAGATGGTGTTGTTGACGAACGGAAACACATTGCCGCCGCTACTAAAGGAGCTGCTGTTTATCTTTCAAGAAATAATTTAATTCTAAAAAACTGGATTTCAACTTTATTATCTTATCGGTTAGGGCTTGGGGCTGTACGCAGAATGGCTGATAATGATTGGGCTTATAAAAATGAAGTAACCGTAAATTCTTCAACGGATTGGTACGTACTGCGTTTTTTGGCTTATCGTCACTTTCTGGAAAAACAATATAATCAAGCTAAGAATCAAACAAATTCCACCCATCTTTTTGAATATACCAACAGTAGAGGCAAAAATTTAAGAGATATAGCCCAAGAATTAGACGCTCCTTTGGCAGATTTAATGACAAATAATGTTTGGTTGAAAACAACTACTGTTCCTGATGATAAAGACTATATCGTTTATCTCCCTCTCAGTAATCAACATTTTTTAGAATTAAAATCTAAAAAAGACCCTCCAAAAGCCATAGAAGACCCTGTTGCTGTTAATAAAGATTTGGGCTTTCCTGTATTAATTAAACTAACAGAAATAGCAACACCAGACGAGCCGATATTCTATGAAATAAATGGTAAAAAAGGTATTTTAGCACGACAAGGTGACAGTCCTGAGAGTATCGCAGAACGTGCTGGAATTAATCTAAAACGTTTTTTAAAATATAATGACCTTGAGGAAAATGATAGAATTATTCCGAATGAGGTTTATTATTTGAAGAAAAAAGACCGCCGTGCAGCAGTGGCATATCACACTGTGGAAGGCTATGAAACACTCTGGAAAATTTCTCAAATGTACGGAATTGTACTGGAAGATTTGATGGACAAAAATCATATTACCCAAGTTCAAAGATTACAAAAAGGACGTTTACTGTGGCTCATGGAAACTCGTCAGGAAGAACAAGGTGTGCCATATATACAAACGCCTACTGTTGATGATAAACCCATTATTGCAGAAACAAAAAAACAACAGATAATCCAACCTTCGACCAAGAAGCAACCTGTCTATCAGAATACACAATCAGAAGTAACAATTGTTGAAACAATTATTGAATCTGAAAAAAAGACTACGACTGTAATAACACCTACCAAACCAGTAGTAAAGAACAATAGCCCCGTTGCTACAAAACCTACCGACATCACAACTGTGACTGTTAAACAATTACCGTCGGGTGTTTCTATGACTCCGTCAGTTGTTTATTCGACGGAGAAATCAAATAGAAACATTCAAAACCATATTGTTGAGCCAAAACAAACTCTTTTTAGTATATCAAGGCTTTACGGGATGTCAATTGATGAGTTATATAATTTAAACGATATGTATTCGGGAAGTTCTTTAAGAATTGGGCAGGAAATAAAGGTATATCAACCAAGTTCTTCGCCAATGACAGGAGCAACTAAATCCGACACTAAGGCTATTTATTCCTCTAATAATAGAACAAACCTAAATCCGACAATTACGACAACGACTACAATAATCCGTGAGGTGGTGACAACACCATCCGAAAATTTAGAAGTAGCCTCTGCAAATCCAAGTCCGATAACAGCGGCAACTTCAAGCAAATCTTTCACTCCTACTAATAACAAACCAAATTATAAAATTGTCCATACTATTCAAGCAGGAGAAACCATTTACAGAGTTTCAAAAATTTATGGTGTGAGTGTTGAAAACATCAAAGTTTGGAATAATTTGACGGGTAATACCGTAGAAATTGGACAGGAATTAATGGTATTAGGAGGAAATGCCGTTCCCGATTATTCAGCAAAATCAAATGCTATTACCTACAATACAAGCAATAATTATCAATACCATATTTTAAAAACAGGCGAAACTGTTTTCAGAGTTTCACAAATATATGGCGTAAGCGTTGATGAGATTGTGAGATGGAATAATATCAAAAATTATGCTGTAATTGTGGGGCAAAAATTGGTGATTAAGAAATAAAACTAACTAACAGATAAATTTTTGGCAGTCCTATAAGTGTATTGCTTCTGAAAGAGAACAATGGGTTTTAACTCATTGTTTTTCTGATGTCAATGGGTTAAAACCCATTGCTCCCAGCATTATATTTTTAGCCCCACCAAATTTTTATCTATCTGTTAGTCAGTTACTTTCATTTTTAATTATCGAGCCAAGCCTTAAAGTCATTCACTCGCTCTCTGCTCACAACTCTTGCGTCGCCATCCAACAATTTTGATTGTATAGACAACCGTCCATTGAAATAAGTATTTACCTTTTCGATGGATTGAATATGAACGATTACTTTCCGATTAATCCGAAAAAAATCGTTGGGTTGCAACATCTTTTCGAGCTGGTCGAGTGTATAGTCAATGGCGTAGCGGCTACCTTTGTTTGTTACCAAAAATGATAGGCTATCTTGGGTTTCAAAATGGTGTATTTTATCAGTTTGGATGGTATCCATATTTTGCCCCAATTTGACTAAAAAACGAGTTTTATATTGTTTATTCAGTTGCTGATAAGCTGTTGTTATATTCTCAATGAGTTGTTGTTGTGGGATTGTTTGCTGTTTTTTGAACTTATCAATGGCAAAAGTTAAGTCTTTCTGTGAAATGGGTTTTAGTAAATAATCAATACTATTTTGTTTGAAGGCTTGAATGGCATAATTATCGTAGGCAGTTGTAAAAATGATAGGTATTTCTGTTTCGATTTTGTTGAAAATGTCAAAGCTGTTTCCATCCGCCAAATGAATATCCAAAAAAAGCAAATCGGCTTGCAAGCCTTCGTCAAATGCCTTCACTGTTGCCTTTACCGAGTCTAAATATTTTACAACTTTTATATGGCTATCAATTCGTTGCAATAACAGCGTTAGGTGGTCAGCCGTCAATTTTTCATCTTCTATAATTACTACGTTCATTATTTTGCAATTAATGGCAAAATGACCTTGAAAATTTGCTCAGTATGAATAATCTCTATCTTTTCATCAGTAAAAAACTGATAACGTACTTCCATATTTTTTAAGCCTATTTGTGAACTTTCAACCCTATCACTTCGAGATTGAATAGGATTTTGGATAATCAAATGATTATTTTCTGTATAAATGGCTATTTCCAAAGGTTTAGCTTGTGATGCTTCGTTGTGCTGAATGGTATTTTCAACCAATGTTTGTAGGCACATGGGCGGTAAATACTTATTTTTATCAATCTCATTAATTATAATATTGAAGCTGTTTAAACTTTTATTTTTTTATTGATTTTACGTAAAAAAATGACTGAGAATGCGA
Organism: Cytophagales bacterium; assembly: GCA_013298805.1. Classification (GTDB taxonomy): domain Bacteria; phylum Bacteroidota; class Bacteroidia; order Cytophagales; family Spirosomataceae; genus Arcicella. The sequence continues at coordinate 58 of JAAFIU010000346.1, read as the reverse complement.
TAAAATGCAACGCAACCCAATTTTTGACTGAGAATTCAAACCTCACTAAAAGTGCTTT